>NZ_LDOS01000005.1:300000-381487 GCF_002077135.1 Metallibacterium scheffleri | reverse complement strand
GCCTCCGATCCGCTGGACTGGCAGCCGCACATCCGCAACAAGCCGCGCCGCGAGGACCTGGCCGAGCGCTTCCGCGATCCCGCGGACCCGTTCAAGCTGGTGATCGTGCGCGACATGTGGCTGACCGGCTTCGACTGCCCCAGCCTGACCACGCTGTACATCGACAAGCCGATGCGCGGCCACGGCCTGATGCAGGCCATCGCGCGGGTCAACCGGGTGTTCAAGGACAAGCCCGGCGGCCTGGTGGTCGATTACCTCGGCCTGGCCGACGAGCTGAAGCAGGCGCTGGCCACCTACACCGAAGCGGCGGCACCGGCCGCACCGCCATCGACCAGAGCGAGGCCGTCGCGCTGGTGCGCGAGAAGGTCGAGATCTGCCGCGGGCTGTTCCATGGCTTCGACTACCGGCGCTGGCTCGATCCCAGCGGGCAGGAACGATTGGCGCTGCTGCCGTTCGCGCTGGAGCACATTCTGGCGCTCAAGGACGGCAAGCCGCGGTTGCTGCGCGCGGTCGCTGATCTGACCAAGGCCTTCGCGCTGGCGGTGCCGCATCCCGACGCCTTGGCGCTGCGCGACGAGGTGGGGTTCTTTCAGGCCGTGCGCACGGCGCTGGCCAACCGCGAACCCGACGAAGACCGCCGCAGCGAGGCCGATCTCGATCACGCCATCCGCCAGATCGTCTCCCAGGCCGTGGCCACGGACGCGATCGTCGACATCTTCGCGGCGGCGGGGCTGAAGAAGCCGGATATCTCCATCCTCTCCGACGACTTCCTCGCCGAGGTGCGCGACATGCCGCAGCGCAACCTGGCCGTGGAGCTGCTGCAGAAGCTGATCAAGGGCGAGATCCGCAGCCGCGCCAGGCGCAACGTGGTGCAGGGACGGTCGTTCACCGAGATGCTGGAACAGACCCTGCGCCGCTATCACAACCGCGCCATCGAGACGGCCAGGGTGATCGAGGAGCTGATTCAAATCGCCAAGGACGTGCGCGCCGCCGGCCAGCGCGGCGAGCAGCTGGGGCTGACCGAGGACGAGGTCGCCTTCTACGACGCGCTGGAAACCAACGACAGCGCGGTCAAGGTGCTCGGCGACGACAACCTGCGCCTGATCGCCCGCGAGCTGGTCAGGATCGTGCGCGCCAACGTCACCATCGACTGGACCCGGCGCGAGACCGTGCGCGCCAACCTGCGCGTGCTGGTCAAACGCATCCTGCGCCGGTACGGCTACCCGCCCGACATGCAGGAGAAGGCCACGCAAAACCGTGCTGGAGCAGGCGGAGCAGTTGTCAGGCCTGTGGGCGGCGGCAACGCCGTAGTGGATGTGATCGACGAGAATCGATCGTTCTGGCGCACTGACCGCTGATCTCGATGCGATCGCATGCTCGCGCCGATTCCATGAGGCGGTATCCATACCCGGCGCGCAACGAAGCGCTCGCGCATGTGCTCGGGCGATCGCCGGTGAATTTTTGTACTCTGGACTTGAAGCCGCCTGATGGTGCGATCACTTCTGGGAGTATCCACGGATGCCTCGCCCCCCAATCCCCTGTTGATGCTGCGCTGCATGGGGGCCTGTCGGCGCTGCACCGCCTGCTGGTGGAGCACTTCGACAATCGGGATGCCTTCATGGCCGCATGCCTGGACGTCGGCTGTCGGGTACTCGGGCTTTCGACCGGCATCGTGGGCCGGATCCGGGCGACGATTACGAGGTGCTCGACCGACACTCGCCGTTGATCGAGATCCAGCCGGGCCATCGCTATCCACTGGGCGATACTTGGTGCGCGGCGGTCGTCACCTCGCGCCAGACGCTGACCCATGCCGGGACCGACGCGATCGAGCCGATGCGCAGCCATCCGGCCTATGGCGGGCTGCAGCTGGAGGCGTACATTGGTACGCCGATCGTGGTGGATGCGCCGTCTTCGGCTCCCTGAGCTTCAGCGACACCCGGGCACGCGCGACGCCGTTTGCCGCGGACGAGATCGGCCTGGCCGAATCGATCGCGGCATTGATTGGCCATTTCATCGAGCGCCAGCGCGCCGAGACCGGTCGGCAGACGCGCGACCAGTTTTACCGCAGCGTGGCCGAAACGCTGCCGCTGCTCCACGCCGACGCACCGCGTGAGCGATCGGATGTGATGGGGCAGGTCGCCTCGACGCTGGCGGACATCATGGGCCTGCCGCTGGTATGGGTCGGCCGGCTCGAACCGGAGGCCCTCTGGGTGCAGGTCGTCGGGGTTGCGGGACCGGCGTGCGATTACGTCACGACGCTAGCCCTCACCGCCGATCCCGCACGACCCGAAGGGCAAGGGCCGATGGGGCGGGCGCTGCGCACGGGCGAGGCATTGCTCACTGCGTTTAGCGATCCGCTGTTCGCGCCCTGGGCGGATCGGGCGCGGCGCTGCGGGCTTGGCTCCAGCATCGTCGCCGCGGCACGAACGCAGGACGGAGGACACGTGGCGCTGTCCGTCTATGCGTCGGAGACGGAGCACTTCACCCCCGATCTGCTCGATTGGACCCAGCGTCTCGCGCGGGAGCTGGCTGCTTTCTGGAACCACCAGGATCTGCTCCATCGACAGGACCGGCTGGTGCGCTATCAGGCTGCCCAGCGCGAGATCCAGGCCGCGCTGCTGAAGCAGCCCGACCCGCTGTCGATCTATCGGGTGTTGGCCGAGGCGCTGGTGCGCCATGCCGGCGCCGATGCGGTCGATGTGTTCAGCGCAGGCGATCCAGGTCCGACGCTGCGTCGCGTCATGCTGATGGGGCCTTTGGCTGAAGCGGCCCGTGTCTTGCCGCTGCCCCCCAAGCAGCCGCAGGGGACGACCAGTGCCACGGTCACCCTGGCCTTCAGTGCGCGGACCGCGGTGATCCGGGTGCATCCCGCGCGCGATGCGTCCATTCCGGCGCAATGGCGCGGCGCGGTGCTCGAGGGGGTCGGCGCGGTGGGCGCATGGCCCGTCTTCGACACGCCGGATGCGGAGCCCGAGGCCGTGTTCGCGGTTGTTGTAAGCGATCCCGATACCTTCACCGCGGAGCTTCGCGTCCTCATCGGTGAGATTGCCGAGGCGGCGGGTCTTGCGCTGCGCCAGTTCCATCAGCAGCAGGCACTGGTGTTCGAGCACGAGCGCCAGGAGCACTTGGCGCTGCACGACCCGCTGACCGAACTGCCCAACCGGCGCGCGCTGGAGCATCATCTGGAGGGCGCGCTGGCACGCGCGCGGCGCCATCGCCTGCTGCTCGCGGTCGGCATGCTCGACCTCGACGATTTCAAGCCGATCAATGATCGCTTCGGCCACGAAGCCGGGGATCAGGTTTTGATCGACGTGGCCAAGCGCCTGAAAGGCGCCCTGCGCGACCACGATTATGTCGCCCGTCTGGGCGGCGACGAGTTCGTCGTCGTGCTCGAGGACGTCGCGAGCCTCGACGATCTGACGCCGCTGCTGGAGCGGATGCGGGTGCGCTTGGCCGAGCCCATGGTGATCGGCACCTACTCCACGGGTCTGCACGCCAGCCTGGGCATCGTGGTCTATCCGCTGCACGAGGGCGCCGACACGGGTCACTTGCTGCGCCTGGCCGATCAAGCCCTGTATCGGATCAAGTCGCAGAAGCCCCCCCGCGCACAGTGGTGGAGCTTTCCCGTGTCTGAGCAGCCGCCGGCTGCCTTGTCGCCCGTCGAAGTCGACATCAGCGAATTGCTGCCCTATGGACCGCTGGCACAGCGCATGCTCGGGCCGATCCAGTCCATCCACCACGAGTGGGCCGAGTCCTTCGTCGATGCGTTCTATGCCCGTCTGGCTGAGCACGCAGGACCCGCGCAGATCCTGGACGCGCTCACCACGCAGGAGTTCGAGCACCTGAAGGCCAAACAGCGCGAGCACCTGACGCTGCTGCTCGATCCGGCGCTCAGCGAAGATGGCCATCGCCAGGCGGCAACCCGCGCGGGCCGCATCCATGGCATGGCCGGCATCGAAGACGCCTGGGTTGCCGAGAGCGTCGCGCTCTTGCGCGCACAGCTCGATGAACAACTGGCGCCGCTGACCCGTCGCGACCGACGCACGCTGCTGGTCATGCACCGACGCCTCGCACTCGATTACCAGTGGCAGTTGGAAGGGTCGCGTGCGGCCCAGCTCGCCCGCGATGGCATTCTCGTACGCATCAGCACCATCGCCTGGTCAGCGGATCGCTACCTCGAACTGATCCAGCGTGTGGCCGATACCCTGCTCACCCTCGACGAAGTCGCCGGGTGCGCGATCGGGCGACCGGATGCAAGTGGCCGGTTTCAGTTTGAGGCGGTGGCCGGCAGCGAGGCCTTCGTCGACTATCTGCGAGCGGTTGAGCGCGGCGTGCCCCCGGATATTCGGGCCGAGGCCGATCGCGTGGAGGGCGGCGTGGCGATGGGCCGTGCCTGGCGCAGTGGCGAGATCCAGCGCACGCTCAACTATGCCACCGATCCGGTCACGATCACGTGGCGCGAGGTGGCGCTGGGCATGGGCATTCGGTCCAATGCAGCCCTCCCGCTGCGCATGCCGCAGGGCACCACCGAAACTGTGCTGACCCTGTACTCGCCGTTCGTGGGCGGCTTCTCCAGCGCGGGTCAGCAGGCGTTCCTGCTGCACGTGCAGAGCCTGCTGGATCTTGCCTTGGCGCGGTTGCTGCCCAAGCTCGAGGGTGTCGAGGCGGTCCCCTACCTTCTGCGTGACCGCTGGCGCGCCAAGCTGGCGACCGATGACCTGGTGATGTACTACCAGCCGGTGATCGATCTGCGTCAGGGCCAGGCGGTCGAGGTCGAGGCGCTGGCCCGCATCCGCGAGGACGACGGTCTGATCCTGCCGGCCCGTTTCCTGTCGGCATTCGGCGAGGACGACCTGCTGATCCTGTATCGCCAGGGGCTGGCGCAGGCGCTCGCGGCGCGCCGGGAGTGGGACGCCGATGGGCTGCCGCTGGGTATCGCCGTCAACCTCCCGTCGCGCGCACTGCTCGACCGGCGCTATGTGGGCATCACCCGGGAGGCGCTGGAGCGATATCCCTGTCCAGCCGAAACCTTGGTCCTCGAAATCCTCGAGTCGGAGTGGCTGGAAGAGAGTCCGCAGGCCGAGTCCGGCCTGCTGGCGCTCAAGGCGCTGGGCGTCCAGCTTGCCGAGGACGATCTGGGCTCGGGCTACAGCACGTTGAGCCGGCTGCGCCACCTTTCCTTTGATCGCGTCAAGATCGACCAGACGCTGGTGCGCCAGATCGCGCGGCAACCGCTGCGGACGCTGCGCTTCGTGAACCAGTTGACGCGGCTGGGACACGATCTCGGCGTCAAGGTCGTCGTGGAGGGGATGGAGACTCCGGGCCTGGTGGAAGCGGCGATGATTCTCGGCGCGGATCTGGGTCAGGGGTATGCTCTCTCGCGCCCGATGCCGCGCGCCGAAGTCGCGGACTGGTGCAGAAGCTTCCGCTGGGCGTGCGATCCCATGGTGCCTCGCACCGCACTCGGAGCACTGGCGGACTTCATACTCCGGGACGAGCGGCTGCGGATGTTCATGGACGATCCTGCGATGGTCGAACGAATCGTTCACACGCCATGTCGGGTGCGGTCCTACCTCGATGTGATCGGTATCGAGGGAACCCGGCTGGATCAGATCCTTCGGGTTCTGCATCAGGCCGCGCTCCAACACGGGCCTGCCAGCTTGGACTACGCCGCAGCGCGCGATGCATTCGTGCAGTGCCTGGTCGAGGAGCGGATCCGTGTCGAGGAAAGCGGTTGATTGATGCGCGCTTTTGAAGCAGAGAATCACCCATCCAAACCATGCGTCAGACCACTCTCACGCCACCGCTGCACATGCACCGCCCACCGCCGCGCCGCCTCGCTCGCCGCCATCGCTGCACCTCGTCGTGATCCCACGCGAGCGTGCAACAGCAACTCCGTCAGATAACAGGTGCAGTGGCCGAGCGCTTACCCTTGGATCGACGCTCTTGCTAAACGACACCGGCTCGCGCGGGATGGCCACCGTCTCAAGATGGCGCCTTTGGCCTGTTATCCGATCTCGACGACGTTGACCCGGTTATCCGAAGCGCGCCGGGCAATATCGATTAGGTGCTTGTGGTGCGTGAAGTAGAGCACCTGAGTCTTTGCCCCGAGACGCGCAAAGGCCTTCAGGCTGGACGCGGCCCGCTCGTCGTCGCAGTTGATCAAGAGATCGTCAGCAATGACGGGTAACGTCGTGCCGCTTTCCATATGCAGCTCTAACGCCGCGAGCCGTAGCGCAAGGTAAAGCTGGTCGCTCGTGCCGTCACTCATACCCTCGACGCCGACCTTCGAGCCGTCCGCCTTGCGTGAAATTAGGCGCAGGGTGTCGCCCGGGTCGACGAGCAGCTTGGCATGATGGCCGTTGGTTAGGTGCGAGAAGAACTGGCTAGCGGTGACCAGCAGCGGTCCCTGCTTTTCCTCGCGGTAACGCTCAAGCGCCCACTTAAGCAAGCGGGAGCCGGCCCAGACGCGGATGTACTCGTCAGCCGCAGCGCCCATCTCCGCCAGCGCCGCCTGCCTTCGTGCTTCGGCCTTCGCAGCTTCGTCAGTACCCGCGATCCTTGAATAATCGGCATGGGCCAACGCGCGATGCTGTAGGCGATCATCCCTCTCCTCGGTGACGTCGGCGAACTGACGCTTGGCCGTATCAAGCTGCGTCTCCAGTTGTGCGAGATCAACGCCGGCCACCTCCTCTTCAAGATTTTCCAACGCCATACCGCCGCCACCGGCGATCGCGGCCGAACGGTATTCGTGCACCTCCCGGTCCAGCGCGAGAGCGCTGTCAGATTTCTCAATAGCCTTGCGCAAGGCCTCAATTTCGAACACGGCCACTTGATCGAACAATGGCTTTAGCTTCGCTTGTGCAAGGACGCACTTTCGAGTGGATTCTTCTAAACTGGATTTGGCAGTCGCGATCGCACCGCTCAAGCGCTCATGTTCAGCGCCATCAGCTAGGGCTTTGGCGAGCCTTGCGGCCAGTTCGACGGCCGCGTCTGTAGATGACTTTTGAACGAGATCTGTGGCGCAGGCTGCGACTAGAGCTGCTACCCCGGCATCGAACTGGCCGATGTCGCGGCGCATCGGGCCGATACGTCCCTGTTTCAGGTCGCGGATCTTCTCCAGATGACTGTCCATCGTGCGGAATAGATCCATGGCCTTCGATACAGCCACCTGGCTGGAACTAGCTGGAAGTTTGGCTTCGGCAAGCTTCGTTTCCCATTCCAGTTTCCAACCGTCCATGTCCTTTCGAGTCCGCTGAGCCTCGCTCTGCGCAACTAGATGTTTGGCACGGCTATCGCGCCGTCGTTTGTCGACAGAGTCGCGGCGGGTACGGTTCTGTACCTGGGCGTTCAGGACGTCGGCCGCTAGGGTAATCAGCCCGGGCAGGTCGCTCGCCTGTGGGACCGAGGCGCCTGTCTTCCCCAGCTCAGCGCGCAGGGCGGCCGCGCAATCCTCCGCGCGTGTGGCGAACGTCGCTGCGCGACCGCGGGATACCTCCAGTTCACTAGCGACGGTCAGGGCCACGGTGCGCTGCTGTGTCCAGGAGGTGACGCGGTCCAGTGAGATCTCGGCCAAACCTAGCTCCGAGCCACGGGCTTCCCAGTCACTTAGCAGGTCTGCCAACTGCCGTGCACAGCGTCCGCCCTGTTCCATGAGCCGATCGATCTCGGCGCGCAGTTTCTCAGACTGATTGGCAAGCGCCTGGACCCTCGCCGTGTCTTCGGCGTCCTCGTAGCGTCGATCGGCCAAGACGTCAGCTGCCTCCACTTCTTTGCCGTACATTGTCGCGGCGGATGCAGGGGTCAACTCGCCGACAACGATCCGGCCGAAGGTGGCATCACGCTGCTGGCGCGCAATAGACAACTCTTTAGCCGTCGCGATACGGTGATCGCGCCGCTCCTGTATCAGTTCGGTGTCCAGTCCTGCCAGGGAGAGCTGCCGATCATCGATACCCTGCTGCACTTTGTCTAACTCTGCTTCGAGTCGCTTGCGGGTATCCAGCAGTCGCTGTATCTCGGCAATTTCAGGGAGTCGCATTGAGGCAAGAGCCGCAGCATCGCCGCTCCACGGCGCAAGATCCGATAGCGCCTCGTTGAGTTTGCGTGTTGCGGCAGCTACCTCCCCGACGAGTTCATCGTTGCGCTCATCAGGGTTAAGGGACTGTGCCGGCTTCAGCGCAGCAGCCAACGCGGGGTACTCAGTAGCATCTGGGAGCGCCGCTTCCTCTTCGTCAATCGCCTGCAGCACCGTCTGCGATTGTGTCAAGTCGTGGGCTCGCAGATCCATGGCATTCCTGAGGCTCGAATGGCGCGCAAGCAACTCCTCAATCTCAGCGCGCAGGAGCTTGCTCGGAAGCCGTCCAGGTACGTCTTCTCGTGCGATATTTCGCCACCCGACCTGGGCCGCCGCATCTAGGAGCAGTTGTTCCTGTTCGGTGACTTCGCCTTCCCGCTTGGGGATGTCGCGCTCTGCCAGCTGCACGCTCGCGACCAGCCCCGCCAGACGCCGGATTTCGGCATCGTGAGCCACGATCGGTGCGTTCGGCGCGAAGTTCGCCTGATCGCGCGTGGCGTCTTCGCCGGTCTTCCGGTGAATCTGCACCTGGGCATCCGCCGTCTGGATTACGATCTCGGTGGCGGCCAGCGTCGCAGCAGCGTCGACGGGCAGCCGAATGACCGGCCCCATGGCATCGATGCGCTTCTGGGCATCGTGCAACTGCGCCAGCAGGGGCGATACGCGCTGCACCCGCTCGAACCGGTTGCACAAGCTCTGGAGTTCCCCGCGCCGGCCTTCCGCTGCGGCTAGCTCGCCGTCGGCGGTGTCCAATGCGCGCCGGGCCGTCGTCCATTTGAGACTGGTGACGCGGACCTCGTGCAACCGGGACTTGGCTTCATCCATTCGGCCGAGCGCTTGGTAATACGCCCTACTTTCCTTAGCTCTTGGGCCCCAGAGGCCTTCAGCTTCGGCCTCCAGCTTTTCCTTGATGGCCTGAAGACTGCCGAGGCCTGCGGCGGCCTGGAACAACATCTGACCCAGGTCGCCGGAGCTGTTCAATATGTCGCGCCCCCCGCTGACCATGTTCTGGTGGTCTAGCGCAAACATGCGCAAGAAGAAGTCCTGATCGGTCCCGCCCAGAAATGGCACCAAGACATTATCGGGCAAGGGCTTGCCCCCCGGATCCACCAGCGAACCCTTGTTGCGCTTCAGGCGCCGGAAATCCAAGGACCCGCCGTTGGTCTCGACCAATGCGCCGATACACATCTCGGAGTATTCGTGGACGAAGTTGAACGGTGACGTACGGTTGATCCCGTAGAGCAGGTCCACAACAGCACTGCGGATTGTGGACTTGCCGGCCTCATTGGAGCCATAGATCAGATGAAAGTCGGACTCGCCGCGAGGCAGATCTAGCGACTGGTTGGTGAACTTGCCGTAACGAGTCAGGTCAAGCCGGCGGATGCGCATCCTTAGCTCTCCCGTGAAACGCGATCGAGCACACCAGGAGCCACCGTTGCAATCAGATCGAAAAGCCGCCCTTCCTTCACGCACTGGACCGCCGGCAGATCCTGGTCGGCGAGTTCCGGCGGTAACTTGCCAACCAAGACCTCGAGATCGCTCCTGAGCGATTCCAGGAAAGCTTGGTCCGTCGGTGCGCCGTCGAAGATCTTTTGCAGCTCCGCCACGGCGTCGCCGCGTGCCGCGATTTCCTCGGGGCTCAGCATCGGCTGCGTCTGAACCTTGATCTTTTCGATGATGAGCTTGTCCGGTGCTGCCGCGATGGCTTGTGCCTTGACCTCGGCCGCCAACTGCTGGCCGCGAGCGAACAATTCGCCATGTGCGGCAGTGCGGCCGGTCAGAACTACCCGGCAGCAGACATATCGACCTTCTGCTTCGCCGACAGTCTTTCGCAGCGCCTGTCCAATCAACGGCGCCACTTGGTCGATGCCTGCAGCCCCCGCGGCATCGACCTCGACCGTAGTCCAGCGCAGAACGTCCACGCACAGTCTTTCGGGCCGGCCCACGGCACCATCATCGATTGGCACGATGACCGCGCCGCGCGCGCCGGGCTCGTTGACGTGCAGACCTTGCAGGTTCCCAGGGAACACGATCCACGGATCCTCCGCGAGGATCTCGTATTGGTGGACATGCCCAAGGGCCCAGTAGGCATAGCCCTTGTTCTTCAGCTCATCCAAGCTACATGGTGCATAGGGGCTATGCGGAGGCTTGCCCTGCAGCGCGGTGTGCAGCACGCCGATGTTCACCCAGCCCGGCACCGGAGGCGGATATTTCGCAGCAAGGTTGTCGGTCGTGGCCGCCCGGCGAAAGCTCTGCCCGTGCAGCACTATCTTGAGATCCTCAAGCGGGATTGAAGAAGGTTTGGACGAGTCGAACCGAAGCACGTTGTCAGGCAGGGCCAGCTTCTTGGTCATGTCCTGCTCGGCGTCGTGGTTGCCGTAGAGTAGGATCACGCGAATCCCAGCTTTTTGAAGCCTACCCATCTCGCCAATGAAAAAGTAGCCCGTCTGGAAATCGTTCCAGTCGCTGTCATAGAGGTCGCCAGCGATGATCATGAAGGCGACCTTGGTATCGATCGCCACGTCGACCAAGCGGACGAACGCTGTTCGTGTGGCGGTAAGCAGCTCCGGTGCGCTGTCGCCCTGGACCGTCAGGCCTTTGAGCCCGCGGTCGAGATGTACGTCCGCCGTGTGTATGAATTGGATGTTCATACTCGCAGCATCGGGTCTTCGAACTCGATGCGCAACCCTGAAATTACGCCTGCGTGGTGATCAACGATGGCGAGCTCCGGGGCTACGTTGAGCGGGCAATGATGTTTGCAACCTGGCGATGACATGAGCAGCTTCACCCAATCCATTGTCGAAGCCGCCCTGGCGTGGGTCGGAGGCACTCGGTTACGTCGTTCTGCACGGCCACGACATCGCGGCCGACATACTCGGCGCCGAGCGTAGCGACCCGAACTACCGCGATATAGTGGAGGGCCGCCTATGCCGGGTCTGCGCTGTTTCGTGTGGTGGACAAGGCGCTTGACGCCGGATAGTGGACTGACAGCGCGCTGCCGCAATCATGAGTCTGCTGGCCACCGCCAAGGCCAACGGTCACGACCCGCATGCGTGGCTGACCGAGGTGCTGACGCGCCTGCCGACCACGCTCGATCGTGACCTCGGCACCCTGCTGCCGACCTCCTGGCAGCCTGCTGCCTGATCGCACCACGCGCACCACGCCACCGCGCCACCGCGCAAGGTGGCGTGGGCACACGCTTACCGACGTCCAGAGGGGCAGGGGCGAGAAGTCGGCATCACACGTCGGAAACAGGCGTTTCGGGCACGTCTAAGCTATTACATTCCGCGATTTGAGCCGTTTGACACGCATCAGATCGATGTTCTGGAGCAGAACCCGTTCGGATCGCTCGTGCTGCTGCTGATCCTCGGCATGGCTCTGTTTGCGTGGATCGCCCGTTGAGCAGGCCGCGCGCGCCAAGCGGGCCAAAACGCTACACATGAGTACATGAAATTCCTTTATTGTGAGAATTTAACGTGTTACTATGTAGTCATGAGCGAGATCTTGCCAGCCAACAGGGCGCGTCTGGCCGTCGTGCTCCGCGCCACAAATGATGTGGTCTCGATAGAGACCGCAGCGCAGGCGCTCGACCTTGACCGAAACGCGGCTGCGAAGCTGATGTCGCGCTGGGCCGGCCAGGGCTGGATGCGCCGCATCGGCCAAGGCCTGTATGTCCCCGTCCCGATCGATCTTGCGACGAGCGATCAGATCGTCAGTGATCCGTGGGTGCTGGTGCCGTCCCTCTTTGGCGAGTCCTACATCGGCGGCTGGACCGCCGCCCATCACTGGGACCTCACCGAGCAGCTGTTCAACGAAACAATGATCTTCGCAATACGGCGCATTGATGAGCAACGGGTAACCGCACAGGGCGTGACGTTCCTAGCCCATCACATTGCGCCGAAGCGATTCTTCGGCGTCAAACCGGTCTGGCGCGGCACCACGCGCGTCAACCTCTCTGACCCTGCACGCACGCTCATCGACATGCTGGCGTTACCGCAGACCGGTGGCGGCATCGATCATGTCGCCGACTGTCTTTCCGCGTTTCGGAAGCTGCGCAACGCCGATCTGGAACTGCTGATCGCCTACGCCGAGAAATTCGGCAACGGCGCAATCTTCAAGCGCCTCGGCTTTCTGGCAGAGGCGCAGCTCCAGGACGAAAAGCTAGCCGCTGCTTGCCGCACGCGCTTGACCAAAGGCTATACCAAGCTCGATCCGGGACTCGACTGTAGCCATCTTGTCACCGCGTGGAATCTGTGGGTCCCTGCCCGCTGGAAGGAGAGACTTGCATGATCGACAGACGCGAGATTCTTGAGACGGCGTCGTCGCTCGGTTTGCTGCCAAGCGTCGTCGAGAAGGACTACGTCTTGGGCTGGCTGCTGGCAGGGATTCACACGCACCCGGAGCTGACGGATTCGTGGGTCTTCAAGGGCGGAACGTGCCTGAAGAAATGCTACTTCGAGACTTACCGTTTCTCTGAAGACCTGGACTTCACGCTCCGCGATGAAGCCGGTCTTCAAGAGGACTTTCTGCGGCGCGTGCTCAGTGAAGTCGTCGAATGGGTGTCCGACGAATCAGGCCTCACCATCCCGGCGGATCAGCTGTCATTCGACATCTACACGAACCCGCGTGGTCGTCTCTCGTGCCAGGGTAAGGTCGGCTACCGCGGACCAGTCTCTCCAACATCGGGCTCTGGCGGCTGGCCGAAGATCAAGCTCGATCTGACGGCCGATGAAGTGCTCGTGCTTCCATCTGTCCGGCGCGGCGTGTTTCACCCGTATGCGGACAGCCCCGAAGGCGGAATGTGGATCAACAGCTACGCGTATGAAGAAGCGTTCGGCGAAAAGATCCGCGCCCTCGGCGAGCGTACGCGGCCTCGCGATCTCTATGACGTGATCAACCTCTATCGCCATGGCGATACGCGGCCATCAGCAGCGCTGCTCCTTGATGTCCTGACGAAAAAGTGCGCCTACAAGGGCATCGCCCTGCCCTCGCTCGCAAGCCTTGAGCCGCACCGGAGCGATCTGGAAGCTATGTGGGACAACATGCTGGGGCACCAGCTTCCGGTGCTTCCGCCCGTCGCAGAATTCTGGGCGGCTTTGCCGGAGATGTTTGTCTGGATCATGGGTGGCGAGGAAGTGCCTCAGCCTGTGGCAATCACAGCCGGCGCAACCGAAACCACCATTCGCACGCGCGAGCTGCCACGCGGCATTCCTATGCGGACCCGTGGTCCGCTGGAGATCATCCGCTTTGCTGCGGCCAACCACCTCTGTGTCGATCTTTCATACGACGGTGGCACGCGGCGCATCGAGCCCTACTCCCTTCGGGAAACACGCGACGGCAATTTCGTTTTGTACGCGACCCGCAGCGATTCCGGAGAGCCCCGCTCGTACCGGATCGACCGCATCCAGGGCGCGTCCGTCACGAACCAGTCCTTCAGCCCTCGCTACCTTATCGAGCTGACGACCGCAGGACCGCTCTCCATCCCTCAAACGGCACGCACAGACAACGGTGGCCTGTCGTTTGGGCGACCGATGGTCCGTCGCGTAGCGCGTCCCTCAAGCAACGCCCCGGTCTATATCTACCGCTGCCCTGTGTGCGGCAAGTCGTTCGATCGCAAAAGCATGGACAGCTCACTCAACGCGCACAAGAATCCGCGCGGCTACCCGTGCCCCGGTCGAACGGGCATCTACGTGCGGACCAACTAGAGTTCGGCCGCAGTTGCCTTTCAATTGGACTTCAGAGCGGCCAGGAGTGACCACAGGGGTGCCCACAGCAGACGGGGATAACCGCTCGGCTTTGAAACGCTCGAACGCTTCCCGCGCCCGCTGTTTGCCCGCCTCGATCTGCTGGGCTTGCTCGGCCTGCCGCTGCGCCTGTTGTTGCGCGCTCGTGATTGACCAGTCCCGGGCCATTGCGCGCGGTGACGGCTGACCAAGGTTCGACGCCGCCTCAACAGATTGATATGACGATGCAGATCGTCGGCGCTGGTTGATCAATGCAAAGCGCGCAGGCTGTGTCAGTTTTCAATGCGCGCCGTGGGACAATGGCTGCTCCATCAACAGGGGGCTCGCTGTGACACGCTTGATTTCGCTCAGGTAAACCCCCGGCTCTGCCGGGGGACTCACCAAGGTTCGACCGTTCCGGCGGTCGGTTTCACCCACGCAGCTTTTAGCTTTTGATTTTGACCGATGGCGAAAAGGCCCCTTTGAGGGGCCAGCCATCGTAAAGCCTCCGGCTTTGCCGGAGGATACTTAGCGATAGTTAACAAATAACTTGCTCAATCAGAGTGTGAGGGCTAGTCTTGCAGGATGCAAGGCGAATCCACTGCGTACACCGATTCAATTTATCAACCAGACCGATGTCGGGTGATCATTGAACCGAACGTGATCGGCAAACGTAGTCGCGTTGTCGAGCGTGTCGGTGAAGCCCGCGATCATTGCTTTCACCCACAGCTCCGCATCAGAAGGTCGGGTGATCCGCCGTGGTGTTGACCACTAGGTTTTCTTGCGCCAAGCCATCAACTAAGTTGCTCACGATCAACGAGCGAAAGGCTTACAGTGCAACGGCTTTGGCGCGGTGGCATTGGAAATGGCTGGCCTCGCGCAGCCATAGCACCTTCGTCGTGAGCATGCGGACGCAGTAGGCAGCGTGCTTTTCAGGTCGTTGTATCGGGGATCGTAGTCGAATGTCGCGAACCAAGTGGATCCTGACAGGCATCGTCATTGTCATCGCGGCACTGGTCGTCTGGCACGTCTTCGCCGGCCATGGCAACGCGCAAGCCGGGTTCGGCAAGAGTGCGCCTGTACCCGTCACGATGGTACCGGTCGCAATGGAGAACGTGCCGATCTACCTCACGAACCATGGCACGGTCACCCCGATCAATTCCGTCAACGTGCAACCCCAGGTTGGGGGCGAGTTGATGCAACTGGATTTCACGGAAGGCGATCCAGTCACGCAAGGTCAGGTCATCGCACAAATCGATCCACGTACGCTGCAGGGGGAGCTGGACCAGGCCACCGGAAAGCTGCAGCAAGACGAGGCGCAGTTGAAGACGGCAAAGGCCAACCTAGAACGCTCGGAGAACCCGCGGTACGCGCCGTATGTCGCTCAGATCGACCGCATCACGCAGCACAACACCGTGTTGCAGTACCAGGCGGCCGTTGCGGCCGACAACGGATCAATCAAGGACGTACGGGTGCAGCTCGGATTCACCCGCATCACTTCCCCCATCGATGGTGTGGCGGGCATTCGCCAAGTGACGCCAGGCAACGTCGTGACCCCCAGCTCGACGATCGTCACCATCACCCAGATGCACCCGATCGACGTGTTGTTCACGCTGCCCGGCAAGTACCTTGACGAAGTCCGGGGCGCTCAGGCGAAAGCGCCGCTGAAGGTGGCGGCCATCGACGCATCGAACCAGGCGGTGGCGGGCGACGGCGCGCTCAAAGTCGTCAACAACCGGATCGACCCGGGTACGGATACCTTCCAGTTGAAGGCCGAGTTTCCGAATGCGAACGGCCGGCTGTACCCCGGGCAGTACGTCAACGTGCGCCTGGAGCTCGGTGCGGAGGCTGGTGCGCTGGTGGTGCCGACCACCGCATTGCAGCACGGACCGGATGGAGACTACGTGTGGGTCGTCACCGGCAAGAAGCCGACCGGCCGCAACGTCCAGCAAGGCAGCAAGCCCCAAGATACGCTCGCCAAAACCGGCGGCCAGCACCCGGCCCGGTACGTTCGGGTACAGGCGGTCACCGCTAGCGGTGACGCGGGTGACGCCGGACAGGTCATCACCAAGGGGCTGATGGCCGGGGAAGTGGTGGTTACGTCCGGTCAGTTTCGCCTCAAGGAGGGTAGCCGGGTGGTGCCGATTGCTCCCGCCGACACTTCGGCATTGCCGGCTGCTGGACGCAAAAGCGCGCGGACGTACACGAACGCGGCGCGGCTATGAGCCGCGTGCGCAATCCGCCGCATAGTGCGGCATTGAAGCCTGCTAACCCGCCGCCGTGCCGGGATCGCCGCGCACGAGGCAACGATCATTTGATCGCCTGGTCGGCGGCCGGTGCGATGGGGTATCTTTCCATTTGGCGCTGCGCTTCGCTGTGAAGCCACTGGCGAAAGGCGCCCAATGCCGCGTCTTCGGTGCGTACCGCCCGGAACGCGAGATACCAATTTTCGTAACGCTGGCGCGGAACCCCGAACGGGGCAACCAACAGCCCCGACGCCAGCGCATCGCTGATATACGGAAGCTGGGCCACGAGGACGCCGACGCCATCAAGTGCGGCCTGCACCGCCATCGCCGAACTACCGAACGATACCTCTCGCAACGCGCCGCTGGATTTGACGCCAGACGCCTTGAACCACCAATCCCACTGACTACGCAGGTGTGCCACCACGACGACAGGAACCTTGCGCAGGTCCCGCTGTTTGTGCAATTGCCTGGCCAGTGCACGCGTACACACCGCAACCAGCGTGCTCGGGAACAATTCCTCGGCCGTATAGCCCGGCCAATCCCCGTTGCCGCGCCGCACGGTGCAGGTCCAGTCGTCGCGCAACGGATTCATGAGACCGCCCGTCGCGATGCGCACCTCGATATCCGGGTGGTCGCGGTTGAACGTTGCAAGGCGAGGGATCAGCCAGTGCATGGCCAGTGCCGGGGCGACGCCAACCGTCAGCACCGGGCCCGCCCGCATCGCCCGCACTTCGTCGGTCAGACGCGTAATGGCTGCAAACGCGCTTTGCAGACCCGGCTGGTACGCGCGCCCCTGATCGGTCAGTTCCAGTGCGTTGGCGTGACGCTTGAACAGCGGGAACCCGAGCCCGTCCTCCAGCAAGCGCACCTTCTGACTGATTGCGGCAGGCGTCACATGCAGCTCGACGGCAGCCGCAGCAAAGCTGCCAAGCCGCGCCGCAGCCTCGAAGGCACGCAATCGATTCAGCGATGGCAGATGCTCGCTCATGTACTCAACCAATAGTTTTTATTTTGCTTAGCCATCGACTAAATTAGTCACGATCACCGCGTGATCGTCTTACATTACACCGATCTTTGAGTTTGACGACGCCATGCCGGAATCCAATCTACCGATAGTAACGCTGTTTCTTGGTGGCACCCCGCGTGTTGCTCGCACGACCGGCTTCGCGGGCTAGGCGCCGTCCAGCATGAATCTCTCTGCACCATTCATCACTAGGCCGGTTGCTACCACGTTGCTGATGGCCGCGATCGTGTTGCTGGGATTCATTGCGTTTCCACACCTGCCGGTCGCGCCGCTGCCGTCGATCGACTTTCCGACCATCCAGGTGACGGCAACGCTGCCCGGCGCCAGCCCCGAAACGATGGCTGCGTCCGTGGCCACGCCGCTGGAACGCCAGCTCGGTCAGATCGCCGGCGTCAGCGACATGACCTCGTTCAGCGCACAGGGTGCGACGTCGATCACGGTCCAGTTCGATCTCGACCGCAACATCGACTCGGCTGCGCAGGACGTGCAGGCGGCCCTGACCGCTGCCAGCAAGTCGCTGCCCACCACGATGACGACTCCGCCAACGTGGAAAAAGCTCAACCCCGCCGACGCTCCGATCCTGATCTTGGCCGCGACCTCACGCTTGCTGCCGCTCACCACAGTCGATGACGACGTCGACAACCTCCTCGCGCGCTCGATTTCGCAGGTATCGGGAGTGGCCCAAGTAGCCCTTGGCGGCGAACAGCAACCGTCCATCCGGGTGCAGGTCAACCCCGCCAAGCTCGCGTCGCTGGGTTTGACCCTTGAGCAGGTGCGGCAGGCGTTGGTTGCGGCCAGCACCGATGCCGCCAAGGGCGCGCTCGATACCGCGACGACGGGTTTCGCGATTGCCGCCAACGACCAACTCACCGAGGCGCAAAAATTCCAGCAGGTGGTCATCGCCTATCGGAATGGTGCGCCGGTTCGCGTCGAAGACGTGGGACGCGCCATTTCCGCCGCGGCCGATCGCACCGCGGCAGCGTATTACAACGGCCAGCCCGCGATCCTGCTGACGATCTACCGCCAGCCCGGTGCCAACGTCATCGATACCGTGGACCGGATCAAGGCGCGGTTGCCGGAGCTGACTGCCAATCTCCCTGCGGGCGTGGACGTCCAGACCGTGCTGGACCGCACGACCACCATCCGGGCGTCGGTGCGCGATGTCGAGTTCACGCTCGGACTCACCATCGTGCTGGTGGTGATGGTCGTGGCGTTGTTCCTGCGCAACCTCCGGGCGACCGTGATTCCCGGAATCACGATCGCGGTGGTACTGCTCGGGGCATTCGCGCTGATGTGGCTGTTCGGCTTCAGCCTGGACAACCTGTCGCTGATGGCGCTGACGATCGCGGTGGGATTTGTGGTGGACGATGCGATCGTGGTGATCGAGAACATCTACCGTCACATTGAAGCGGGCGAAGCGCCGCGTGCTGCTGCCTTGAACGGCGCGCGCGAGATCGGGTTCACCGTGCTCTCGATGAGCCTGTCGCTGGTGGCCGTACTGCTGCCGATCGCGTTCATGAGCGGCATCGTCGGGCGCCTGTTTCGCGAGTTCGCGTTCACGGTGGTTGCTGCGGTCGTGGTCTCGGCCGTCGTGTCACTGACTCTCGCGCCGATGCTATGTGCGCGCTGGATCCAACCGGTGCGCAGCTCACATGGCGTGTGGTATCGCCGGATCGAAACTGGCTTCGAGTGGTTGACGGCCGGCTATCGAAAAACCCTTGACTTGGCGCTGACGCACGCGCGTTGGATGCTCGCCGCGTTCCTCGCGACCGTGGCGCTGACACTGATCCTGGCATGGTCCATTCCCAAAGGGTTCTTCCCTGTGCAGGACACCGGTCTCATTGGGGCCTTGGCGGATGCTTCGCAAAGCGTGTCGCCGCGGGAAATGCGTAGGTTGGAGCGCCAGATCGACGCCATTGTCGGCCGCGACCCTGCCGTGGCGGGAGTCGCCTCGTGGACCGGCAGCACCGGCGGCAACGGGTTTGCGCAAACCCAGAACACCGCGCGCTACTTCATCGTCCTGAAACCACGATCCGAGCGCAGCCTTTTGGCGCCGCGCATCATCGAGCGGTTGCAGCACGCGCTGCACGATGTGAACGACGCGACGCTGCACATGCATGCGACCCAGGACATCACCGTCGGTGGGCGTACGTCGCGGGGCAATTTCCAGTTCACGCTGCAGGACGCCGACTTCGACCAACTGCGGCATTGGTCGGGCAGTATGCTTGCTGCAATGCGCAAGCTGCCCGAGATCGAGGGCGTCGCGAGCGACCTGCAGGATTCCGCCCCCCAACTCACCGTCGACATCAACCGGGCCAAGGCTGCGAGCCTCGGAGTGTCCGTCGACGCCATCGACAACACGTTGGACGACGCCTATGGCCAGCGCCAGATCAGCCAGTACTTCACGCAGGTCAGTACCTACCCGCTGATCCTCGAAGTGACGCCGACTCAGCTCCATCGTCTAACGTCGCTCAACGATCTGTATGTGACGTCCACGACGACGGGCGCAACCGTCCCGCTGTCCACGTTCGTAACCATCAATACCGACACCACAGGTCCGCTTTCCATCGTCCACCAGGGCCAGTTTCCGGCCGTGAACCTGTCGTTCAATCTCGTCCCGGGGGCATCGCTTGGACAGGCGGTGACCGCTATCCGGCAAGCCGCGCGCGATATCCACCTGCCCGAGAGCGTGTCCGGCACGTTCACCGGCAACGCCGGCGCGTTCCAGAAATCACTCGCCAGCATGCCGTTCATGGTCGTGCTGTCCCTGCTGGCCGTCTACATCGTGCTGGGCATCCTGTACGAGGACTTCATTTACCCGCTGACGATCCTGTCGACGCTGCCGTCGGCGAGTCTCGGCGCACTGCTCGCGCTTTACGCGGTGCACATGGACCTGTCGGTGATCGGCATGATCGGCTTGATCCTGTTGATCGGCATCGTCGAGAAGAACGGCATCATGTTGGTCGACTTCGCGATCGTTGCCGAACGCGAACGCGGGCAGGCCCCCTTGCAGGCCATTCGCGAGGCCTGCCTGCTGCGATTCCGCCCGATTCTCATGACCACGACCGCAGCCTTGCTTGCCGGCGTTGCGCTCGCGGCAGGGAGTGGCACTGGATCGGCGCTCCGCCGCCCACTCGGTATCACGATCATCGGCGGCCTGATTCTCAGCCAACTGCTGACGCTGTACACCACGCCCGTCGTGTACCTGTACCTCGACCGGATGCGAGCGCGAATCCGTCAACGTCGTGCAAACCGTATCGAGGGCGCTGTATAAGTTTCGATGCGGCTACCGCAACAGCTGCTTCGCGGCAATGGGATTCGTACATCGAATGTCGCCTTGGGGCCAATGCGGAAACTGACCATAGGGCTGGCCGCACGCTGCGGATCAAGTGCCGCCGTCGTCAATGACATCAGGTAGCGCAGACGCGTAGTCCTGCCCGCCGTAGAACACGCCGAGGATGGACACCTGTTTGGTACGGGTGTCGACGGCAAACGCGATCACAGCCCGCTTGCGGTAGTTGGTCACACGTACACCCGAACGAATATCGTCACGACGCGTGCCGCGTTCCGGGAACGTGGCGAGCGAGAAGCAAAACTCCGCGATGGCATCCGTGTACCGATCTGCGATTTGCGGCGAAGCGGCTTCGGCAATGTAAGCATTCAACGCGATGAGCTGGTCACGAGCCTTCGGTGACAACGTGACGGTGTACGTCATCCGCGCGCGACACGCCGGTTGCGAGCTTCCGCGAGCGCCGCGCGTACCTGGTCCGGGGTGAGCGCCTTCGACGGATCGGCCCTGAGTTCGTCGTAAGCGGCCACGACTTCTGTGCGCAGCCATCGCTCAATGGCCCGGTCTCGCGCCATCAAGCTGCGCAGGCCTTCGCGGATCACTTCGCTTTCGGTGGCGTACTCGCCGCCGGCGACCTTGGCCTTCACGGCATCAGCCATCTCGTTCGGCAGCGTGATGCTGAATTGTTGGGTGGAGCGCATCTCGCAATCTCCGGCGTGTATGATTCAATCATACTCTGATTTCTCGCGGTAACCTTGTTCAGTTGGTACCCATCAGCCGAGGATTTGGGCCTTCCTGCTACTACAGCCCGATCCCGTGCGGCACGCAGTCAACTTTGTCGTAGAGCCTCTGTGCGTATTTCGCCATATCCCACAAAGTGCCACCCTGATACGCCTCGGCAAGTCGATCACGTTGACCGGTCCCGGCATATTCCCGGGACCAGTGATCAGCGCCCGTCACGTTTCGGAGGATCGGCCGTTCTTGCGTCGCATCGAGTCACCCTTGAGTTCAAGGACGTGGTTGTTGTGCAACAGACGGTCGAGCACGGCGTCGGCGATGGTAGGTTCGCCCAGGTAGTCATACCAGGCCCTGGTCGGCAACTGCGAAGTGATCAGCACCGATCCGCCTGGAACCCGGTCGTCGATCACTTCGAGCAAATCCTGCCGCCCGCGATCGCCGACCGGTGCGACACCCCAGTCGTCGAGGATCAGCAGACGCGCCTTGGCGAGTTTGGTCCGCAACGCCGGCAAGCTGCCGTCGGCATGCGCAACTTCCATGTCCTCCAACAGTCGCGGCAAGCGCTGATACCACACCGGATAGCCCTTGCGCACCGCCTCCAAGCCCAAGGCGCAGCTCAGCCAGGTCTTGCCGGTGCCAGTCGCGCCGGTGATCACTAAATGCTGGCCACGCGGGATCCACTGGCAGGTCAAGAGGTCCATGACCTGCCGTTTGTCGAGGCCACGCCGGGCGGAGAAGTCGATGTCTTCCGGGCAGGCGTTGGGGATCTTCAGCCTGGCGGCCTTGAGCAGCCGACTGACACGGCGGTTTTCGCGCTGGGCCAGTTCGGCATCGACCAGCAGGCCGAGACGATCATCGAAACCCATCGACTGCACCGCGGGGTTGTTCAACTGATCCTGATACGCCTGCGCCATGCCGGGCAGGCGCAAGGTCTGCAGGGATTGGTGGGTCTGGTTAACCAGCATGGCCTGCCTCCTGATTTCCGTAGTAGGCGGCACCGCGCAAGTTCTCGTGCGGCGGGAGGCGGCTCGCGGTTTTCGCGTCGGATACGCTTTCCAGATGATTTTGCAGGATCGACCGGATGCTCTTCAGGGTTGGCGACTGGATCGCCAGCGCCTTCGCGCACGCAAGCTCAAACCGTTCCTGACCGTGCGTGCGAGACAACTTTTGCAACCCGGCGCAGGCGTTCAGCGCGCCCGCCGGATGACGCGCGTCGGTGAGGAGCTTTTGCACCACCGCCAACGCTTGGGGCCCTACACTTTGCGCCCACTGCAGGTAACGGTCCGGCGTGTGGTCGGCCCATGCTCGGTGGTGTTCCGGCATGTGCTCCCGATCGGTGGTCTTGCCACCGACGACTTCGGAACGGACGTGCGAAGCGACCCGCTTCCTGCCACACAGGATCTCGACCGTGGTTGGCGTAGAACGCGCGTAAACCTCCTGCTGCACCAGCCGATACGGCACCGAGTAGAAATGCCCCTTGACGCTGATGTGGTAATCCGGCGGCACGTGCAAGGGCCCGAACCAATCCCCGTACTCGTAGCGCCGCGGCAGCGGCAGCAATGCCGGCCGGTCGATCGCTTCGAACCGCTCGCGTCGGCTCTGCTGGTAGTGGCGCATCACCCTGTTATTGACGATGTCCACGCATTCGGCGATCGCCGCATTGAGCTCGGCCAAGGAATGGAATACGCGGTTGCGCAGTCGAGCGATTCCCCAGCGCAGGAAGATCAGCACAGCTCCCTCTACCGTGGGTTTGTCCCTGGGGCGTCGCGCACGCGCCGGTAGCAGCAACGTGCCGTAATGTTCGGCCATGTCGAGGTAGGCCGGGTTCAATATTGCGTCTCGGCCGGCCTTCAGCACGGCGGATTTGAGGTTGTCCGGCACCGTGATCTTCGGCACGCCGCCCAGCGCTTCGTACCACTCGCTGTGCGCGCGAATCCAGTGCTCCTGCTTCTGTGAGGGAACGCCCAGTGCGAACAGCAACCCGGCCACACCCGCCGTCGCCACGAAAATTTCCACGACGTGGATTTCGCCGGTGGCCGGATCGACCCACTGCATCCGTGTTCCGGAGAAATCCACGAAGCCGCGCTCGCCCGGTTCGTACTGCTGACGCATTGACAGCGCATGCCGACCGGCCCACGCCACATAGAGTTCGTTGAACCGGCTCATCTCGTAGGCCGTGGCGGGCTCCTCCTCCTTGTACTCCAGCCAAAGCAGCGTACGTGTCACGCCTTTGCGCTGCAGTTCGCGGTGAATGTACGTCCAGTCGGGCAGGCGCTTGATCGCGCCGCTCGGCGTGCGCTTGCCGAACTTGGCCTGCAGCGCCGCGTCATCCAGTTCGAGTAACGCGTCGAGTTGATAGTGGTTGGCCTCGGCGACCTGACGGTAACGCCGGATAGTGTTGTAGGCCACGCGCAGCTGCCGTCCGATTTCCCGGTTACTGAGGGACGTCGAAAGCGCCAGCCGGATGGCCGTCCGCAAATCGTTCATAGAAAAACTCCCAAGACGGCCCACCACCCAGGGAGCGGCTGCAGCTCCGGCGGACCAGGATTGGGGGAACAGGCGACCCGGGCCGGAACGGCCGAAGGGCTTGACATCGACTGGGGAGTCGGGGAGTATTGCAGACACAGTAAGCGGCAATACCCGGACGCCTTGGAGCCTAGTGAACTCCGAGGCGTTCTCGTTTTTGCGCCTAAAAAACAGCCGTGACGTTCAGATCATAGGTTCAAGGTGCACCTCCTCGAATCGTCGTGCTGGGGCGGCAGTGTTCATCGCGCTCGCGCCACAGCCACGCGGCGATGTCGACCACCATCGCAAAACGCCCTCGGCGTCCCCTGACTTCGAAGGTCGCGATCGGTACCCGCCCGCGCTGGTGGGCTTTCCGGAACGCATCCTGCGTGGGGTACCCCAGCGCCCGCGATAACCCACCGCCACCGACCGTGGCGCCCAGTGCGCGGATCAGCCGCGCTTCGAACACCTCGTAGGACTCAAGCGCTGTGGAATGACAGACATCGACCGGGCGCGGGCACATCAGTGAAACCATCGGCGGGACCATCGCGGACTGGGCTGGTTGCGCCGATGATGGGGTTTCACCTCCGCGCGTGCAAAGTGTACGGGTCACGTCCAAAGCGATACACCCCCGCACAACCAAGACCCAGCGTGACAACGGCGGACATTTCCGCAACGATGGGGAATGCCTATCGGATTCCAGGCTCCGCTACCGCCCACTGACGGCTGGGTTGGCCACAAAAAAGAAGTGAAGCGGGTTCGCGGAGCGGCGTGCTACGCAGCGCTGGCCGCGCATTTCGGCACGGATTCGCCGAAGGAACTGGAGTGGCGCGTCGATGGCCGTAGGCCCTATGGACGTGATGGCGACCCGTCGATTTCCAACAAATACCGGCGCTGGCGCCAAGGTAGGGCACTTCCGAGCGATGAAACGGCTGCGCGCGTGATTGAACGCTCGGGCGGCAGCGTCCGGTTGGGCTTCTGGCGGGACTTGCCGTTGTGGGAGCTTTTGGCGCCCGAGCCGCCACCTATGCAACGAATCCACCGACTGTTGGAAACATCACCAAAACCGATCAGGCGCATCCTGTTTTTCAATTCGGTCCCGGACATCATGGGCCGGTTTTGCCATACGCTGCCGGAACGCGATCAAACGCTGGCCATCCGCAATCAGTACTCGCTCGATGCCCTCATCGTGCTGCTCTGTCTGGCGCGGAAGGGTGAGATGCTTGAGGACGATCCGCAACACCACCTACCTTCGGCCTGCGCGTTCGACATCTTGCCCAGAGTCCTTTACACCCACTGGCCACTGCGATACCGCTGGGAGCATCTGTTCGCGTGCCTTGACCGAATCTACTGGCAGCGCGTGTACCTGGATGGATCGTGTTACATGTACCCCATCAAGAAGATGCGAGCCCATCTCATGATGCTCGATGCTGATCCTGCGGCAAAGCTCCCGCAAAAGTCGGGCAAGCGACTTCGTGTGATTTGCGATGATCCGCTCAGGCTGGCGGAAGAGCGCATCTTGCGCGCGATTTCGGTGACCTGATCACCGCAAAACGCGAAGGTGTGATTCATCGCCTCGGTTCAGCGATCACGATGCTCCGGCGCACGCAAATCCACGATCAAGCGGCGATGGGAGGTTCTGCGCGGAGTGCTTGATGAGCGCCAGCGCCGACTGTTTGTGGGCGTCGAGGCGCTGGTGCTGGGGCGCGGCGGCATCTCCCATGTCGCGGCGGCGACGGGGGTCTCGCGTCGTACGGTGCTCTCCGGGCTGCAGGAGGTTGGGGCGCTTGCTACGCGCGGGGATGCGGCCCCGGGAGATGGAAACGCAGGGGCTCGGGTGCGAGCTCCTGGCGCAGGGCGCAAAAGGCTTGCCGAGAAGGACAGCACGCTGGTGCCCGAGTTACTCGACCTGGTCTGCCCGGCGACGCGCGGCGATCCGCAATCTCCCTTGCTATGGAGTTGCAAGAGTTTGCGGGTGCTGGCCGATGAACTCCAGGCGCGCGGCCACGTGGTGAGCCACGTCGTGGTAGGGCGGCTGCTCAAGGCCCAGGGCTACAGCTTGCAAGGCAACGCCAAGGTCATTGAGGGGCATCAGAGCCCGGATCGCAACGCCCAGTTCGAGTTCATCAATGCCACGGTGAGTGCAGCCCTGGAGGCGGGGCAACCGGCGATCTCGGTGGACACGAAGAAGAAGGAGTTGGTGGGGCCGTACAAAAACAACGGGCGCGAGTGGCACCCCAGCGGCGAACCGGTACAGGTCAAGGTGCACGACTTTGTGGATCCCGACCTGGGGCGCGCCAATCCCTACGGGGTGTATGACATCGGGGCGGACGCGGGTTGGGTGAGCGTGGGCACCGATCACGACACCTCGGCGTTTGCGGTGCAGACGATCCGGCGTTGGTGGTTTGCCATGGGCTGCCCGCTTTACCCCGAGGCCCGGCAACTGACCATTACCGCCGATGGGGGCGGCAGCAACGGGCATCGGGTGCGCCTGTGGAAGCTGGAGTTGAGTCGCCTCGCGCAGGAGACGGGGTTGACCATCCACGTCTGCCACTTCCCGCCAGGCACCAGCAAGTGGAACAAGATTGAGCACCGCCTGTTCTCGTTCATCACCATGAACTGGCGCGGCCGCCCCTTGATCAGCCATGAGGTCATCGTGAATCTGATCGCCAACACCCGCACGCGCAGCGGCTTGACCGTGCACGCCGAACTCGACGCCGGCCTCTATCCCAAGGGGGTGGGTGTCTCGGACGCCGACTTCGCCGCCATTCCCATCGACCGCAACGCCTTCCACGGCGACTGGAACTACACCATCAAGCCTGCATAGAAGTGCATACCTAATTTGTTAACGATCTCTTAGGAAACACGTCGGCGTGGGTGAGGCCATCCTTCGTGAGAAGTGCCGCAATGCGCTCGCGAAGGTCATCGAGCTTTTCCTTGCGCAGATCAACCTCGCGCTGCCTGGCCTTTGCAATCAGCTCGTGCAGCTGGACGTGGTTGAAGCCCTTCAGATCCAGTGCCATGTGAGTTCCTTGAGTTTTGTGTTCGATGAATTCCAGCGGGGAATACTGACCCTGTAGGGTCGCACTGTGCCACTCAGCTCGCCATGACGCCAGCGTGCGTGGTCGCTCCTTGCTACGGGTTGAAGGCTGTGACTGTCGCGCCTCGGCCCTAAGCGGATAGCACGCATTTCTGATTCGCTCATCAATGCGTGCCATCAGGTAAAGTCGCCGCCAGGCGTAACCTTTAGGCTTGGATGGCGCCTGTCCGCCCGAGACGCCACGAAACTTCGATAGACTAGAGAACGGATCATGCATATTTCAAAGATCAGCCTCGTCAACTATCGCAATTTCGCCAATGCGAAGCTGATCTTCAACAAGGGTATTAACACCATCATCGGCGAGAACGGCTCTGGGAAAACCAATCTGTTTCGGGCGATCCGACTTCTGCTGGACGACAACCTTCTGCGCTCAGCGCATCGGCTCGACGAGAAGGACTTCCATCGAGGCCTTGAGCAATGGCAGGGCCACTGGATCATCATCAGCATCGAGTTCCAGGAGGTCTCGCAAGACGAGGCCATTCAGTCGCTCTTTCTGCATGGCACCGGCAGCATCGGCGCCGGCGCCGTCTCCAAGGCCACATACAACCTTATCTTCCGGCCGAAAGTCGATGTCCGGCTTCGCCTGTCGGAGCTGACCGAAGGGGACCGCGACGGGATGGCCGCCATCCTTTCCGGGATTTCAATCGAGGACTACGAGACCATCTTCACCGGGAGAAGCGAGGCGGACTTCAACGACCCTGTCACCTATGCCGAGATCGTCGGCGACTTCAAGAGCGCCAAGTTCGGCAAGGAACTTGACCACCCCGCGGTCGGGTCGCGTGTCTCCGTCATGTTGTCGGTCTCGAAAGAGATCTCCTTCACCTTCGTGCAGGCACTCAGGGACGTCATCGCCGAGTTCCAGAACAATCGAACCAATCCGCTGCTCAACCTGCTCAAGCGCAAGAGCGGCGAGATCGATCCCGTCACATTCCTGCCCATAACTGAGAAGGTCAGGGAACTGAACGACGCCATCGAAAGACTCGACGACGTCCAGACGGTACGCTCGGACATCGTTGGCACTATCAAAGAAGCAGCGGGCGAGTCCTATTCGCCTTCGTCGCTGTCGATCCGATCCGACCTCTCCGACGAGGCCGACAAACTCTTTCAGTCGCTCAAGCTGTTCGTGGGCGAGACGGGAAACGGCTATGAGGGCGCGGTTCACGAGCTCAGCCTCGGTGGTGCGAATCTGATCTACCTGACATTGAAGCTGCTCGAGTTCAAGTATCAAAAAGCCAACCAGTCATTCGCCAACTTCCTGCTGATCGAGGAGCCGGAGGCCCACATCCACACCCATATCCAGAAAACCCTGTTCGATCGCCTGAACTTCGCCGATACCCAGATCATCTATTCGACCCATTCCACCCATATCTCCGAAGCCAGCAACGTCGAGAACATGAACATCCTCAGCAGGGTTGGCAAGGGGTGCGAGACCTACCAGCCAACTACCGGCCTTGATCCCGTAGACATAGGCAATATCCAGCGCTACCTGGACGCGGTTCGCAGCAATCTGCTTTTCGCCAAAAGCGTCATGCTGGTGGAGGGTGACGCCGAGGAGATCCTCATCCCCATATTGGTCAAGAAGGTGCTTGGCATCACGCTTGACGAGCTGGGCATCAGTTTGATCAACATCCGCAGTACGGGATTTCAGAACGTCGCCGTGCTTTTCCACGATGATCGAATCAAGAAGCGATGCGCGATCGTCACCGATTCGGACGCGACCTTCTTCGATACCACGCCTGCACCGGCCGACGACGCCGCGCTCTCCAAGTTCAAGTCCAGGTGCGCCAGCGCGCAGACCAAGGGCCTCGCACGAAAAGCGGCATTGGACGCCTTCTCCCATGGCAACCCATGGGTCGAGTGCTTCTATGCTCCCCACACCTTCGAAGTCGATTTCGTTGACGCCGGCAACGCCGAACGGGTCATTGGAACGATTGCCGGCGTCTATAAGGATCCGGCAACGATAGCGAAAGCCAAGACCGAGCTAGAGTCCAAGGATATCGCCGTTTTTGGCAAGCGTGCATTGCTGATGGCGAACTACGAAGGGAAAGGGTGGTTCGCCATCGCGCTCGGCAACCAGATCGATCACGAGGTCATCATCCCTGACTACATCGTGGAAGCGATCCATTTACTGCGCCCCGCCCTGTCGACGGACGTCTGGTTCCACATTCTTAGCTTCCGCCTGGCATGCATCGAGACATCAGGCATGTCGACGCCGGATGTCATCCAAGACGCCCGCGATGCCCTGGCGATGTTCAGGTCAGGGGAAATGGACCTGGCCGCAATCAAGGCACTGATGCTGGTGACCTTCACCTCCGATCCGATCAATCGGATTCTCAACAAGGTCGGCTAACGTGACAGTTTGGGTCAACCACGATCTGAATGAGCCGCAAAAGGAGGCCATCCGCGAGGCCGGCAGCGTCTTCTTGGTCGCGTGCCCCGGCAGCGGGAAGACTAGGACACTGACATTCAAGATTGCCGAAGAACTGTCGAAGTTGGAGTCGCCGCGGCAATGCCTCGTGGCCATCACTTATACGCACCGGGCGGCGGACGAAATCAAGGGACGCATCGAGCGACTGGGTGTCGATGCGTCCCGCCTCTGGATTGGCACGATCCACTCCTTCTGCCTGGAATGGATACTGCGACCCTATGGGATCTATCACGACAAGTTGAAGCACGGATTCTCGGTGGCCAGCACCAACGACTCCGAGAAGCTACTGACCGATCTGTGCGCGCCCTATCGCTCGCCCAAGGTGACCTATTGGGACTGCGGCTTCTACTTCACCAAGGATGGGTACACGCTGACCTGCCGCGATTCGCGCAAGCACGGCGCCATCGATGAGATTCTCGAGGGCTATTTCCGTGCGCTCTCGAAGGACCGGAAGATCGACTTCGAGCTCATGCTCTACTACGCCTACGAGCTGATCTCGGAGAACCCGTCGATCGCGAAGCTCCTGTCCGGCATCTTCCCCTTGATCCTCATCGACGAGTATCAGGACACCAAGGAAATCCAGTACTCGATCGTCTCCAAGATTCTGGCTGCAGGCGCAGGACAGACCAGGGCGTTCGTTGTCGGCGATCCCAACCAGGCCATCTTCCAGTCGCTTGGAGGGTTCGCGATCACCCCCAAGGAATTCGCTGCGCTGTCGGGTGTCGCCTTCAAGGAAGCCGAGCTCACCTACAATTACCGATCCTCGGAACGCATCATCAACTACTTCGGCCATTACGGCCTCTACGGTTCATCGATAGAGGCCGCGTCCAAGCACAAGGCATACCCCAGCATCATCACCTACAACGCGACGACCAGTAAGGATGACCTGGAAGACCAACTAGTGGCGCTGATCCGCTACAACATCGACACACTGGGGATCGAGCCTTCAGAGATATGCATTCTCGCGCCGCAGTGGGTGCACCTGGCAGGCATGACCCGGCGACTGGTGAACCGACTGCCTGAGTACGAGTTCGACGGCCCAGGGATGGTGCCTTTCGCCCGAGACCCCGACAATTTCTGGTACAAGCTCGCTCGCATCGCACTGACCAGCGCATCGCCCGAGTTGTATGTCCGCAGGCTGCGCTGGGCCAAGGAAGTCCTCATTGAACTGGATGCTGCCGGGGTGTCGAGGGCAGAGATGACGCCCAAGCGACTTCTGAGGGAAGCCAACAACATTTGCTTGGCCGAGACCGATGGATTGAAGTACGTAGAACTGTACTTTGGAACTCTGTTTTCCGCACTCGGCGTCGATTTCACTGCCTTTCCAGCACTTCAAGATCAGTACGTTTCGTTCTTCGAGAGCTCTACCGCCCGGATCGAACGGCTTAGAAAGGAAGGCACGCAGTTCATCCGGGAGATCGCTGCGTTCCGGCGTGTTTTCCGTGACCGCTCCGGAATCACCCTATCAACCATCCACGGCATCAAAGGGGATGAGTACGATACGGTCATTGCCTATGCGCTGCTGGAAGGCATGGTCCCGCATTTTGCGGATACTGATGGAAGCAACAGCGCAAAGCGCCTCCTATACGTGATCGCTTCGCGGGCGAGGAAGAACCTGCACCTCATTGCCGAACGTGGTCGACGAAATGGTTTGGGTGACGAGTATGTTCCAACGGATGTACTGCGCAGATATCGGTTTAACTATAACTCTGTAGCAGAGTGATGCTCCGGGACTGAGCCCTCGCGGCTAGGCATATGGTGAGCGCACGGACTGCTCCTGCCACCATTTTGCTATGTCTGCTTTGGGCCGCACGGTGCCTCTCGGCCCCGCCAGTTGCAACGTCTCCTTTGTTCTGTTCGGTTCGCTGTCAGTTGCACGCGGTTAAGTCTGACACGGCTGCGCGGCCTTCGCTGGCCAGCTGTTCAGGCCAACAATATAGCCAGCGTGGCGGTCAGGTCCTGCGAGAATCCGCAACAATAAAGTCTCAGGGACAGAGCACACCGGCTAAGCGTTTGGAATTCGCCACTCAGACGGCCCCATATCGATCTGTTTCACGACGAACGCGACCGATGGCCACCAACATGTCAAGAATCCTGGGCAGACGTTCGCGCCAGCGGCCTCGTGCAGTGAACAGCGCAGCGAGTTCGGCTTCGGTCAGCGGGACGCGGGTGGCCGACAGCGCATCGGCTACGGCCTTGACCTGATCGGTCAGCTCTCGCGGCCACTGTTGCTTCTTCGCCACTGCGACGGGTGTGACGATCTCGCCCTCGGCGCCGGTTTCAATTTCGACCTGCTGCGGCGCGGCGGCCTCCGGTTTTTGGAATTCCGGCCGTAGCCAACGCACTAGGCCGCGCTGCTCCTCGGCTGCGCGCTCGGCGTTCAACGCCACCAAGCGTTCCAGCAGGATTTCGTCGAGCGCACGCGCGGCCTCGGTGCGTCGCGCCACTTCGCGTGCGCGTACCTCAGCGGCCGTGGCGCTCACGTCAGCATCGTCGCCATGCGCGGTGCCGTTGACGATTTGCTGCAGCGGCGCAAGATCGCTCCAGCCATAGGTATCAAGCGCGGCGAGGTCGATTTCGTCGTGGATCTGTTTCAGCACCGAGACCAGGCCCTGTTCGTGGATGGTGCGCTCCTTGGCCGTCAGCGTTTCGCCGGCACGCAGCTTGTCCAGCACGTTGTACATGCCGGTCAGGGTGAGGTCGGGGTGCGCAGCCAGTTGGCGCTTGCGGTGCGCGTCGAGTTGTTCGCCGAGTTCGCGCAAGCGTTGCTTCTGCGCGTCACTGGCGGTGGGAAATGGAAACGTCTCGAAGCAGCGGGTCTTGTTGTAAACAGGGCGATCTTCGAGTGTGCCTCCGGCAGCCAAAGCCCACGCTCTGTGCGCATTTGAGGAGAGTACGCCAAGGAACGCTGGATCCTGCTCACCAAAACAGATCAAACGGTGGTCGGCTAGCACGTCGGCCGATATGAACAGGAAAAAATGGTGCTTGCTTGTCTCGACGGTCACAACATATCGAGACAGGCCGTTTGTGATGGCGCGAAGTGTGGGGCGCGGTCTGCCAAACAGCCACCATTGTTCACGAAATCCGGTGTCCCGATTGGCGTCGCGCTCAGGCTTCACGCGCCGCAAGATCCACTGATAGATCTCGGGGTAGCGAGAACGCACCCGCCCGGCGTCGAGACCATACAAGTCGATAACCAGCGCGTCGCGCGGGGTCTGCGTCAGATCGCGCCCGTTGCGATATTCGCGGATGTGCTGTTCGAGTCCGGGTATGCGTCCGAGCCCAAGGCAGCGGGCTTCCTCACGCGAGACGATGAAGCCGGAGCCAGCGAGCATGACTCCCATCGATGTGATGCCCTCGTTCGCCCGCAGCGGTCCCGCGCTTGCGACGTTGGCGCCGACGGTGAGATCGGCATGGATCACGCCGCAGCGACTGGCGAGATCGACAGCGATTTCGTCGCTTCCAAGCTCGCGTTCGGAGGTCACGGTCAACAGCCGACCTTCGTGCGTGCCCGCAGTACCCACGGTCATCGCGATGCGCACGGCGGCACCGTCGACACTGTCCACCCAAGGGTGATCGGGAATGGCGAACACCAGAGACAACGCCGGCTGTGCCCGCATGGCTCGCTCGACCAGACGGCGGTTGAAGATCTGGCGCAGGCTGTTGGTGGTGATCAGGCCGAAGCGGCGCAGCGCACCGGCGCGGCTGAGGTCGGCGGCGGGATGCCACCAGTACATGACGAAGTCAGCCGACTCGGGCACTACGGGCCAGGCCGCACGCAGGGCCTCGACATAGCCGTCGCCCAGTGCGAGGCGCATGCGCTCGCCCTTGCCAAGAAAAGGCGGGTTGCCGACCACGAAGTCCGCCGCCGGCCATGCTGCCTTGCGTGGGCTCACATAACGCTCCAACGGCACGCGCGCAGTGTCGTCTGGCACCGGCAAGCCGGTGACAGGCGAGAGTTTGGTGGTGTGGCCGTCCCAGCGCGTGAGCGGGCGGCCATGCTCGTCGGTGACGTACTCGACGCGGTCGTAGGCCAGCACCGCATCTCGATGTTCGATGTTGCGAAAGTCCTTGAGCACAGGTGGCGGAGGCATCACGTCGCCGCGGGTGCGGAAGTGCCACTGCAGGTAGCCGATCCACAGCACCAGCTCGGCGATGGCAGCGGCGCGCGGATTGATCTCGAGGCCCAACAACTGGTGCGGATCGACCGTCTCGCCGCCGAAGGGGTCGGCACGCGTGGCGTCCAGGGCTAGGCCGGCCTGACGCAGGCCGCCGTGCTGGCGCTGGGGATCGAGTTCGTCGAAGGCGTTGAGTACCTCGCCCTCGAGGCGCTTGAGGTGTTCCAGCGTCACGTAGAGGAAGTTGCCCGATCCGCAGGCGGGGTCGAGCACGCGCACCTCGCACAGCGCGTGGTGGAAGCGCTTGATCTCGGCCAGCGCGCCGTCAATGTTGCCCTCAGCGATCAGGGTCAGCGCCGCGGCCTGCGTAGTCTTCCAGTCCTCGCGCAGCGGTTCGATGACGGTCGGCAGTACCAGCCGCTCGACATAGGTGCGAGGCGTGTAGTGCGCACCCAGCGCGTGACGCTGTTCGGGCTCCAGCGCTCGTTCGAGCAGGGTGCCGAAGATGGCCGGCTCGACCAGCCGCCAGTCGGCGCGCGCAGCCTCGATCAGGCGCTCGATCTGCGCGCGTTCCAGCGCCAGCACCTCGGGCTGCTTGAACAGCTTGCCATTGAAGCGCAGAAGCTCGGCGCGGATGGCGACGGAGAACGCGCCGGTGTCCATCGCTCGCCACAACTCGCCCACCATGGGCACGAACTGCATGGGCTGATCGCGCAGCGCCTCGAGCAAGTCGCGGAACGAGCGCGGCGGGATCAGAGCTACATCTTCTGCGAACATGGTGAACAGGCAACGGGTGAGAAAGCCGGCTACAGCCTCGGGGCGATGCCCGGCCTGCTCCAGCTCGCGCGCCAGCAATGCCAAGTGACTAGCGATCTCACGGGTAACGCGCGCCGACTGCCGTGCCGGATCGAGCGTCAGTGGGTCGAGCCAGACCTTGCGCAGGCGCTCACGAATGGCCGCATCGCGCAGGTCTTCGAGGCGGATGCGGTGACTGCGTGGGTCGGGGAAGGGCGTGTAGGTGGCGCCGGAGCGCGAAAATTCGCTGTAGATCTCGATCACGCGACCGACGTCGACCACCAGCAGCAGCGGCGGGCGACCTTCGTCGGCAGGCAGGGCGCGGGCGTATCCTTCGGCCTGCGAGCGAGCACGCAACATGCGGTCGTCGTAGCGCCGTTCGCCGGTCTCGCGCACGTCCTTGGCTTCGAGCACAAAGCTGCCGCGGCGATAGAGGTCGATGTAGCCGTAAGACTCCGTGCCGTCGCCATGGCGAAACACCACGCGGCGCTCGTAGACGTAGGCGTTATCGCGGTCGTCGTCGAGCGCGGGTTCGGGCCGCGGCACGTCGAGCAGCTGAGCCAGCTCGCCTAAGAACAGCTGATAGTTGGCGCGCTCACGGCCGCTGGCGCGCTGCCAGCGGTCGATGAATTGGTCGATGGCGCCAGCGTGATCGTTCATATGCCCCTTCGCTCTGGGGCCAGTGTAGGCGAGGGATGGGAGCGATGCAGCGTTCAGAGATCTTGACTGAGTAGCACCCGACGGCGAACAGTTTTCGGAGACCGGTATCGTGGTGAGAGCTATCGGGCTTACTGTCTGCGCTCGTGGCGCTTGATCCCGGGTGTCTGGTGACCTTTGGACTGTTGCGCGGTAGCTCAAGAAGCGGCCACATGGGCAACTTACGCGCCGAACACGGTAGGGGTGGCCATTTTCAGAAACAGACAGGCGGCCTATGATCCCCCCGACGCCATCCGGTTTTCAGTAGCACCAAAATTTCAAAGTGAGGCACTATCCCTCAACGACGTCGGAAATTTCTTACCTGCAAATCCGGTGTTGGATTACTGACCACCCAGCGCAGCCGTGGCTATTCTTTCGCCATCGTCCAGGCCAACGCGTCTCCCGCGGGAGCGCCGAGTCACCACTCATCAAGCGCCGACGTTCGGAGGGCCCCATTACGGGGCCTTTCGTCATTGGGCACGAGCAGCGCTCCCCCGGCCATTTGCGCCAGTACTTGCAGCATCCCGGTATCCTTGTGGGAGAACTCCGGCGGGACAGCGATGGCAAGAGTACGCAAGACGTTCGACAGCGTCCGGGCATCTCGTGACGGCCACGAATTCCATGAGGCGTGGGTAGCGCGAAAGTGCCTTGGGCTGCTGTTACCTAAGGACGATCTCGTCGGCATCGCGATTGAGGGGTTTGCCCACGAGGATCAGGCAGGCGTCTCGGCGGAAGGAAACGAGATCGCCGACGCGGTGTTGTACTTTGGCCGGCGACCAGCCATCACTCAAGCTCGTCGCGTGGTGGTCGTCCAGGTGAAGTATTCCAAGGCCGCCGAAGTAAAACCGTTTCGCGCGGCAGACGCCAAGAAGACAATCGGAAAGTTTGCTCGGACTTACAGAGAGGGTAGGCTAAGGCGCGAGTGCGCGGCATCGCGTCGACCGCGCCGGAGAGCCCGATGGAGGACAGCTACCAAGACCCCAAGCCGGGCAAGACCTACGTCAGCCCGAGTTTAAAGGCCTTCGGCAACTCGAACCGGCGCGTACGCATAGCGACCAAGGCACTGGAGCAGCCCGAGACGTATGCCTTCGCGCAGATCAAGGGCGAATTGGTGCTGCGCCACCACGAGGATGCGAAGACCTGCATCACGGCCAAGTTCTTCGAAGACGACCGCGGCATTTTCGTACTCACGTTCCAGGGCTACACCGTCGCCACCGAAAAGCCGCACAACGCCAGCTTCTCGTTTGTCGGCGACGAGATTGGGCAGCTCGTTGAATTCCTGAACCATATTCAGGCAATGCCGCTTTCCAGTGGCGCGCCGCTGAAGATAACGGACGAGGCCCTGCGTCGCGTGGTTTTGTCCAACGCCCAGGCGCAGGCAATGGTTCAAGACAACCAGGCGCTGTTCGCCGAGATCGTGCGCTCTGCGGTGACAAAGGAAGATTTGATCGCGGTGGGTTACCGGAAGCGCGAGCTTGATCGGTTCCGGCGCTTGCTGGAAGAGCCGGACTGCTTCGATCAGGTCAAGGCAAAGTATGAGTTGACCGACGAGGCCGTCTGGCAGCGCTTCTTCGAGAAGAACCCGTGGATCTTCGGCTACGGGTTGACCTACCTGCCGCTGTCGGGACTGGACGATAAGAAGCTTGAGCAGGTGGTCCACGGTCACTCGGTGGCCGGACCGGGCAAGCGCGCCGACGCCTTGCTCAAAACGCGCGGCGTGATCTCGAGCTTGTGCTTTGTCGAGATCAAGACCCATCGCACAGCGCTGCTCGGAGCGCGCCCTTACCGTCCGGGGTGCTGGGCGCCCTCGGTCGAGCTGGCCGGGGGCGTGGCGCAAGTGCAGACATCGGTGGCGCTGGCGGCCGACACTATCCGCACCAAGCTGGTCGGCAAGAATCCGCTGGGCGAACCCACCGGTGAAAAAGCCTTCAACTACGCACCCACTTCCTTTCTGGTTATCGGCCGACTGGATGAGTTCGTGGGCGAGCACGGGGTGAATGAGGAGAAGTTCCGCGCTTTCGAGTTGTTTCGGCGCCACACCCACCACCCAGACGTGCTTACCTTTGATGAGTTGTACGCGCGGGCGAAATTCATCGTCGACCAGTACGCGTAATTCCGCCTACTGGGGCACGGGGCCGACATTGAGTGAATCTCAGAAGTACCGAGGTGGCGTCCCCAGACATGGGGCGCAGCGCGCTCCCGTCAGGCCGAGTCCGGCGAGGTAGAGCCGGCAAATCGCGTCCACTTTCCGGAGTGGCTGTCGCCCGCTAGCATGCTTCGAAAGTCGAGATGAAAGCATGCCACACCCCATGATTTCGCCACTGAGGCTCGTTTTACGACACTCGAAGTACGAACGGGTTCTTATTAGGTTCATCGCGAGCAAGCTGGTAGAGCGGTATGGCGTGCCGGCCATCTGTCTCTCGGTGTCGGAAGAGGGCGAGGGCTGCATGACCGGGTCGGTCCGATCGGTGGAGGGTGTCCACATCAAGGCGGTTCTGGATCGGATCGCCGGCAAACACCCGGAGATCGGTCTGCGCTATGGCGGGCATGCGATGGCGGCGGGCGTGCGCATGCCTCTGGCGCAGGTGGCGGCGTTTGATCTGGCCTGGCAGGAGGCTGTCGGCGCGGCCATGGTCGGCGTCGAGCGTCCGTGGGACCTGCACGACGGCAGTCTCGCCGGGCTTGATCCGCGGAAGGTCCTGGCGGAAGTCGAAGCACTGGAGCCGTTCGGCAAGGGTTTCCCGTCGCCGGTCTTCTGTGATCAGGCCGTCATCGAGCGGTGCCAGCCGATGAAGCCGGACAGTCCGCATCTGACCCTGCACGTCACCTTCAAGCCCCCGGCGTGCGTGCGGGTGGTGTGGTTCAACGGGGCCGCGTCGGCGGCCACCCTGGGTTTGCGCCCGGGCCAGCGGGTCGAGCTGATGTACGAGCTGGCGCGCAGTGACTATGCGATGGGGCCGGGGTACGACCGGCTGGTGCGCGATGTGGCGGTCATGGCATGAATGGGCGCAGGCGAGGATGATTCAGGCATGGACCCGATCGAGCATCCGCGCATGCAGGTCATCAAAGTGAAGATCCCGGAGGGCGTCGCGTTTGCCGACCTTCGGGTGGCCCGTGACGCCGACGGGCATGTCAGTTTCACGGTCGATCCACTACAGCGCATTTGCGAGGCATCCGGCATCGACATGGACACCGTGATGGCTTCGGAGGACAGCGCCGTGGCCTTCATCTTAGGGTGGTATCGCGCGCATCTGGCCTGCGGTTACGCGCCTGAACCGACGGTCGAAGACCTTCGTGCGGAGGCGGAGGCCGAAGATCGCTACGGCGGCGGGATCTCCTATCCGCCGGGGTCTGGCTGACCCGGTTTGGCGGGCAGGATGGGGGTACAGGCGAAGCGCCGCCCTCGGATGGCATGGGACGTGCTTCGGGGTGCATGGCGCCGCGCGGGGACAGGCTGGGGATGAATTGTGAACGTCATGACTGGAAACGAGCAATCCGGGAGATTCATGGCTCGGACGCCTGTCGCATCGATGGCGCGACCTTGCGGCTCGTCTGCGTTCTGCTCGCGCGTGAATTGGATTTGGTCGACTACGAAGTCCTCGACCACGGCGCGCGCGTCGCCCATATCGCGGTCCAGCTCGGACGGGCGACGCGGCGGCTGGACGATGCGCAGCTGCATGGCCTTCACCTGGCTGGGCTGTACCACGATCTCGGCAAGCTCAAGCTGCCGAAAGCCACGGTCAACAAGCCGGGACCGCTGGACATTGACGAATGGAAGGTGATCCGGCGGCACCCGGAGATCGGACAGGCGATGGTCGGGCAGATACCGGCGCTAGTGGACGCGCACAGCGTGGCAGAAGCAGTTCGGCATCACCATGAAGCCTGGGACGGGCGCGGCTATCCGGCGGGCCTGGTGGGTCACGGTATTCCGTTGCGCGCGCGCATTCTCGCCGTGGCGGACACCTGGGATGCGCTGCGGACCCGTCGCGCGTACAAGGAACCGCATGCCCTGGAACACGCGATGGAAGTCATGAAGAACGAAGCGGGGCGTCGACTCGATCCGGATCTGGTCGATCTGCTGCTCAGTGCGCTGTGACGGGCGATCGCCTCACAGCAGCAGTGCGACGCCGCGGGGGGACGCCGTGGCGCACATCGCCTCCACCACCTGGTCCATCCGCTCCTTCTCCACGGCACGCATCTGCTGCGCCACGTGCAGGACGACATCCAGCGCATAGCGCGCCCGGGACGTCGTGTACGCTTCGACCCAGCCATCGTCCAGACTGAGGTTGCCATACAAGAACGCGTGCGGAAGGGCATCGGCCATCCGCCGAGGAAGGGGGACACCGATGTCGTTGAAAAAGGACACGACACCTTCGCCAGTGGCCGGGCCGCCGGCTTCCACCGTCCGGCAGAACGGCCGGATGCGATCGATCGTGTCGCCGGCCAAGGCGCCGTTGCGGTAGCGCTGCACGACATGCTCGACGATGGCCCGGGCCGCGTCGTCATACGCCAGGTCGCGGGCCTCTGTGCGGTGCATGAAGGGCATTGGAAGCGGTTCGCCTTCGACCGCGGCGACCTTCAACAAGTGGCGGTCCACGATGCGCTGCACGACCACCCGGCGGCTTTTTCGAGTGAATGTCGTGCCGGCAGCAATGCGTGCAGGGAAGGTCGGGGTGTCACGGCGCGGTGTGCTCATGGTCAGAATCCAGCGGGAGGCCGTCGATGACGATACGCGCACGGGCGGATGCGGCAAGGGCATCGTCGGAGCAGCGCGGATCGTATCGGCTCGGGCGTGCCGTGCCGGCGCGGGCCGGCGTGACGGGGTCGTCACGTCATGCGTCTTCATCCGCAGCCGGAGGGATCCCAGCACCAGTCATTCCTCCGAGTCTCACGCCCCGCCCTTGCCGTCGGTTCCAGACCGGCGCTTCGGGCGGTTCGGCGCACAGCGCCTGGCGACACGTTCGCGGTTCAGCGACCGGCGGTGCTGCGGCAGCGCGATGACCTGCGCTTCCGCCACCGCGCCGAGATCTCCCCGCGCGTTGATTCCCCCGCTCATCGGGGTATTTGAAGCGATCAAGCGCAGACCTTCGCGCTCGATATTGATGGCCGCGTTGTCGTCGCGGTCGTGCTCAATGTCGCAGGCTGGACAGGTCCAGCGGCGCTGGTGGAGCTGCAGCGCGTTGTTGACCGCTCCGCACACCGAGCAGGTCTTGCTCGATGGGTACCAGCGATCGACCACACTGAGCTGGCGCCCGGCCCAGCGGGCCTTGTCCCCCAAGGGGACTTCCTTCGGGGCGTAGTCGATCTGGCGCCTGAGTTCCCCCAAAATAACACACGGGGACCGCCGCGCAAGGGGTACCGCGCCGGGCCGGAGGTCGGTTTCCGAGCCGCTATTTTCCGACCGTGATCTCACGGATCCCGGTGCTACGACGGATCGCTGTCGCCGCGCCGGTGAGTTGTTCGCGCAGTTCGGCCCCGTTACGCACGCCAACCAAGATCTCGCGTGGGTGATACTGGTCGCTGGTGAGGATAACCAGCGAACCGATGCCAAGGAGTTCCTGCCACCAGCTCTGCATGAAATTCACATCCTGAATGCGGAAAAGTTCGAGGCTCTTGATGCTGCGGCCAACAAACCCATGGCGCATCGTCAAGCGTTTCGAGTCCAGCGTGTAGCGTGTGAAGGTCACCGAGATCGCGTGCGTGAAGACGCCAAGGATCACCAGCGCACTCGCGATGATCTCGCACCACCAGAGCGTGTGCGCATACGTCGGGAAGAGACGCATGGACTGGACACCGGCGAAAATGATCAGGATGAAAGCAAGTCCATGCGCCGCGTAATAAGGCGCATAGATAGCCTGTGAAGGGCTGATGTCGAATACCGACTCGGATGCGCCGTTCTCGAGTTCCGTTTCTGAAATAGGACTGGCCATACCAGACACCTTCTGCATTCATTGAATATCAGCGTAGCACACCGGTGGAGGGGCAAAATAAAACCGGAGCGCCTATAGTGGCCGCCCCGGTTGGTACTTCGCGCAACGTCAGAACGAAGCCGAAGCTACTGCTGCGCATCGTAACTTCATGCACTCATCGAACGCGAAGGCATGGCCTTGAGTTCTCTAACTGTGTTACGCCGCTTTGGATGCGAAATGCGGTGTTTCAGTGATGGCACAAAAGCCACGCCGAGCGAGCGCGTTGACAGCCACGATGCAGTCGGCTTCAACTGCGTCGCCAACCGAAAAATCGGCGGTGGTGCGGCCCTTCATGCGCAGCTTGTCGAACACCCGATACCAGTCATCCCTGTGCCAGGGCGCTTGGAGTTCGGCTACATCAACGAGTCTACACCGCAGGTGACTTCCTGTCGGCGCAGGGTGAGGCAATGAGGCCATTGCAGAACAAACCTCGCGGATCACCTCTTCGCCGCGACCTTCCAAGGTTTCCGCCGGTTGCGCATAACGCTTGATGAGATCCTGCTTGATCGAGTAGTCCCATCCAATCAAAGGACTGCAGGTCACATCACTCGTAAAGCAGATGCGCTCAAAGCCATCAAGACAATACCAATGCAGCGCGGGCACGTGCATGCTTGCAAGAGCAAACGACGGATCCGGGTGAGCGAGTTCAGGATGGACCGTGCCGTCGTCGATCGGTTGCAGATCGACCCGCCAAGGCGCCAGATGAGTACCCGAGGTATCCCCGATCACCGTTTCGGCCAGCGGGATGTTCTCGCCAAGTCGGAAGCACACGTTGCGGCCCTGCGCCAAGTCATCGGCGAAAGCGGCAAAGCCGGCATTCCGCATCCGTTGCAGCAACGCATCGACCTGCGCCTGTTCATCCAGACAGTAGAGTCCAGGGAGCGAACGATCCGCGTGGATCGTGAGCGTCTGGTCCACCAGTTGAGTCGGATTCCTGAAAGCGTGCTTCCACGAAGCCAAGTATTCGGCGGGATCGAATTCACGGCGGTTCGCGCTCAGCAGCATGCCGGATGCTACAGACGATACCGCTTTGAAGATCCATTCCATGCAGGCTTCGTATGAACCGAACGCACCGATCGATTCACGTGCCCGGCCGGGGCCGTCCTTGACATCATAGTGGCGCTCGATTGCCGCATACAGCACACCGGCATCGTGCGGGAATGCCGCTACGCGGCGGCTCAGGCTGACATCAGCACTCATGCTTCACCTCCGGAGCGAGCCGCTTCAGCGCGTGCGCGCGGATGTCCACCGGCAGGTCATGCAGCTTGATCTGCTTGCCAAGGTGAGAACCGGGGGCTCCGGTTGTGAACTGACTCACGCCCTGGGGATGCCACGGCACCGGATGGCCGCTGAGACTCAGGCACGGACGCAAGTAGCGATGCGGGGTTATCTTCCTGGCCTGCGCGTCCCACTCCTTGTCGCGCGGAAAGATGGTGTAGCGATCGAGGGTTGCGCCCTCGTTGTCATAGACCATGTATTTCATGGCGTGATCCTCAGAAATCCCGGAATCGCTCCGGGTAGCGAAGCAGGCGCAAGGGCCTGGATCGGGTAGAGGACCGCAGCACGTGCGGCACCGCTTGCGCATGCTCTCGGGTGGCAAGCGCATGCGCAAACGGTCGCAGGAACACAACAAGACGCACAGGGTGCGCCGACGTACAGCGATGGACGCCATCGGCGTCCTGAAGATCTCACCCGGAATCGGTCGGGGATACCGGCTACGTATGCAGCAGCGCAAACCTACAGCAACCGCGCAGGTCTTTCAAGCCACAAGGGGAGCTCGTAAACGCCTCTCAGAGGAGTATTCCTCCCCAGTCACAGCATGAACCTCGCATAGGATTCGTCACAGTATCGGCCGCAACCAAGACCATGGATTACAAAAGCCTGATCACACGGATCGAAGGGATGACAGACCTGCATCCCCAGCTCATTCGCAAAGTCATCGATGCGCTCTCGATCGCATGCGCCTCAGAGCTACGCAATGGTGCGCCAATCGCCATCGGCGACCTGGGGACGCTTTGCGTCATGGAGCAAGTTCAGCATGGTCGCCGCATGACAAAGACACAAAGCTACGTGTTGCAGCCATCCAATGTGACCAGCAAAAGACTCAAGTCACGCAACATCATCCTTTCGGTCGTGAAGTAGAGCTTGCGCCAGCGCAAACTGGTGCTTGAATCTGGGCATGAGCGCAGTCCTCGAAGCCAACCGACAATCGGCCGATCAAGACCCGAAGGCTGCGCCGAACGGCGGACCCGTCACCGACAGTCCTCTCGGCAGGCTTGCGGATTGGGGCTTGCGCGAGCCATGGCACGTTGCACTCCTGCTTCCAGTCGGCTTTGACGATTTTCGAGTCATCGCCAACGACGCGGAGAGTTTTGAGGATGGCGCGCAGATGAATATCACCGCGATGGTGCGTTCGCGTCCATCTACACGATTCGATGGTGGGCGCACACCGCGGACCATGTTTGACGTGCGCATGCACGATGGCACCGATGTCACCCTCACATGGTTTGGTGATGTCCGCAGCAAGATCGGCAAGATCGTTCAAGGTCAGGCCATTTCGGTGTCAGGACAGCTACGGGCGTTCAAAGGCCGTTGGTATCTTGCCGCGAGCGCGCCAATAGAGAGCGCATGGATCGGGCGGTGCCGGCCACGGTACCCGGGCAGCAAGACGATCAATCCAGACCTGGTGCGCATGCGCGTGATGACGATGCTGCGCCGCCATCTGGACGTCGCGGCAGCGCGCATCCTGGACAACCTCCAGGATCTTGCGGACGAGGCCGAGGTACTCGGGGCCGCCAAAGCGCCAGCGGGCATCGACACACTGCAGAGACTGATCGTCCGTGCGCACTGCCCGATGGATCCTGGCACCGGTGAGGCGGCGATCGCCGCGATGGAGCGTATCGCGGCGATGATCACGGTGCGCAATCTGCTTGAGCAGCATCAAGGGCAGCAGGGCCAACCGCGCGATCCTCTGGCGTTGGACCTGAAAGGGGTGGTCAAGCAATGGCCGTTCCCGCCAACGGCATCCCAGTGGCAATCCATCCTCAAGATGGAAGAAGTTTTCTCGAGACCCAAGGCCAGCATGATGCTGCTCAGCGGCGACGTCGGATCGGGAAAGACGCTCTGCTACCTGACGCTCGCCGTGGCGGTGGCCAGGCAAGGCGGCACGGTGGCGATCATGTTGCCCAACGCCGTGCTGGCCGAGCAGGTGTACGAGACCGCTACGGCCCATTTCCAGGATGTGCCTGCGGCGCTTGTCACCGGGGGCATGAAGCAGGCAGCAGCCGAAGGCACTTGCATCCTGATCGGAACCACGGCGCTGCTTTCTCGGCAGCAACACCGGCAGTACGAACTGGTGATCTCCGATGAACAGCAAAAGCTCGGTGCCGAGCAGAGGCGAGCATTGCTCAAGGAGCAGACCCACATCCTGGATGTGACGGCAACCGCGATCCCGAGGACGCTGGCGCTGGCCAGATTCGGCGTGATCGAAACGCACCACCTGCAGCAGGGGCACGCCGCCAAAGCGATCAAGACACAGGTGTGGATGCCGGATCAGATGCGGCAACTCTACGCGCAGGTGCGCGAGACCATCGCCGCCGGCGACCGTGTGCTGGTGGTTTACCCGGCGATTGACCGCGGCACACGGCAAACCGCGTTGCGCAACATCGAAGACGCGCGGGAGAAATGGGAAGCGGCTTTCCCTGGGCGGGTGCGCATCCTCAACGGGCGCCTTGCCGAAACGGAACTCTCGGAAAACCTGCATGCCATCATCAACGACGAGGCCTCGATTGGCATCTGCACCAGCGTCATCGAGGTCGGCATCAACATCCCGCGCCTTCGGCGTGTCGTTGTTGTGCATCCCGAGCGCTTCGGTCTGACGACGCTGCATCAGTTCCGCGGGCGACTCGCGCGCGAGGGCGGCGCAGGCAGCTTCGACATGCTGCTGACCAGCAAGCCCAAGGAAAAGACCCTTCAACGGCTGCAGGTCATGGAAAAGACCACAGACGGCTACGAGATCGCCCGCGAGGATCTACGCCTGCGCGGCCCCGGCGAGCTGATGCCAAGCGGCGTCAGACAATCGGGCGGTGCCATGTCGATTCTTTTCCAGCGCGAGATCGACACAGCCAATCTTGAGGGTGCAGAGCCCATTGTCACACGCTGGTTGCAGCGTACCGGAGTAGATCTGTGAACCAGCACGAGCAAGAGCCCAAGCAGCCGGGACATGATCGCCTCGCAGAGGTGCTGGAGCGTCTGGAGCCTTCGCTGAGCAAGGCGCTCGATATCATCGCGCACGAACATCGCAGCGCTGGGCGCTGGGCGCTGATCAAACGAGCCGCCATTGCGGTGTTCGCGCTGCTTGTATTCTTCGTCTGGATCTTCTTCTACGGCAAGGTGCTGGGGTTCCATCCGGAGCCGATCAAGCCAACGGTGGCCGTGGTCGACATCGATGGCGCGATCGGTGGCGCCCATCAGGCCAACGCGCACAATTTGGTGCCGGAAATCGACCAACTATGCGGAGAGCACGAAGTCAAGGCGCTGATCGTCCACATCAACTCGCCCGGCGGCTCGCCGACCGATGCCGAACGCATTGGGGCCGCGCTGCAGCGATGCCGCAAGATGCCAGGCAGTCACAGCAGGAACCAGAAGCCGCAGACCAGGCCGGTGATCGCGGTCATCGACGGCCTGGGCGCCAGCGCGGCGTACCTGATCGCGATCCACGCGCAGAAAATCTACGCGAGCCCGGAATCGATGGTCGGGTCGATCGGCATCATCATCGAGGGGTTCAAGTTCAACAAGCTGCTTTCCAAGGTTGGCGTGGACAACTACACCTACGCGTCGGGTCCGATCAAGGCTGCGCTCTCGCCGTGGCAGCCGGACACGCCAGCGCAGAAAGCGTTTATCGCCAAGCTCGATCATCAGGCATTTGAAGTGTTCAAGATCTCGGTCATCAAACATCGGCCGCATCTTGTGCTGAGCACACCAGGTTTGTGGTCAGGGCGGGTGTGGATGGCTGGGCAGGCCAAGAAACTCGGCTTGATCGATGGCGTGGGCATCCTCGAGAACATCGAGCACGAACAGTTCCCAAAGCTGCAGGTGCACACCTATCAACCGCAACTCAACGTCCGAAACCTGCTCTCGATGTCGACCTGGATACACGCCCTTCGTGCTGAAGCGCAGGAGCACGTCGTTGCGCTTCGTTGACACAGGGGAAGGTGAGCGCTAACGTAGCCCTGCGCCTCGGCGCCGGTAAGCTCCCGATGAGCCTGTTTCCATGATGGTCTGAGAGCGCTCCAGTCCGCTACGCAATGTGGCGGCGCATGTTCCTCAGCGCACCATCGCTTCCTTCTTCCAAAGTTCCTGCGTCCTGCTGAATGCCTTCAGCCGTTTTGCCATGTCCGCCTGCTGCACAGGCCGACGCGGCAAGGCGGTTCGCCGTCGCACGGATCACTCGGAGCATCCGCTCCCAGTCGGCACCAGGGCCGTTTCCTGGATTTCTTGGAGGTACTTATGAATGGCGGCACATTCGTGTTTCTGTTCCTTCTGGTCGCTGTGTCCGGAATCGTTGTCGAGGTCATCAAGGCCATCGGTAACGCCGGCAGCAGCAAAGGCGGTATCGGTAGCGGTCAGCGTCGCAAGGCGCTGAGTGATGCAGATCTCCGAGCGATCGGTGATCTCTTTACCGCCACCATGCCTCAAGAAGTGGTCGACATGACGCCACCCGCTGCAACATCAGCGGAGCCCGTCATGCAGACCACCACCGAAGTCAAGGCAACGTCTTTGGCCACGGTGAAGACCGCCATTGCCACCATGTGGCACGGCGGCGCTCACAACGCGCGTGGACTCGTTCACGCCGTTCGTTGGGCTGAAGAAGATTCTCGGTGGAATCTCCACCGGAAGATCAACAAGAAGTTCGACGCACAGCTCCGCAAGGAGCGCCGGCGTCATGTCGAGGCCAGAAAACTGGCTGATCGGCTCGAAGAAGTCATGCGCCTCGAAGGAGAACTCGCATGAACAACATCAACTTCCCAGTCGGGGTGACATCACCCCACTGGGGGGCTGGTGCGCGCCTTCTGGGTCAATCAACCATAGGAGGTCGCAATGAAGTACAAATTTACGATGCGCGCTATGGCGGACACCATTCGCCGAGACGCAAAATGGATAGCAGCCGCTATCTTCGGATGGGGTGTGTGGCATGGCACCACGATGGCAGCCGCCGCTGCTTCGGCTGGTTACGTTGCATCGTTCGTGGTAGCGTGGGCAATGGACATGCTTGGCGGGAGGAAGTGATATGACCGTGTGGACAATCCTTTTCACCTTTATCGGTGCGATGGCCGGCATGATCCTATTTTTCGTCATCACAAGTTTTGTGACGGAAGCAACGCCAAAAGTCCTGGCCCGCCTGAAGCACAGGTTGCACTGCTAGCCGTAGCCTGCATACGCCTGAACGTCCGGGCCTTAGTCAAGGCCGCGTTGGTGTTTCAGTGAACATCCCCGCACCTACGCGGGAGCGCTTGCCTGTGGCGATCACAGGTATTTCAAGTCGACCCTTCGGGCCACACTGACCCGATGAGGTCTTTGTGTGCATCGTTGGGCCGGGAGGTTCAACCATGAGCACAGTAGCCGTAAGTCTCGCAAGAGCCATCACCACGCCGGCCATCACCGGCATCGAAGCCGAGATCATCGGTTTCGGCAAGCTCGCATCGCGAGCTGAACTGACCGCGGTGGGCACCAAGTATCCCGAGCAGGTGCTTGGGGTCGCGGAGCAGTTTCCTCGGATCACCGACGAACTGCCCGATCTGGTCGCCGCGGCGGCCGAGATGGAGATGCTCAACAGCAGCTTCATCTAGTCCGGCAATCCCAGTGGCGCCTTGCGCGCCACTGGGAACTGTCATCACCCGCAGGAAAGCGGAGAAAACACATGGGCATCCAAGCCCACGAGCGACGCGACGAACTCGAGGAACTGCGCCGCGCGAATCGAATGATGCTGGAAGCCCTGACGGGTGTGGTCTGCGGCGACACAGCCGACCGTCACGTGGCCGAACATCTGTTGGCCGATCTGGCCAGTGACCACAGGGTTGCGAGTCGGATCCACGCCATCATCGAAGACGATAGCCGCGAGCACATGCTCGACGGCAGCCAGATCGTCCTCGATGCGGTTCGCACGACGTTGGGCGTCGAGCACGTCTGACAATCTGAACTATTAGCCGGTCAAGCACCGGAGACCAAACCCAACAGGCCCTTCGCCGGCACGCCATGAGCGTGTCGTGCGAAGCGGCTTGACTCCGGGCTGGATCGTGGATAGGTTAAAGCTGCGCGCAAGCGCCGGTAAGCTCCCGATGAGCCTGTTTCCAAGCGTCATCGACGCATAAAGACCCAGGGCGCCTGGCCCAAGCCTTTTCCGCAGAGAAGGTTGTGGCGAGGCGTTCATACGCACGGGTTTATTGACGCGCCACGCGCGTCTCCGCACCCGATCGGCAATCGGGATTTCCTTTCGCCTTCATGGCGATGTTCCGGCCACCTGGCAGGTGAGTCGGCTATTGATCTGCATCCATTCAAGGGTCCAGAACGAGCCCGTGCGCAATGCGCTTTGGCTCACTAAACCACTGTGGCGCCTGACCGACGGCGACACTGTGGATGGTCTGATCGCGTGCCGCGCGATCGAGATCCGTATGGGCCTGCGGGCCGCTACTGACTCTTTCACCGCCTTGTGCGGTGGCCCATGACGCGACCTGGCTTCCGCCGGGGCACGTCGAAGCGACTGTGCCAAACGGCCGCTTCGACGTGCCCCGGTAGGGGCCATTCAGAGGACGTGTCATGAGCAAGAGCAGCAGCGTCACCCGTGAGGACCTGGAGGCACATCTGGGCCTGACGTCCGATCCTGAGCTGGACGCCGTGGATACGCCTGAAAAGGCGCGTCGATGGCTTCAGCTTTGCGAGCGGAAGCCCGCTTGGGCCCAGCGCTTCCAGCGCGCCTACATCGCAGCCCAACTTACTTTGCTCGCCAGCGGTGACTCCCTGCCTCTGGCGGCTTGAGTGGAGGGCAGCATGAGGTCACGACGTGCGGCTCCGCAGGAAACTGCGGGGCCGCATGATCGCGAGTGGATAACCGCGGTGATGTTGATGCGTGGGCATGCGTGCGTGCGCAGGCATCAGCAGCACGAGACGATTTCTGCGGGCAACCGCGAACCGTAGCTGGACGGCATCCAGCAATTCAGACCCGAGGGCGCACAGATCGCCCGTCGGGCGCATGCGTCCTCATCAGTGGCCCGATGGGCAGGAGGGTTGCATGTTGTCAAGAGACGAAATCAGGGACTTCTTCAAGTTCCTGGATACAGCGAGCGATCATCAGCTCGCGGAACGCCGCAAGCATCTCGAGATCATGGCCGGCCTGTATCCGAGCGATTCGGATGGGCGCAGGGACGCGAGGTATTACATCCGCAGGATTGCGGAAGAGCAGGCGGTCAGGGTCAACGTCGCTTCGGTCAGCGCCGCGTATGCGGCTCGCCGGGCACGACGCTGAGAACAGGCTTCGCAGTCAACCGCTGGATGGCTTCCTCGAACTCGCGCGTAGGTTTCGTCGCAAGACGAAGCAATTCACTCGCGTAGGCATCGAGACCGCCATCGAGGGTTTCAAAGCGGCGGTTGCTGGGTTCGGTCTTCATGGCCACAGCCTAGCGCAATACCGCTTTCCTTCAACCCCACCGGGGCAACACTCCCCGATGGGGGAGCTTTGCCTCTGGTGGGTGATTGCCCTTTCCGGGGCACACCCAAGCCTCGATGTCATCGGGGTTTCGGTGTGCCCCGGTTGGGGCGCACTACAGGAGCAGAGCAATGCACGTACAACACCAGCAGAAGATCAAAGCCCGGCTGGAACTTCCATTGCAACCCGCATCGGAAGACATCTGGGACAAGAAGTACCGTCTCAAGGATCTCGATGGCGTTCCGGTCGATACCACCGTGCACGACAGCTACGTTCGTGTGGCTCGCGCACTGGCGGACGTCGAACGCGAAAACCGCCGAGAACCGACGTTCAAAGCGTTCCTTTGGGCGCTCGAGAATGGGGCCACACCGGCCGGACGGATCATGAGCAACGCTGGGGCATCGGCGTACAAGCCGAAGACCTCGACGATCAACTGCACCGTCAGCGAGACCATCCATGACTCCATGGATGACATCCTGGCGAAGGCGCACCAGGCCGGCCTCACGCTGAAAAGTGGCGCTGGCATCGGGTACGACTTCAGCACCCTCCGCCCCAAGGGCGCGATGGTAGCGGGAGCGGGGGCCAGCACCAGCGGCCCGTTGTCCTTCATGGACATCTTCGATCGCGTGTGTGCGACGGTGAGTTCCGCAGGAGCGCGCCGTGGCGCACAGATGGCCACGTTCGACGTGGGCCACCCCGACGCGCGCGACTTCATCCGGTGCAAACGGGAAAACGGCAGGCTGCGCAACTTCAACCTGTCGCTGCTGATCACCGATGACTTCATCAACGCCGTCAAGATGAATGCCGAATGGCCGTTGACGTTTCCTGTTCTGGCCGCCGAAAGGCACAAGCTGGATCTCGACGATCCGACGCAAGTGCTGTGGCGTGAATGGCCGGTCAAGGATGACTACGTCGTGCGAGAGGATGGCCTGGTGGCGTGCCGGATTTACGACACCATCAAGGCGACCAAGCTCTGGAACCAGATCATGTCCAGCACCTATGACTACGCCGAACCAGGTTTCATCCTGATCGATCGCGTCAACGAGCTGAACAACAACTGGTTCTGCGAGCATATCCGAGCCACCAACCCGTAGACCATGCGGCCTTGCGCGAGAGCGTGAGGAAAACTCTCTCTGATCACTTGGAAGCCCGACACGCGGGCGACAGGGCGCAAGCAGGCCGAAAGGCCGTGCAGCGTGATCGACTGAGCGAGAGAGGCCGGCGAAGCCGGTATGCGACAGTCAGACCTCCCCGATAACGTGCGTTCGATGAAAGGGGAGAGGAAGTCCGAAGTGGACTTCCCGCCGGCGAAAGCCGGTCAGTAGGCGAAGCGCGCAACGCGCAGTGCCGAAAGTAACAGCGATGGTGGAGAGCAGCCGCTTCCCCCTGCGGGGAGTTGTCTGCTTGGCTCGGTGAATCTGACAAGGTTCGTGCTCGATCCGTTCACGCCGCAGGCGTCGTTCGATTGGGACAAGTTCCGTGAGGTGGTCGCGATCTTCACGCGCATGCTGGACAACGTGGTCGAGATCAACGGTCTCGTCCTCGAAAGCCAGCAGCGGGAGATCCTTTCCAAGCGGCGTCATGGCATGGGTTTTCTGGGCCTCGGCTCAACGCTGGCGCTGCTTGGCATTCCGTACGGGAGTAAGGCTTCGGCCGAGTTCGCGGCGGATGTGGCCTACGAAATGGCGATCACGGGGTGGAAAGTTGCCCTGGATCTGGCCAAGGAAAAGGGTCCGGCCCCCATCCTTCTGCAAGAGTTCGAAGTCACACAGGAGATGCTGTGCAAGCGTCCGGAAATGGTTGCCGATGGCTACAAGGTCGGCGACAGACTGCATGGACGCATTCTGCATGCGAAGTACAGCCGCTACATGCAGCGCATCGCGTTGCGTGAGCCGGATCTGGTCGAGCAGTTGGCCGAGGTCGGCGCGCGTTTCACGCATCACACTTCGATCGCGCCCACCGGCACGATCGCGCTCTCCTTCGGCAATAACGCCAGCAATGGCGTCGAGCCAAGCTTCGCGCACCTCTACTCACGCAATGTGATCAGAGAGGGGCGCAAGACCAAGGAGAAGGTCGATGTGTGCAGCTTCGAGCTGCTGGCGTACAGGGCACTGGTCAATCCCAATGCCTCGCCGGATGCCAATGATCCGAAGAACAAGCTCCCGAGCTACTTCGTGTCGGCGGATACGGTGGCGCCAAAGCAGCATATCGACGTGCAGGCGGCCGTTCAGATGTGGGTGGATTCCGCGATCTCCAAGACTGTGAATGTCCCAACGGACATCGCGTTCGAAGAGTTCAAAGACGTCTACCTCTATGCAGCGGAGCGTGGGCTGAAGGGATGCACAACGTTCCGATTCAACCCAGAGGCATTCCAGGGCGTGCTTGTTCGAGAGTCGGACCTGGCCAATACGCAGTACGTCTTCACGCTTGAAGACGGCACTGAGGTCCAGGCCAAGGGTAACGACATCATCGAGTACGACGGTGATTCCCACACTGCAGCGAATCTGTACGAAGCGCTGAAGGAAGGGGTCTATGGTCGATTCTGATCCAACCACCAATAGCGGGGCGCAGAGCGCCCCGCAGGAGGGCTTCATGACAATCAAGATCTCGGCGGCGATCAAGTCGTACCGCATCGTGGAGAAGGCCGCAGGAACCATTAAAAAAGGGTTCGCTGCAGTTCAATCTTTCGTTGCGGCCGAAGATCGTCGTCTGACGATTCCCAAGGTTCCCGAGATTTCGGGTGTTCTTCGGTGGGAAAAGCGACCGCGACCACCCGGCGGTAATCCGTCATGGACCTACATGGTGGACGCACCAGGTGGCTCGTTCGCGGTAACCATCGGTCATATCGAGAACGGGCATATGTCGCCGTTCGAGGTGTGGGCGATGGGTGAAGCGCCACGCGGGCTGTCCGCGTTGGCACAGTCGATCAGCATGGACATGCGGACGCTGGACCGGGAGTGGCTGCGGCGCAAGCTCGAGTCCTTGGCCAAGTGCCCAGGCGAGCCGTTCGTGATCACGATGCCCAACGGTATAGAGACACGCGTACCGAGCGCAGTCGCGGCCTTTGCTCGACTTGTTCTGTATCGCTGCGAAGAGTTGGGTGCGTTCTCGGACGAAGGTTCGGAGCACCCACTGATCGACGCACTGATGTCGGCCAAGGAGCCGAAGACGACGGCCGAGGGCACGCTCTCATGGACGGTGGATGTAACCAATCATGGGACGGGCGATGACTTCTGCCTGTTTCTGAAGGAGGCCATGCTTCCGAATGCTCAACGCCGCCCATTCAGTTTGTGGCTGTCAGGCAACTATCCGCGATCGCTCGATGGTTTGTGCAAATCGCTCAGTCTTGACATGCGGATCGTCGATCCGGGATGGATTCTACGCAAGACGGATCAGCTGATCGATGCAGCGGAACCAATGGGTGGCTTCATGGCCCAGGTTCCTGGCGCCGAGAGGTCGGCATGGTATCCATCGACCGTAGCTTACATCGCCGCATTGATCCAGTACCGATTCAAGGTTCTTGGCTACTGCGATGAACACGGCCGGCCGTTAGGGAAGACGGTGCTCTCGGTGATCAATAACCAGGCAATGAAGGAGCGCTCTTCGCAAACAATGCCAAAAGGCAAAGACTGCACGGAATGTGGCGCGGTCGGTTCTGTAGTTGCGTCATCTGGATGCGAACAATGCGCTGTATGCGCGGCATCACGATGTGGTTAACTAACTAACGCACGCAAGAACATTATTCATAAACCCCGGGATCAAACCCGGGGTTTTTTTGGTGCGCCCGGCAGGGCGCACCTGCTTGGAGGTGAAAGTCCTCTACCCTCGTGGCGTCTCAGGGAGTGCGAACAGTCCGCGCTATCCTTCCCCGCCCTGAACGGCGGGGATTGTCGCGCACCGGGTCAGTGACAAGGTAGCAGCCAGACCAGCTGCGAGTAGAGAAAGAGGAAGGAACCAATTACAAGAGCGTTCGCAACGTCGATCTTGTTGACGCTTGCGCCTACTTCTTGGGCATTACCGCGTATTCCAACGCGATAGCCGAGCGAAGAAATAAGCAGCAACAGTGCAATGAGGATGGCAAAGATATGGCTCACAATCAGAGCGCCTCGTGCGCGGTGGCATCAAGGACAAGTTTTGCCAACAAAGTGCGGGGGCTCAGATAGCCGCCAAGTAGAGCCCCGTGGGGTCCGATCAGAGATGGCGTACCCGGGAGTTGCAGGCGCGCCGCCGCAGCTTCGTCAGTCGTCAGCACGCCGCCGCAATAGCTGGTCGCCGGCGGCGCAACTCGACGTGTGAAGGCGGAAATGAAGGTTGATTGAGGATTGCGTGCGCACCAGATGCGAGCAAGGATCGGATTGCCGGTGCTTGCGCCCATCTCGGCAGGATAGGCAGCGAAGCGAAGTTCGATCCCTGCTGCAAGGTAGCCATGGATCTGGCCGGCCATGATCTGGCAGTAAGCGCATGATGGATCGGTGAAGACCGTGACGACGAATCGCGGGCGCGCTGGCGCAAACGTGATGAAGCTGGAATTGGGCATCCCGGCAACGATCCTGGAACGCCAGCCATTAGCCTCCAACGTTGCGAGATCCACACCGCGTTTCAGGTCGAATAGATGACCCTCGAACACATACCGTCCATTGTCTGAAACCTCAAGAAGCGTGCGACCGGTCGAGATCTCGAAAAGGCCTGGCACTGGGCCGGCGCGCGAGGCCGCGATATGCGCCGCGGGATCCAGCGCGTGCACCGCTTGCAGAACAGCCGGCGGGATGGTGATTGCTGGCGTGCAGAACGCCGACCCGCAGAGCACCATCATGGCCGCAAAAGCGAAGATTCGAATTTGGTTTGGCATGGCCGGAATCGTATGCGCGGCCCGCATCACCACCGACGGCAAATGCGCCTCTGAGAGGCAAATCGGCTGGTTTGACAAGAAGCATGCGCAGCCTTAGCCTAGATCTGCGCGCCAGCGCCGGTCCCGGCCCGATGCACGGTTGATTTCCGTCCTGCAGCGTTCGTATCCAGCCACGGCTAAGCTTGGCTGACTGCGCCTGCCTTCAGAGACTTGACGCAAAACGCGGCCATGCGGTTTGCGTGAGGCCTCTGCGCCTCTACGGCTGTCGGCACGCATCGTGCCACACGCCAGCCGGAGCGATTCCGGTCTTTCAATGCCCGCGGGCGCACACGATGCCCGCAAGGGTCTTCCGTGCGCACGTCGGCGGGAGATCATCATGTTCATTCAGAGCATCGAACACCGCCATCTTCTGGTCGCGGTGAATTCCCAGCGCGCCCAGCGTGAAATCCTGGAGTTCATCCCCGGATGGATCCCTGATCTGCGCAATGGCTATCAAGGTCGCGCCTGCTTCCTCTTCACCGAGCAGGAGAATGTATTCGCCGGGCAACGGACGGGGCGCAAGTTCGTCACGCTCGCGGCCGTCGGCAACGACGGTGATATCCGCGCTTACTATTCGCGTGCACTCGACCGTGTTCGCCAAGGGCGCATCGCGACAGCCAACCTGCAACCGTTCTCGACGCCTGAGTATGAGTCGGTCATCGAGCGGGTCTTGCACAATGCCGCACCACTAGGCGATTACGTGGACGCCGAAATATCGTTCAACGTGATCACCAAGTCGGAACGGCTCATCGATGACCCGAAACGTCGCGTGTTGCTCTATACCGCGCGGCGTGCCGGCATCATCGCCGAAGCGCCAAGCGGTACGCTCGAAGAAAGTCGCTTCGGGTTCATGCTCTCGTTGTACGCGCATGCGACGGCGCACATTCTCGCTGATGTTTTCGGGGGCGAGTGGGGCAACGTCTATGGCATCGAGCCTTACTTCCCTGGCAAGCCGGGGGCGGGTTGGTTCCTGGACGCCGTCGAGCCGTCCTTCGGCTGGCAAAGCGAAGCGAAACATCAGGAAGCGCTGGCATGACGCTCTACTCGCTCGACGCCTTCCAGATTGGCCAGCGCATCCAGCTGCACCCGGCAACCGATCAATGGATGCAGGGGCAGCGCTATGCGCAAGTCATCAGGGTGGGCCGCAAGGTCATCACCGTCAAGACGGACGCGGGGCGCACGTATCGCTTGCTGCCGCAATACATCTGCGAAATTGTGGAGTAAGCGGCATGCGCCACCGCCCTTGGTGCCATCACCCCTTGCGGGGTGGTGGCGCCGAGCCGTGCATATCGGATTCAATCATGCGGGAGAATGCCGTGAGCACTCACTTCGAGTGGATCGATGAGGTCGTTGCCGAGCATGACACGCAGAAGCCATTTGCACCTGAAAATGGGCTGCCTCTGCGATTCAAGGCCGGTGACAGGGTGATTTACACGAACGAATACGGTCTGACGTTCGACACGACCGTGAAATCAATTTATGCGCGGGACGGCGCGAAGGATGCGCTTTACGCGACCGGACGCCGCTATTGGACGAGTGGGTTCAACCCGCTTCCCGTATGCGAAAGCGATCTACAGTTTCCGTGAGCCTTGCTGACTGACAGCAAAGCTGCACGGGAATGTCTTTCAAATTGCGACAGACATGCAGCAAGAAACCCTTGCGGGCGCACTGATCCCGCGAGGGATGGGCGCACCCGTCAAGTTACCACCGCGGCGTGCGCGCGGTGGCTTCCTTCACCACGGCGCGCACGGCTGAGGTAATCATCATGGAAAACATCTTCAACTTGGGTATTCCGTACCTTCTAGTGCTGGTGCTCCCGGGCTTTATCTACAGCAGCGTGAGAAGGTTCACGATCGGACAGGCATCAGTTCCGGTCGATGCAGCCGAGTCAATCAGGATTCTGATCAGGTCGTTCATGGTGTTGGCATTCACCGTTCTGATCTTCGTTCCTACTGGCCATGCGGATTTGATTTATGGCATGGTAGAAAAGCCGGTCCTGTACAAAAGCCCACTCATGCTCTTTGGAAGCGCCATCCAAGGATTCACGGCGTGGCTAACGTTCGTTGTGTTGCCAGGCGTTTATGGCTGCATCATCGGCTTGGCGCAGAGGCAGGGTTGGTCGATCAGTGGGTTTCTGCGGCGCAAACTCAAGAACCTTGCGCAGGTCAGCGACCAGGCTACCGATCAGGCGATCTTTGCCAGTCTCAACATTTGCAAACGAGAAGACAAGACGCTGATCATTGGGGTCAGAACCACGGAAGGCATGCTCTACGGTCGGTTCGGTTCCCAATCGAAGCTGTCCCATTCGGGTGGCTATCGGGACCTGTACCTCGAGGAAACATGGGAAGAAGACGCTCAGGGCAAACTTGTCAAAGTGCCCGATGCGAGTAGCATACTCATCAAAGGCAGTGTCATTGAGGCCTTGATCTTCTTCTACGTCTGAGGGAGCCAACCATGAGTTCTAAGGCAGCAGTCGAAAAGTATCTCGAAAAGGACCATATCACGGTCATTCCAGAGGTGTGGACTGGATTGCCGGTGCGCGGCAACCCCGAACGCCTGAAGCAAGGAATCAAGCTTTCGAAGGGGACCAGGCTGGGTCCGCAGATGGACCTCGGCGCGGCCACACCCCGCTACAGTAAACGGTAAACCACAACCCCACGGCGCATGTGCACCGTGGGGTTCTTGGAATGGAGTCCGGACATGCTCTACATCCAGCCAACCGCAGGTGACGCACCTGTTGTTCAGGTCATCCAGCAGGCGCAGCACAGCATCGATCTGAACGTCTACTACTTGGCTGACCGAGGGATCCTGCACGCGCTGCAAGACGCAGTTCACCGCGGAGTCCACGTCCGAATCATCTTGGACGGCAGGCCCTACAAGATGGCTCCCGCAAAAGTCCGGCGCGAGTTTGCTGCTGCCCGCGCAACGGGCGCCAGCGTCGAGCAAGCGCCTGCACGCTTCGAAGCGCGCTATGTGTTTGACCATGCCAAATACGTCTGCAGTGCTCACGCCTGCGAGATCGGGACGGCCAATTTCGACTGGTCTGCCTTCAACCGGAATCGGGAATACCTTTGGGTGACGCGGCAGCCAGCGATCGTACAATCGGCGCGAGCGGTGTTCGATGCTGACTGGACCAACACGAGTGCCCCATCCGCCGTGAGGAAATGGCTGGTTCTCTCGCCTGGTGCGACCCAAGCGATCGAGACCATGATCGCTCAGCCTGGCCAGGTCGAGATCGAGAGCGAGGAAATGGGTTCGGATCGACAGATCCTGCGGACGATCGAGGCAAAGGGCGCGCAAGCCCAAGTCATCCTGCCCGAATCGATCTCCTCGGAAGACCGGCGGAACGCCCAAGCCTTGGCCGCGCATGGCGTCCAGGTGCGTCTGATGCCAAAGTCAGCGGGATACATGCACGCGAAGATGATTCTGGGTCAGCAATGGACATTCATCGGGAGCCAGAACTTCTCGGTGTCGTCCCTCGATCGCAATCGGGAAATGGGTGTTGTCCTGACAGGAGCCACCGTCACGCCCGCGAGAGCCCAGTTCGCCGCCGACTGGAATACGGCTGTCCCGCTGTCGGCTGCGCCTGCGAACGGTGGACATGCCCGATACCGGCGAAGTTGGCATCACTGGCGGCATTGACGGAAGGCAGTCCAGGCAGTAGCCTGAACTTGCCGATGAGGCCGCGAACCGCCCGCGATTGGCGCTTTTCGAAATAGGCTCCACGCGGTCGGAGCCGCCCTGCAGGGTGTTGTTCATCCGCCTCTGCATGCACGGTTACCGTGCATCCAACACCAAGGTCTTGCGCGAGCGCGTATGTGTTCGTGCGCGTTCGCGCGAGCCCTTTGTGGACTCACAGCCTGTTGCGCGCAATGCGCCACACGCTGGCCGGAGCGATTCCGGCATTTCAGAGGGCGTCAAGCCCGGGGTGTTCCATGTCGAAGAACGTCGACACGATTCAAGTCGGGTCCGTTCGCCGGCGCATCAAGCAATCCTGCGTCGTGCGGATCGAGGGAAAACTCATCGGCGTCATTTCGCGCACCAGCGAGATCACGCCAATCATGCGGCAGCATGCGATCACTGAAGAGTCGGTTGGTCGAGTGCTGGCCGGGATGCGTCGAGGCGACAGTTTCTACTGCAATGGCCTCGTCGAGCTGATGGGAACCGAGTTCGCGGAAACGAGGCTCCTGCACCAGCAGGCGCATCCATCCGTTCAGGCCGTGGCTTGAGTGGAGGGATGCATGATCATCTACCTCAATGATGGTTACCAGGGCGATCGAGTCGCGATGCACGCGGAACCGATTCGCATCGATGGCGACATGGCGCTGTTGCGTTGTGCCGAACCGGACAAATCGTTTCTTGTGCGCTGGATTCAAACAAGTCAGCTCGAATCGCTTGTGGGTTCGATGCAGGATCGCCTGCAGAGGCACCAGCCTGTATCAGGCATGGAACTCGCTGAACTCGTTGAACGGGAGATTGCCGATGCACACGCATAGCACGGTCGTCGACGAGACGATGAAGGAACACGAATTCTGGGAGCGGTATGGCCCAGTCGAGACGCCTGGCCAGGAGGGGCAGGGCTCGTATCTGAGGGACTATAACGACGTGAAGGACCTGGACGCACACAGCGTGTGGACCGTGGTCGAGGGCGAGGATGGTATCTGGGTGATTGCTGCGGGATTCCATATCGTCAACAAGCTTGGCTATCTTGTGACCGAGAAACCCTGGGTTTCCGGTGGTGAAACGGGCTACTACCAGGATCCGGACGACTACGAAGACATGCTGGAAGAAGACGCGAATATCAACGGCTGAAATCCAGCATAAATAGTCATGCAGTGCGCCACAGGGGAATCATCCTGTGGCGCACTGAAACTGGAGATACAAATTGACGAAGAAAAAAATGAAAATGAAATCGAGATCAGTGCAGTGCAAGCTGGAGTGGCTTCGGCTGGTGCTTCGGCACAGCCATCCATTGACAGCGGCAATCGTCTATCGGGCGCTTGCACGCCGCTGCGCCTTGCACTAAGACGCGAACTGAAGCATGCTTTAGCTGCGCTAACGCGCCGGTCCCGGCCCGATGCACGGTCGATTTCTTCTGCGTGTTGCCCAACCAACAGCACGCTACAGGTTGTTACCTGACGCCTGCGCCTTTTCCTGTGAGGACGCATGCGTGAGGTCATGGCCTGGCCTCGAGCGTTGCTGACGCAGATTGCGTCAACACGCTAGCCGGAGCGCTTCCGGTTTTTCATCAGCCTGCGGGCGCACACGATGCCCGCAAGGGTCTTCCGTGCGCACGCCGGCGGGAGGCCAATCATGTTGTTCAACTTCGATCCGCTCGAGTTCCTCGAGTCGGCAGCCACGGCTTTTCGCAACGCGCGTGAACGTCGTCGACTGCGTCGCGAGGCTCTGTTGAGCTTCCGAACTTCATTGCTGCGCGAGGTCATCACGCAGCTGGATCTGCCATTCGGTAGCCAGGACGGCACGCGGTCTGTCGAGGCCGCAACGCAAGTCGAACAGCGCAAGAAGAGCATCGCTCTGTGCGCTGACATGGTCCGCTGGACCGATGACGACATCACGCGGCTCTGTGATGCGATGGTGCAAACCGCACTGGAATCGCTGCGCGACGCAAAGACCGACGATACGCGTCGGGAGGTGCTGTGTTGGATGGCGCCAGCGGCCAATGCAAAGGCGCCGTTCTCGTTCGAGTTCTGCTGTCGCGTAGGCGGATTCGAACCGGATGCCATCCGGCATTTCGTGGGTCGCAATTACCGCGACCTGATCAAGAAATTCGTTGGCCAGGAGCAGTCTGAAGAGCGTGAAAACGCCAATCAGCTGGCGATGGCCATCTAAGCCCAACGGGCACCCCCGTTGGGGGTGTGCCCTTTCAGAGGATCACACCATGAAGCAAATCAACTTGCAGCCGGACCAGTTCAATGTTCACGGCACCACGCTTCCTGCTATCCCGATGGAAGTTCCGGAAGCCGGAGAACTGGCCGACTTCATCCCCGACCTGAAGAACAACTACGTCTTCAGCCGGGACAACCTGCTGGTCATGATCAACTTCCTTCGGTCCGTCTGGAAGGAAGGTGCCACCGAAGGGCTGCAACTCATCGGGCCCACGGGTAGCGGTAAGACGTCGCTGCCCGAGCAGGTCTGCGCGCGCCTCGGCGTACCGCTGATCTCGGTGACAGGACATGATCGTCTCGAGGTTGATGACCTCATTTACCAGACAGTGGCCACCGGCGGATCGACCATCACGCTCGACGGTCCACTGACGGTCGCGATGCGGGCGGGTGTCCCTTTCCTGCTCAATGAGATCGACCTGCTCGATCCAGGCACGCTGACCGGTCTGAACGACATCCTCGAGAGGGGGTTCGTTCTGATCAAGCAAACGAACGAACTGGTCAAGGCCCGCAAGGGCTTCTGTTTCATCGTGACCAGCAACACCGCGGGAGGCGGCGACGAAACCGGTCTGTACGTGGGAACCCGTGTGCAGAACCTGGCGTTCCGCGATCGCTTCCAGAAGTTGGTGGTCGGATACCCGGATCCCGAGGTCGAGAGGAGCATCCTGGTGGGTGCCTTCAAGATCCAGGACCAGGTCGCCGACTCGTTCGTCAAGGTCGCCAACATGATCCGTTCCGCCTTCGAGGCAGGAAAGGGCATGGACGTGACCATGAGCACGCGCACGCTGACTCGCTGGGTGAACCTGGCTGTGATGTACCAGGAAATCTCCAAGCGCGGGAAAACGCCAGTGCTCTACGCCGTGGATTTGGCACTCGCCAACGGGACCAGCCCAGCGGTGATGATCTCGATCCACGAAATGATCACCCAGGTGTTCGGTGTGAGCGATCCGTCCAAGGCCGCATGAGGTGTCGTCATGAAGAGATACCAATTCGAGCTGAAGAACGATCAGAAGCACCGCATCGCCACGGTGGTGATGGAAACCGACTCGGTGACCGTGAGCGAAAAGGAAGCCACCAGCAAAACGCTTGGAAGGCCGAAGCGGATACCCGCATCGCTTTGCGCGGGCGGCGTCGAGGCACAGTTTCAGCGGTCGTGTCTCGAACTGAAGGCCAACGGCTTTATCCTGGTCAATCAGGAAGACAGTGACGGACAGGAAGGCGCGAAGCCGATCGTGTTCGCGGTCATTCAAGAAGAGCAGGCCGCGAAGGAGCTGTTGAAGCAACTGGCAACAAGCCCGCTCAGACAGCAAAACGGATTTTCCGCCCGGAGCACGACCGAACTCGGTTCGGCTCACTCCGCGCTGATGATCCTGATGGCACAGAAGGGCATTGCCAAGATGTATGACGGCAATCTGTCCAACAATGCCGCCATGGATGCGTCCGCCGTTTCGGCCGCAGCAAAGGCGCTTCCGCCCGAGCTGTATGAGGCCATCGTCCAACAGGGCTTCATCGAGCCCGGCGTGGTGAGATCCGAAGACTCGCGCATGACGGCGATTCTCTTCTGATCCACCCTTCAACCACCCCAGCGGGGCCAACGATCCCCGCGAGGGGGTCGTTGCGTCTCGCATTCTCCGGAGCAATCCATGAATACGAACGCAGTGACGAACCTGGATGACCTCATCCTGGTCCAATTCGAGGCGTGTGCCTCAAGTCTGTGCGGAAGGGCATCGCGCGGCGTCGATTACGACACCAAGAACATGCCGCCGTCAGACGTGCTCAGTGGCGGGGTGCGCCACTTCTGCAGCCCGGCCCACAATCAGGTGTTCAACACGCTGCGAAAGCGTGCGGATGCTGAGTGCGGGCGCGTCGGGTTCCAGCTTTTGAAGGGATTCGGCGTACCGCGATCCGCGGTCGCGGATCTTGACATGGCGTTGCGGAAGATCGCTTCCGAGTACACCGATGCGGCCGATAGCCTCTGCCGCAATCTCGATGACTACTATCGGGAATGGGAAGAAAAGCACCCGGAATGGGTCGCTGTTCTGCGCCGGGATCGCCCAGAACCTTCCGAGGTCAGGGCTCGTTACCGCTTCAGCCACGTGTGTTATCGGTTGAAGCCGGCAAGCGATAACCCGGACGATCCGATCAACGAAGGCATGGCCATCACCCAAGGCAGTCTGCTTGGAGCAATTCTTGGCGATGTCGCGAAGACGGCGCAGCAACTGCTGGACGAACGATTCGAGGCGAAAGCCTATGTCACCAGCTCAGCAGTCATGGCGGTCATGGCCTTGGGCGCCAAGCTCAAGGGACTGATCATCGTCGAGCCTGCCATCGAATCGGTGGCTCACCTGATCGGCGTGGTGACCGAGAGCATCGGCGGCCAGTCGAGCCGCAGGTTGGGAGATCGCGAAGCGCTCACGCTCCGCGGCCTGCTGACCATGCTGACCAATCCCGAGCGGATCATCGCCCAGGGTGCGGCGTTCAACACGGATGAGTTGGCGGCCATCACCGTCGATGAAGTCCAGACCACTCCACAGGCCCAACCGGCTGGCGAAGAAAGCCCAGCCGAAAGGCTCGCGGACGAATCGCCGACGTCGGTGCAAGCCGCCATCCTGTTCTAGGAGAACGTCATGCACCAGAACAAGCTTCAGGAGGGGATCCTCGGATCCCTTCCCATCCTCGCAATTGCCTTCGGCGAGAGCCAGGGCATCAAGGTGACGATCGGTGGCGACCGGGCATTCGCCCGGGGGCAGAGGATCAACCTGCCCGCCATGCCGACCGCATGCACGGACACCCTGCGCACGCTTGCAATGGGCTATCTGATGCACGAAACGGGACACATCGTCGAAACATCGATTCCGGTGTACGGGATGTGTGACACGCAGCTCGAGCTCGAGCTGTTGAACGTCATCGAAGATGTGCGCATGGAAGCGGCCCGGATCGCAACCTACCCGGGCGCACGCAAGACCCTTGCGGATCTTGCGGAACACATCGATCGCCAAGGCGGGTTTGGCACGGAAGAGCAAATCCGCGCCGGCCAGCACCCGGCACAGTGCATCGCGTACTGGCTTCTTACGAGGCTCAGGACAGAGGCGCTGGGCCAGAATGTGGCCCAAACGGCATCCATCTACGAAACGCAGATGCAGGCGTTGGTAGGGGATGCCGGAATGCTCAGGCTCGACGCTTTGCTCGATGGGGTCTATCAACTCACCAGTACAAGTGAGGCCTTGGGTCTGGCCCGACGTTTCGTCGGCCTGTTGGGTGATCTTTCGAAAGAGAAACCACCCGAGCAGCCGCAATCTCAGCAAGATGAGGGCGCTGACGATGACGATCAGGACGCGATAACCGAATCGGGTCAACGCGGTGAATCCGACCAAAGCGATGATTCACAGCAGGACGCAAGCGCCACAGCCGGTGACGACGACGCGTCAGGTGGATCTGACCAGAGTGATGAATCCGATCACGCTGATGGTTCACAGCAGGACGCAAGCGCGTCAGGCGACAGTGACCACGGCACCCAGGATGGTGCTGCAGACGATTTATCGGGAGCCAATCAGGGCGGTGGAGATTCGTCGCAAGACGGTGATCCATCGAGTGCCACTGGGACCATGGACGTCCCCGCAAACAGCGGTGCAGGGCATGGCGACAACGGGCAAGAGCAGCCGGCGCAATCCGAACGCTCGAACGGCCCCAATCGCCAGGCGCTGCGCCAGGCACTCGACGCGCAAAGTGGCGATTTCAAGCCGACGGACATCGGCGACATCGCCGCCGAGCAGCTGAGCCAGCAGGCCACGCAGGAAGTTGTCAGCGAGGCCGCGACGACAGGGCACGGACCTGTCTTCGGGCGCACACTCGATGTCGTCCGGCCGGATCGCGGAAAAGCGCCGGATTTCGACGACACGATGGCCAGCTCTGCACAGCTCCGCGCCAAGTTGGCATCGGCGATGGAGGCTCAGGCACGCAAGCGGGATGTGCTGAAGGTCTCCGGTCGCAGGGTCGATGGCGGTGCAGCACACCGGCTGTTCACGGACGGACGGATCTTCAAGCGGGAGCGCAAGGTGTGTGAGGTCAATACTGCGGTGATGGTACTCATGGACGTATCGGGTTCGATGGCGACAGCGAATCGAATCTACGAGGCCAGGAAGGCTGCGCTTGCGATCTCAGCAGGTGTGCATCAGATCCACGGGTGCAAGGTCGCCGCCGCAGCATTTCCGGAGATCGTGGTGCTCAAGGATTTCGATGAGCAACCACGACCAGCCTCTGGCCGGTATGCGATCAACCCGCGCGGGGGTACGCCAATGGCGGAAGCCATGATCTGGGCTGCAACAAGGCTTGCCACACGCAAGGAAGAACGCAAGATGCTGATGGTCGTTACCGATGGCGATCCCAATGATGCGCACAGCGTGCGCGAGCTGATCAAGCTGTACGCGAAGTCAGCGATCGAAGTGATCGGCGTCGGCATCCAGCATCCAGCCGTCACATGCCTGTTTGCGAAAAACATCGTGGTGAATAGCCTCGATGAACTTCCGGTGGCGATGTTCAACCTCCTGAAAGGGAGCATGCGGAGGGTGGCATGAAAATCGATGTGACAACCGTGCGCAGGCGCGCGGAAGGGCGGTGGGAAGAGATCTACGCCCGACTGGCGCCTGAGCTGGAAGCCGCGGTCAGGGTCAAGGGACGTCACGTTCCTTGCCCTGTTCACGGTGGCAAAGACGGTTTCCGTCTGCATCGAACCGCAACGAATGGGCTCGGTGTCTGCAACACCTGCAGGGAATTCGCAGGAAAATATCTCGATGGCTTTGCAGTTCTGATGTGGCTGCGCGGTTGGCGGTTTCCGCAGATGTTGGAGGCGGTCGCGTCAATCGTGGCCCCCGAGGTTCTACGCGAGGGTCAGACGGCCTATGCGCCGCCAGTCAGTCGCGTGGAACCCAGGGTAAAGGCAAAGACCAATGAAGATCTTCAGAAGGATCTGGACGCCGTTGCAAAGATGCGGAGAGTGTGGGACGGCGGCGTGCCGGTCTGGCACCCATCCGCAGCACTTGCCTGGCGTTACCTGGAGTCGCGTGGACTGCAGCAGCCGACTCGCGACGATGGCATCGACGGCGCGCTCAGGTTCATTCCAGAACTCGAGTGGTGGGATTCCGAGACGGGCGAGTGCGACGTGTTCCCGGCGATCGTTGCTCGGGTGCAGTCGAGAGAGGGGATGACCCTCGCGCTCCATCGGACCTACCTGTCCAAGGATGGGCGCGGAAAGGCGCCTGTTCCTGAGCCGAAGAAGATGATGAGTCGGCCCTCGTCCGTCAGCATTCACACGGGCGCCATTCGACTCGGTCCGGCGATCAAGGGCGTTCTCGCAGTAGCCGAAGGGCTTGAGACCGCGCTCGCGGTCCACGCCTTCACCGGGTACACCTGCTGGTCCGTTGTCAGCTCGTCGCTCATGCGCTCATTTCTTCCACCGGAAGGCGTGAGAGGCGTTGCGATCTTTGCTGACAATGACGTCAGCGGTGGCGGCCAGGAGGCTGCCAGCGCGCTGCAGGAAGCGCTCAAGGCCAAAGGCATTCAGACGCGGCTGGATCTACCGGTTGGACCCGTACCATCGGGCGCGAAGTCGGTCGACTGGTTGGATGTCTACAACCAGTTTGGCAAGGACGCGATCAACCACGTTCCCAGCTTTGCGCGAGCAAGGCAGTCGAACGTGGTGCAGTTCAAGCCAAGGCAAGCAGGCTGAGACAAAAGACAAAGACTTTCGACAACAACAACAGGAAAACATCAACCCCGGCGCACTTCGGCCGGGGTTTTTTTGCGTCAGCGGACTCCGGGGCGGCTCTGCTGCACGGGTTTGATTCGCTGAGCCACCTGGTTCTTGACCAGCAAACGGATGTCATCGCCACTCAGAGCGCGGTTGCGCTTGCGCGCAACCAGCATCGCGATGTTGGCGATCTGCATGATCGAGTTCGGCGAACTGACGGGGATCACCAGGATGGGCACGTCCTTGTCGCCGGCGCGCATGTAGATGGACTTCTCCTGGTTTTCCAGAGACATCCATTTCACCTTCGACTGTCCGTGGTTGGAGAACTGGGCGCTGGGCGCGAAGCCATATAAGACGGCCAGCAGCTGAGGAACCTCATCTGCAGTGAGTTGGATGATCAGCTTCTTGCTCCAGTCATACGCTTTGCCCGGTTTGTCGGTCGACGCATCATCGGGATGACCGGAATCGCCGTTGCCTTGCACTGGAGCGAACTCGAAGCGCACTGTTGGGATGCCGGCCTCAGTCTCGGCCGTCTCGACCGTGATGGCCGCCCGGTTGCCATAGGCTTTGCACTGCACGCGATCCTGACTGGAGCGGTGCGAATCAGCTGATCCGGCATCCACAACCTGCGCGGTGGCGCGCCGTTCATGGGTGCCAGTGTCGCGCCGCGCGATTGCTTGACCATGCTCACCCGAGTCCGATTGACGCGCCGATTCGCGTTGACCTGCAGTGTTCTGTACCTGCCCTCTCGAAGCGGGTTGCGATCGGGCGAGGGTGGCGTCGTCGCCGCGTTCAACATCAACCTCGGCCGGGATTTCGTCCGCCGCCGCCCGCGCCACGGGGAGCGTCCGCACTTGTGCTGTCTGTTGTTGAGCGCGGCCAGCGGATCCATTGCCAGCTGCTGAAACGGTCTCAGAGATCATCGAGCGCAGAGTCCTCCTGGCCTGGTCGCCCGTCTCACCGCCGGCGACGGCAAGGTTCATCAGCCGAAGAATCTCGGTTCGCCCATAGTTCCTCAGCAGCGGCTCGACATGCTCAGGGCGCAGACTCGGAAGACCGATGGTCGACAGCGTGGTATTCACATCACGGAGGCTCGAAAGGGCGACCGTTTTCGCGCTCAGATCGGGCCATGGCGCCGCCGGCACTTCGGCACCGCCAGCAATCGCGACGCGCGCCTTGTCGACGGTGGTTCGCATGAATTGGGCGGCCCGATCCCGCGTGATGCATTTCGGTCCGCGGATGGCCGCCAGCGTCGTGTTGAAACGGACCAAGTCGATCTGTGCGCTCACCATTGCCAGTTCATGCTGGGTGATATTGCCGATCCCGCACGATCGCAGCACCGCATTGATGTCCGCGATGGAGGTGTTGGCACGGGTGTTGGCACGGGTGGCGGTGCTGTTCATGGGCGCTGACACGTGTAGGGAGTCACAACCCTCATACACCACTTCACGCGTCGCGCAAGGCCTAGAAGTGATAGAGGTCTCCAAGCACGAGAATGGTCAGCAACAACTGAACAATAACCAAGAATCCGAACACAGCGAAGAGGAAGGAGTTGGTCCGCGATACGCCTTTGCTTTCTTGCAGGTCAGATGCCGCTCTAAGCAACGACAACTGGAGGTTTGGCGCCAGCTTGCGCAGTGCTGAATCAAGCCATCTTGCGGCCGCCCGGAACTCGCCGCGTGATAATGGCTTCAGCATTGCGTCAGGCGTCGCATCCTCGAAAATCGCCTGCTGGGCTGTAAAAAAGACGTCAAGGTCAGTCGAACGCTTGTGCAGATGAGCCAACTCAGACTGCGCTTGGTCTGAGAACTGCGCAACAGGCGTATGTCGGAGTGCGATTACGAACGCATGTGGGTCAAGGTTGTAAAGCCGTTCGATCATGCCCTCGTCACACCACAGCAAAGCACGCATCATGGCAGCAGCACGCTTGGCCATGTCATCACCGCGCCGTGGTTCTACCGAGTCATCCGAGAGCGCGTTCAGATAGAGGCGAACCTCAAATGCGGCCGAGCCTGTATGAGCTTCATCAGCCGCACAAAACCAGTGGGAAATTGCCGCTTGAGCGTCTGACTGCGGAAGCATCACGCCGGTATGAAAGTTGCGCCAAATCCTTTCGAGAAGGTCGCAAATGGCCTCAGCGTGTACAGTATCAAGCGGGCATCCTGCTATGGAAGAGAGCAAGGATCTAACAGCAAGAGACGGCGGATTCGATGTGCAACCGTTCACGACGATGGACGGAATTGACGGGTTATTTGCCAGCCCTGCATATAACTCGCTCAAGCGGCCACGTAGGTCAATTGCCGCAGGTCCTTGACCAGAGCACAAATCGAGCAAGCCTTCTGGTGTCATGCGCGGATTTGACGCAAACACGCCGAGGGCACCAGGCGACGCGCGCAGCAGTGCACCCGCCTGCTCGAGGTCGAGAACGCTCCCGCACCAGCCGGTGCCCGCGGCAAAACCGTTGCCTGCAGCAGATAGGCGCACGACATCACTGGTGGCGCGTTGGTAGGCCAACAGAACTGCTGGGGTCGAGTAACCGAACGTCGCGACGGCCAGCATGCTGAGTTCATCTTCGCGCGCCGCCAGCGCCATCTCGGCGTCGGCAAGGTTGGGACGCTCCTTGCACGTTGAGAGATCTTTGAGGGTGTCGTACGCGTACCCACCATCACGCATGCGGAGCAGAAGCGCGAGGTGCCCTGGAGGTGGGAGGGAATTGCGCATAGATCATCGTCCTTTTGTCGTGTGTGGGTCGAAGAAGAGGCCGGCTTGCCGATACGCCAGCGCCTGTGTGCCTTTTAACACTTCGTGAAGAATATCGCGCGCGGTTTAGCCTGACAGCGGTACCCAGAAAATGCCTCTGAGAGGGCATTTCATGCCCAGGGGTGGGTCCGCGAGTTCGTAGGATGCACATAGCTCAACGCGGACCACCCCATGAAGTCGTTCCAAGCCTGGATTCTCCTGTTGGCCACCATTGGCCTCTGTGGTACGGCAGCGCGAGCCGCCCCGCCAGGTGCCATCATGATTCTCAGGGACACCACGCACATCGTCCTGCACGCTGATGGCCGTGTGGTCGAAACCCGTTTCCTCCGCGAGCAGGCCACGACTTCGGACGGTGCGGCCGCGCTCAAGCGGCTTGCGATCCCGTTCAATTCAGGATGGGAACAGGTTAGCGTGCTGGCGTCATCGGAAATCACACCTGGATCAGGGTATGAAATACCGCGCGTCAACGTACTCAAGCCGATCTCTGCGTCGGCCGCGCCGGCATATGCGACCCAACGCGTCGCCGAAGTGCGCTTTCGCCACGTTGTGCCGGGAACGATCGTTCAAGCCGAGTATGAGCGGGTGACCTCGATTCATGATCTCCCCGGTGCGTTCGGGCTGTTCCGACTGTTCGACAGGACGCAGCCCATCGCATCGGCACAAGTCGATGTGCAGTTCCCGGCCGGACTCAAACTCTACGTCGAGGGAAACAACGGATCGCTGCTCCGCAAGCAGCATGGGGACCACCAGAACGTCATCTTCCGCATCCGCCATGTGGCGCCGCTGGTGGACGTTGCATCGCCGTCCGAACGGATGCAAAAGAGCCCGTACCTCGCGATCAGCATCTATCCATCGGTACACAGGGAAATCAAGGCCTACGCAGCCAAGCTTCAAAAGGCCGAGCGCATGACCCTGGAACTGCAACACCTGGCCGACACCCTGGGCCAAGGAGACATCGACCCCGCAAGCCTGATGCGTCGCTACTACGCCTGGATCAACGATCACATCCGACTGGTCGATCTGCCGCTCGATCTGGAAAACACCACGCCACGGTCCGCACAGCAGATACTCCTGTCGCGCTATGGCAGCCCGCAGGATCGAGTCATCCTGCTGCAGGCGCTCATGCGCGCCAAAGCCATTTCGACCAGTTTGGTCATGGTCCCACGACTGCCGTTGTTTTGGCATCCGGTGGTGCAGCCGATGCCGGCCTTTCTGGGGAAGGTCATGCTGGCCGCGAACAACAACAGCAATCCGCTCGACATCGGATCGCCCTTCATATCGATCGGTGAAGTCGCTCCGGGCGATGCCGGCAAGTTCGGCTACAGCGTGGGTCCGAATGGTGGGGTGGACTTGCTCCGCATTCCATTTCATCCCATCGACTCCATGGCCGATGCCGTGCGCACCAGTTTGACCATCAGCCCAAACGGCGATCTTTCTGGCACTGCAGTCATCGCCGACTACGGCGCACTCGGAGAGGCGAGCCGGCTTGCGTTCCTCACGCGTCCGTTGCGGAGTCTCCGCGATCGGATAACTCGCTATGCCGGCGTCCTGGCTACCGATGTGGCCATTCACACGAGCAGCGATCTCAACACACCAAACGTCCGCTTTGTATATGGCGCTGGCATCAACGATCCGAGCTATGTTGTGCCGGGTTCGAGGTTCTCGATCAGCATTCCGCGCCCAGCTGTCAGCCTGCACCCCATGGCGGACTTCCTGTCGCAAACAGGGCCGGGCCTTTGTCAAAGCACCCTGCGCGAGGAGCAGACCAAGATCAACGTGATCGGCGCCCGATCCATTCGGGCTCCGCACGACATCGAAGTCATCGCGCCAGGCGGAGTCGGCCGATACACAGCAACCTATCAGGTCGGTGATCACGGACACGTGCTGTATGTCGATCGAACTCTCGATCTGACTGCAAATCCATCACGTTGCGACCCAAAGCAACAGAGGGCGCTCTGGAGCTTGGCGCGGTCAGTTCGAGAAGATCTCAATGCCCGGGTGCAGATTGAACTTCCCGCGGCAAAACCGGCCGTGGAGCGCGGGCATGGCTGATCCAGGTATCCAGACCCGCGTCGTCGTGACGTCCCCGACCGAAGAGTTGGTCCAGCAGCTCGTCAGAGCCTACCGTTATTTTAACCGTGAGCTGTTCGGCGATGTGTTGCCGGAGCCCGTCATCACGCTCAACCGGCGCCCCAATACCGAGGGCTATTTCTCCGCTCAGCGTTTCATTCGTAGGGACGAAACGACAACGCACGAGATCGGGCTCAATCCTGCGACCTTTGCCACGCGCAGTCTGATTCACGTGCTCGGCACGCTGGTTCGCGAGATGGTCCACGTCAGCACGTTTACCGCCGGGAAAGCCGGCAGGAAGGGATACCACAACAAGCATTGGGCGGACACGATGGAGGCCGTGGGCCTGATTCCGACCACCACGGGCGTGCTTGGCGGGAAAAAGACGGGCGTCAAACTCAAGCACGTCATCGTCAAAGATGGACCGTTCGAAACGGCAGCCAAGGTGCTGGTCGAGTCGGGGTTCGAGATCACCTGGCTTGATCGCTATCCAGTGGCGCCGGTCGCGAACGATCAAGGCGAAGTGATGGGCGCCGAGCTGATGCGGAAGAGCAAGCTCGATGTCGGCGTCGACCCGGACGCTGAGCAGGGTGACCAAGGCGACGACGACGGGGAAGCCGCAGCGGGAGCAGCGCCACCCCCAGCTGCATGGACTCCGTTTGGACAGCCAGGCGATGCGATCGGGGACGGGCAGGGCGCATTACCTGATCAATCAGGTGATCCAACCTCGCATGCGCCGCGTGAGTACAGTCCATCGGGAGCGTCGACAACCGCAGGTAGTGGCAGGGAAAGCAAGCCGAGTGGCGCCGAGCCGGAGCCGCTGATCGTCATGTCCAGGGCGACGTCGAGGGGCGAAAAGACAACCATCTCGAAGAACAAGTTCAAGTGTCCACAGTGCGACATGCAGGCGTGGGCGAAGAAAACGGCCCGACTGATGTGTGGTGACCATCAGGTTGCTATGGAACTGCTCGAGGCATCGAAAAGCCCAGCGTTTCAGTCTGACTGAAGGGTTGGGGATCGATGGCGCTGCATGTTCACAATAGAAAGCGAGCTCTCGGGCCTGTTCCAACAGACGTTGCGGGCGCGCTGAAGGCCACCTATTTCTCGACCCGGCAGCCGACCCGATCACAGCATGATGCAGCGCACGCTTTCCTCAAGCAGATCAGGACGGCGCGGCAGTGGATCGCCTGCGACTGCCCAGGAGAGAGCCAGGAACCCGCTCTCATGGCGCCACGAGAACCGGAGCACGCCGAGATCCATCTGTTCCAGTTCGGGCGCGTACAGCATGCGGCAGGCTGCTGTTTTGCGCGGGCCGTCGAACATCGCGCGCATGAATCACAGCATGACGCAAACCACCTCAGCGGCCCGCTCGATCCCCCATGGACCATCAGGCCCTACATCGGCACGGGGAAACCGCTCAATGCGCGGCTCGATCAGATCCTGCGCGCTGCACTAACCCGTGCCGGGCTCGGCCGCATCGATGCATGCGACCTGAGTCGCGGAGAGGTTCGTGGGCGCTACCTCCGGGCTGACGGGAAGCCTGCGGCGCTGATGGGCGATGCCATCCAGCATGTCGAGATCGATGACGGCCAGATCTACGAGCAGGCCGGCCTGCTGCACATGCACAGCATTGCCAAGTTTGCGCATACGGAAACTGTCCGAAACCTTGCGCGAACCGCTGGCGGCTATGTTGGGATCTCCATTGGCATGGTCGATGAGGTGATCGGTGGCGAATCCGGAAAACCATCAGGGGTTGGCTTGCGTGGGCGCAGCGGCGAACTCTTTGTGGTTTATGTCGAGCGCCAAGTCACCGGTGCTGAGCTGAACTCGAAAGGGCCGTACTGGGCGGCGCTGGCGCTCTACAGGAGCCCGACCGATCGCGCTTTGCGCGCACTGACAGCGAGCGTTCTGCCAGCACTGGATCGCCTCACCGGCATTCCTCTGATGCGCGAAGTACACCGTGCGCCGGCGCGGCTGTTGCTCGAACAGGCCGTTTTCTGGAAGACCTGGAAGAGTACGCAATGCAACGTTGCCGTCGACTTCCCAATTTACGAAGGCGTGTCGGGCGATGCGGTGATCTCAACGTCCAGTGGACGCTTGGTCGAAACCTACTTCGACGCCGATGCACCGACGGTGCACAACAGGGGCGAATGGGGTGATCTACCAGAGCCCGTGTACTTCAAAGGCAAGTCACAAAAGCTGGCACAACTGCAGCTCAGCGCAGCTGTAGCGAAGGCTTCAAAGCTGAACGCACAGTAAATGCGCACCTCTTGCAGGAATCGCAAGATGTGTTGATCTGATGGTGTCGCAGGGAGTGAGACAAGGACCGCAGCCAGGACGGCTGACACGTCACAAGGAAATAAGGATTTAGCGCGGGCGGATTGGGAAGCGGCGGCCATGTTGACCTGGAAGGTCACATGGATCAAGGACGAAACCGCCCGCCGGCGCAGTGAGAAACAGAAGAGATGATTCAGGCGAGGATCGCCGGAATGGACGCCATAAGGAACGAATGCCGTGGAGTGTTACGTAGGGCATGGATGTCCTGGCAAGGAAGCTGAAGAGTGGTGTGGACGGGGATCTGCCATTTGGGTGGCAATCCTTCACCGCTGTGAAGCGGCGAGTCAGACTCATTGCAGAAGCAATGATGGAGACGGGCAGGGACGCCCACCCCAACAACTACTGAAGCAGTGGGCGTGTCAGGTTTTTTTGGGTATCCGGATTTAAGTGTTGGAACGGGTGTGCTCCTGCGCCCGTCATTCGCTTCTGTAAACAGGATTCCACTGTTGCCTCGGCCGTCGTCGTGCTAGCCTGTAGGTCGGATTTCACTGTGGAACCGGCATGACCGACTTTCTTCAGTTGCCCAGCCTGCGCACGCTCTCCGTGACCGATTCGGGCGATGCCTACACGATCGAAGCCGAAAGCACGCAGTCGCTCCAGCAGTGTCCGGGATGCCAGGGTGCGCGGCTGTATCGGCACGGGGCGCAACCGCAGACCTATCGTGATGCGCCTTCACACGGTAAACCGGTGCGGATCCAGATCCTGCGGAGGCGCTATCGGTGCTTGGATTGCAAGCAGACCGCATTCGATCCGATCCCGGATCTGGATGGCAAGCGCCGCGCCACCACGCGCCTGGTCGCGTTCGTCTGTGCGCGCAGTTTCAGCCAGACGTTTGCGGCGGTGGCCCGTGAGGCCGCCCTGGACGCGAAGACCGTCCGCCAGATCTTTGCCGACCACGTCGCCCGGTTGTCGCAGCAGGTCCGCTTTGAAACACCGCGCGTTCTGGGCATCGACGAGCTGAAGATCATCGGCGCCTACCGCGCCATGATCACCAACGTCGAGCACAAGTCGATCTTCGATCTGCGCGCCAGTCGCAGCAAGGCCGATCTCCTGACCTATTTCAAGAACCTGCCAGACAAGGACAGGATCCAGTGGGTCACGATGGACATGTACGACGTCTATCGGCAGGTCGTGCGCGCAACCTTGCCGCAGGCCCGGATCGTGGTGGACCGCTTCCATATCCAGCGCATGGCCAATGAGGTGCTGGAGAAACTGCGCAAGAACTTGCGCACGACGTTGCCGGAGCGCGAGCGGCTCAAGCTGAAGGATGAGCGCTTCCTGCTGCTCAAGCGCCAGCACGATCTCGATCCCCTGCCGATGCAGCAACTCGATGCATGGTTCGACCGGTTTCCGCAGCTCAACCGCGCGCACGCGCTCAAGGAGGGCTTCCTGTCGATCTGGGACGCGCACAGCCGCGCCGATGCCGAGGCCCGGTTCAAGGTTTGGCGGGGCCACATCGATCCTGAGTTGCAGGAGGGCTTCAAGGCGCTGACCACGGCCATGCGCAATTGGTACGAGGAGGTCTTTTCCTACTTCGATAACCGGATCACCAATGCCTACACGGAATCGGCCAACAGCCTGACCCGGCTGATGCATCGCATGGGGCGGGGCTACAGCTTCGAGGTCCTGCGCGCGCGAATGTTGTACGACGAGCGGGCGCGCCAGGCGACACGGCGGATCCTCGAAACTGCCGCACGGCGCGAGGACACCGTGGGCATGGCCTACTTCACCCGGGCCACTGCGAGAAGCCGGGTAGCGGAGCGCCGGATCATCGAGTACGGCCCGTCCATCGAAGTGCTGGTCCGGCAGCTCGAAGCGGGCGATTTCGAGTAGCACCGGGTGACCTTGGCAACCAACCCGCAACAGCAACACGCGTTGACGCGAAATCTTCCGATCCCGCCCCATGTGTAGGACTTCCCCCACGCGCTGTAGTCCGGGACTGACGCGCGGCGATCCTTGCGCCGACACGCCGATCCGCGCACCGAACGCCGTTGAAGTGCTGCACATTCAATGCGTTGTGCGCTACGCGCTCGAAACGCTTGCTATGCTTGCGAAATCGTATAAGCCCATCAGCCCATTAGGTATAGACACGGACTTCGCACCCACTGTATCTGTCCGGTCCGCGCGCCACGCAGCATGCGCAGGGGTATGGGGATGGGTGCAGCAGCCAACGCCGCTGGAATGGAGGGGACCGGCAGCCTGTTCCGGGCCGAGGCGGTGCGCGCGCATCAGGATGCGTGGCTGGGCGACATCCACCTGGCCACGCCGCCGCGGCGCTGGCTGGTCGTCGGCACCGCGCTGATCCTGACCGGCGCCATCGTCGCGTATCTATTTCTGGGTCAGTACACGCGCCGCGCCACGGTGCCCGGCACCTTGGTGCCGACTTCCGGCTTGCTCAACGTCACCGCCTTGCAGAGCGGCGTGGTGCGCAAGCTCGCGGTGCACCTTGGCCAGCACGTGCAGGCCGGGCAGCCCTTGCTGGACATCGACGGCGCGCTCGGCAGCACCGCCATGGGTTCCGAGGCGGCGGTCGAGATCGCACAGTTGCAGGCGCAGCAGCTCAAGCTGCAAGCCGACCTCATCGATCAGCAGGGTTTGCTGCTGGATCAGACCGACGCGCTGCGCAGCCGCATCGCTGCGCTGGGCGCGCAGCGCAGCGAGATCATCGGCGAGATCGCGCTGGAGCGGGAATCGGTACACAGCCTCGGTACCCTGCTGGCCAAGATCCGGCCGCTGGGCAAGGAGGGCTACGTCTCGGCGCTGGAGATCCAGCAGCAGCAACTGGCCGATCTCAATGCGCGCTCGCAACTGAAATCGCTGATCAGCCAGCGCGAAGCGCTGGGCGAGCAGAGCGGCGATGCCGGCGCGCAGTTGGCGCAACTGCCGCTGCAGGCCGCCAGCCAGCGCCACGCGACGCAGAACCAACTGGCGCAGAACCGCGCCACGCTGGCCCAGGCCGAAACCCAGCAAGCGCTGGTGCTGCGCGCGCCCGAGGCCGGCGTGGTCTCGGCGCTGGTGATCAAGCCGGGCATGTCGGTGGCCAGCGGCGAAACGCTGCTCAGCATCGTGCCCCAGGGTGCGCACCTGCTGGCGCAGTTGCTGGTGCCCAGTTCGGCCGTGGGCTTCGTGCATCGCGGCGAGACCGTGCTGCTGCGCTATCAGGCGTTCCCCTACCAGAAGTATGGTCTGCGCCACGGGCGCGTGACCGAGGTCTCACGCAGCGCGCTGGACCCCACCGAAGCTGCGGCCCTGCTCGGCCAGCCGGTGAAAGCCTCGTTCTACCGCGTGCTGGTGGCGCTGCGCCGGCAGCGCGTGCGCGCTTATGGTCACCTCGAACCGCTCAAGGCCGGCATGGTGCTGACCGCCAACGTGTTACTGGACAAGCGCCCGCTGATCGACTGGATCTTCGAGCCCTTGTTGGGCATGAAGCAGCGCATCGACGCCGAGGGCAAGGCGTGAGCGCCGTGCCGGTGACGCCGCAGTGCTCGCGCCCCGATGTTGGCGCCGTGGTGGGGGGCGATGCCGGCACCTTCGGCGCGGCCCCGCGCTACGAAATTCCGCGCACGCCGCTGAACTTCAGTTGGAGCAGTCGGCGCCTGCCGGTGATCCTGCAGAGCGAGGCCGCCGAGTGCGGCCTGGCGTGTCTGGCGATGGTCGCTTGCTACCACGGCTTCGAGACCGATCTGGCGTCCCTGCGCCGGCGCTTCTCGCTGTCGCTGAAGGGCGCCACCCTGAGCCGCCTGATCGAGATGGCGCAAGCGCTGGGCTTGCAGGGCCGGCCACTGCGCCTGGAACTGGACGAACTCGATCAGCTCAAGCGCCCGTGCATCCTGCACTGGGGCTTGAACCACTTCGTGGTGCTGAAGGCAGTGCGCGGCAGGGTGCTGGTGATCCACGACCCGGCGCAGGGCGAGCGCACGGTGTCACGCGAGGAAGCCAGCCGCCAGTTCACCGGCGTAGCGCTGGAGCTGAGCCCGACGCCCAACTTCCGCAAGGCGCGCGAGGTGGATCCGTTCAACTGGCGCGCGCTGATGGGGCGCGTCCACGGCCTCAAGTCGGCACTGAGCGAGGTCATGGTGCTGGCGCTGCTGCTGGAGATCCTGGCGCTGCTCAGCCCGCTGTTCACGCAGACCATCATCGATCAGGTGCTGGCCGATGGCGATCACGACTTGCTGACCGTGCTGGGCATCGGTTTCGTGCTGATGCTGCTGGTGCAGACGGCGGTCAGCGCCCTGCGCAGTTGGACGGTGATGCGCTTTGGCACCAGCCTGCATCTGTCCTGGGCCGGCAACGTGTTCAGTCACCTGCTGCGCCTGCCCGAGGAGTACTTCGGCAAGCGTCACCTGGGCGATATCGTGTCGCGCTTCAGCGCGGTGCACGCCATCCAGCACACGCTGACCACGCGTGTGGTCGAGGTGCTGCTCGATGGCCTGATGGCGACGCTGACGCTGGGGGTGATGCTGGTCTACAGCTTCAAGTTGACCGGCATCGTGCTGGCCGCCTTTCTGCTGTACGTGCTGATCCGCGCCTTGTCGTACCGGGTGCAGTTCGAGGCCACCAGCCAGCAAGTGGTGTCATCGGCCAAGCAGCAGTCGCGGTTTCTGGAGGCGGTGCGCGGTTCCACCACGATCCGCCTGCACAACCAGTCGGCGGCGCAGTCGGCGCGCTACATGAACGCCACCACCGACACGCTCAACCGCGGCCTCGTGGTGCAGCGCCTCAATCTGATCTTTGGCTCCTGCAGCCAGTTGATCTTCGGCCTGGAGAACACCGCCGTGTACTGGGTGGGCGCGCTGCTGGCGCTCAGCGGCAGCTTCAGCGCCGGCATGCTGATCGCCTTCACCATGTACTGCGGCATGTTCACCAGCCGCGCGTCCAGCCTGGTGGACTATGCCGTGCAGGTGAAGATGCTGCGCCTGCAGGGCCAGCGCCTGGCCGACATTGTGCTGACCCCACCCGAGCGGCATGTCGAGACGAACTACGCCGGACCGCTGCCCGCGGCATCGATTGCGGTGCGCAATCTGGGCTTCCGCTATGCCGAGGGCGAGCGCTGGGTCATTCGCCACCTCGACCTGGACATCGCGGCCGGCGAGTCGGTGGCGATCGCTGGTCCCTCCGGCTTGGGCAAGACCACGCTGGCCAAGCTGCTGCTGGGTCTGCTGGAACCGCAGGAAGGCGAGATCCGGATCGGCGGTATCGAACTCAAGCGATTGGGCAAGCGCGCCTACCGCGCGATGCTGGGCGCGGTGCTGCAGGACGACACGCTGTTTGCCGGCAGCATCGCCGACAACATCGGCTTCTTCGATCCCGAGGCCACGCCGCTGCGCATCGAGGCCGCCGCGCGGCTGGCGCAGATCCACGATGACATCGTGGCGATGCCGATGGGCTATCACAGTCTGGTCGGCGACATGGGCTCGACCCTGTCCGGCGGCCAGCGCCAGCGCGTGATCCTGGCGCGCGCCCTGTACCGGCGCCCGAAGATCCTGGTGCTGGACGAGGCCACCAGCCATCTGGACATCGCCACCGAGCGCGCGGTGAATGCCGCCATCCAGCGCCTGCGGATCACGCGCATCGTGCTCGCGCACCGGGCTCTCTCGCGATTTGTGTGGAATCCGGTTATTTGGCCGTCTGAATGTATGGGTTCATCCAAGGGTTGGTGGGCAGGTGTTTGAGTTTGCCGCAGATCAGGTAGCACATGGTAATAAGGCGGTGGTCAGTGGCGTAGCCGCGAGCACGAGCCTTGGCGGCTTGGATCAAGCCGTTCATCGCTTCGACAAAGCCGTTGGATAGGCCGGTGCGGAAGTGTTCGACGATGCCTTCCAGATGATTGAGAATCGTCGCGCCCAGACGCTTGAACGCCGGCAGTCGGGAGCGGCGTGCCCAGCTAACCCAGGCAGTCAGTCGGGTCTGCGCGTCGACTGCATCGGTGGCCGTGGCGAAGATGTCACGCAAGGCTTCCTTCAGCCGCCAGGCCCGTGCCGTCTTCAAGGTAGTGCGCTGCAGGTGATGCATCAGCGTGATCTGATTCATCGTCCAGCCTTTGGCATCCTTCAGCAGCGCCCAGCGACTGCCCTTGAGGTCGGGAACTTCCTTGACCTCGGCCCGGCGGACCTGCTGCAACGCCTCGTTGGCCAGCGCCACAACGTGAAACGGATCGAAGCACAACGTGGCGTTCGGGCAGTGCTTGCGCGCACCGGCCTGATAGGCCTTGGACATGTCCATGCTGACGGTCTCAATGGCCCCTGGATCACCGCCGTGGGCGCTGAAGTCTTCGGTGAAGGCCGCAAACGTGGCGGCCTTGCGACCCGGTGTGGCAAACAGCAAGCGACGCTCGGCCGGGTCGTGAAACAAAGTGACAAAGCGCTGGCCGCGTCGGGCGCTGCGCTCATCCACCGCCAGTTGCGTCACTTCGGCGTGGACTTCCTGGGCGCGCGCCTGCGCAACGTGGTAGTCCAGCACGCGGGCGATACGATCCCCGGTCGTCCCGAGCATGCGTGCCACCGCAGCCATCGGCATCTCTCGGCACAGCGCCACGATGAAGGCCTCCATCAGCAGCGTGAAGCCCGAGCCTTGGCGGGTCCATGGGGCTTCCACTTGCGTGATCTTGCCGCATGAGGAACACGCTACGCGTGGCAAACCGGCACGAATGAAGGCCTTGAACTGAAAAAAATTCAGGTGCTGCCACGTGCGCTCCAATCGATCGTGTATCGGCTGTTCTGCCGAGCCGCACTTCGGGCACGGCAAACGCTGCTCGTCACAAGCGACCACGAAGTCGATACGACCGTCCGTAGGCGAGAAATCCACCGACGTCACCGACCACGGAGACGTCAGGCCCAAGGCTTGAGTGAAGAGCTTTTCCATGCCGCAAAGCGTGCAGGATTGGCTACGCTACGGCAAGATCAAATCCACACGAAACGCGACAGAGCCCGCGCACCGGCCCGAGACCCTCGCCAGCGCGCAGCGCGTGATCGACCTTTCAACACTCAGGGAACCGGCCGGCACACCGTCGGCAGGACAACGTGAAACGCCTTGCGGCCCTGACGCAAGGCTCAACGAGGAGAACTCAAATGCGAGATCTGAACGATAAAGAATTGCTGCTTGTGTCTGGTGGTACTCAGCTCTTATCTACGAAGACTCTATCGACAATCACTGTAGTAGCTACTGCCCAATCAGGAGGTTCTCTAAGTGGGATTAATGGTACTCTTGCAGGGCTAGCCCCGGTCCCAATCTCGGTAGTAGGTGGGCGAACCGTCCCACTTAATCCGCTTCCAAATTCAGAAATGACTCCGATGGAAATATTCGATTACTTACGGGGTCAAGGATGGTCAGTTACCGGAGCGATTTCAGAAACCTTCTCCGCGGCACTCAGCGATGCAGCAATAGCCGCGACAGCTGGCACCGCAGTAGGGACGGGACTGAGTGATCTCATTCAAACCTATGACCCTGGGTTGGAGCAAGCCCTCGGTGGTACAGAAGCCAACATGTTGAGTGATATTAATTCGGCCTTAACAGATTTCAGTAACGGCCAAATCATCAATGGATTGAACGCGTTGTTTACCGGCTCTGACCCATACACCAACTCTAGCCAGACAAATCTTTTTGAGTCAGATGTTTGGTTGCATTTCGTTTAGCTGATCGCACGCTTGGTCGCCAGCGGCAGATGCGTTGCTGGCGACCCTATAGAGATTCAATCGACTACCAAATTCGCAGATCCTTTAATAGTGCATAATTAAGGTGGCACGATGCATAGTAAACCGCTAAAACTTTTTTTCTGGGTAGGTATTAATGTATTATTTTTAATACTAGTTTTTTACGATATCCCAATATACAACCTCGGCGAGGTTATTTCGTGGACCGTATTGTTTATAGGAGTAACATTAGGCTGGTGGAGTATCTACCTAGATTCAAGCTTTATGAAGATGACAGTTAAACAACTTTTCTGGCTTAATAGGAACCGGATTTTGACTCGGCGTGAACGCGATGCAAGATTCTTGCGTCTCTGTGCCCTTGCCCTCAACGCACTATTTTTCTTCATTGAGCTTAATGCTCATGTTTTTTGATATAGCTACAATCAATTTAATTAAAATGCTGGAAAATCTTTACTGTGATAGGGTGCGTCATGACGCATTACCGTAATACATGCAAAACAAATGTGAAAAACATAAAAGATATTAATGGGACAATATATTTGTTTTTGCGGCGCCTCAAACTTGCCAAACTGAATTCGCTATGTGCAGGCACGCAGTTATCAATTCGTAAGGCTGATAGTCTTGTTAAAGATAAAAATCACTCTATAAATAACCTTCATTTCAGTCAGTATATCAGCCAAATTGACTTTGGTAACTTTCGTCACAAACTAGACCGCTACTTTTCAAAG
>NZ_LDOS01000004.1 GCF_002077135.1 Metallibacterium scheffleri | reverse complement strand
CGCTCAGGGCTACGACCTCTCGCTCAACCGCTACAAGGAAGTGGTGCACGAGGCGATCGAACACCGCGCGCCGAAAGAGATCCTCGCCGAGCTGGCGACGCTGGAGGAGGAGATCCAGCAGGGGATGAAGGAGCTGGAGGGGATGCTCGGATGAGCGCTGTGCCGCATGCCACGATCGGGAACTTGTGGAGCCGGTGACATCCTGGGTGCCTGAGCGCGATGACCCTGATAGTGCCTTTACATACATCGACCTAAGCGCAGTCGACCAGGATGCCAAGGCGATTACAGGTGCGCGACAGCTCGCCTGTGTAGACGCCCCAAGCAGGGCGCGGCAGCTCATTCGCACTGACGATGTTCTCGTGTCGACGGTTCGACCCAACTTAAATGCGGTTGCGCGTGTGCCTCAGAAGCTCGATGGCGCGACCGCGTCCACTGGATTCTGCGTGGTACGGCCGCGTCCCGAGAGGTTGGATGGTGGATACCTATTCCACTGGGTTCGCTCGCCACGCTTTGTTAGCGATATGGCCAGGTTGGCGACCGGGGCGAGCTATCCCGCTGTCAGTGATCGAATCGTCTTTGACTCGAAACTGCCCCTACCGCCCCTCCCCGAGCAGCGGCGGATTGCGGAGATCCTGGACAAAGCGGACGCGCTGCGGGCCAAGCGCCGCGCCGCTCTCACCCAACTCGACACCCTCACCCAATCCATCTTCCTCGACATGTTCGGCGACCCCGCCACGAATGCGAAGCGGTGGCCGCAGGTTCCTATCGGCGACCATGCGATCAAAATCGGGAGCGGAGCGACGCCTCGGGTGGGGAAGAGGCCTACAAGGCTGCTGGTATCAAGCTCATCAGGAGCATGAATGTCCGAGACGGTGCGTTCCTGAGAGACGGCCTTGCATTCATCGATAACGAACAAGCCGCACAGCTTGAGGGTGTCGTCGTTAAAGCTGACGATGTACTGCTGAACATCACGGGCGCGAGCGTTGCACGGGTATGCCGTGCGCCGGCAGACGTGCTTCCTGCGAGGGTGAATCAACATGTGGCGATCATCCGCCCGACGTCGGCTTTCAATCCGTGTTTCCTTGAGCAGTGCCTCCTGTCCCCGGCGGTGAAGGAACGACTTCTCAAAATCGCTCGCGCCGGGGCAACCCGCGAGGCCATCACCAAGTCAGCGATTGAACAGTTCAGGGTCATCCGTCCGCCGCGCGAAATGCAGAACCTGTTCGCTGCCCGAGTGGCCGCGAGCGAAAGCATCCACCGCCATATGCGTACTTGGCTCGGCGAAATGGACTCGCTTTTCGCCTCCCTCCAGCACCGCGCCTTCCGGGGAGAGCTGTAACCATGCATGGCGAGTTCATCGGCGCATGGTCCGAAACATGGCGCGAGATCTGGCTGCCACTGACAGACCACGAGGATGTGCGGGAGGACATCTTCTGCGACTTGTACCGCGAACTCGCAAAGGCGCTAAAGGCGCCGCCCTCGGTTGGAAACCTCGCCGATCTCATCGAAAACCCCGTACAGAGTCGCATGGCGTTCGAAGCGATTACCGCGAACGACTTCGCCGGTGAGCGCGTGCTCGTCGACTTCTTCGAGTCGGCGTACGACGCCTTAGAAGAATTTCGTGGCGATGAGCTGTCGAATCGCTACTTCAACCTGCTCACCGCGTTCATCGAAAAATTCAGCCTCCGCTATGACCTGCGTCGCCCCTGTACCTTGTGCCCGACGCTGCCCGGTATGTTCGCCAGCCTCGTGCGGGATCTGCGAGGGATGACGTGTCTGGACGCGCACCTCGACACGCTGATGAAGGAGTTCGAGGAGGCCATGCGCAACCTGCGCCACGATTGCTCCGACGGGCAGATCAAGACCTGCATCCAGAAGCAGGTGAACCTGCTGGAGGCTATCGGACGAACGACGCCCGGCGTCACCGAGGCCGAGTTGAGCGGTATATGCAACCAGGTTACGACTTGGCCGCATGGTGCGATCAAGGCGTCATTGAAGAACCTCTACGGGTTCGCCAGCGACTATCCGGGGATTCGGCACGGCGGAAATCCCGCAGGTGCGCTGCGCGCTGTCGACATGCGCGACATGGTAGCCATGTCGATCCTGCTTGCCGGGTTCACGCCGTACCTGAGCAACGCGCTCGACGCTGACGTCGTGTACCGCGGCGGCTGAGGGGGCGTCATGCAGACCACCGCCGAACAACTCCAGCACTGGTTGGCCGAGCCCGAAGGGGTTCGCCTCGAGTTCAAGGAAGCGAAGCAGAGCTATCACTTCGACAAGCTGGTGGAGTACTGCGTGGCCTTGGCCAACGAAGGTGGCGGCAAGATCATTCTCGGCGTGACCGACCGGCGCCCGCGCCACATCGTCGGCACGGCAGCGTTCGCGGAGCCTGGGCGCGCTGAAGCCGGTCTGCACGACCGGCTGTCGCATCGCATTCCCGTGGAGGAGGTGCGAACCGCCGACGGTCGAGTGCTGGTCGTCCATGTGCCGCCGCGACTTCCCGGCACGGCCTGGCAGATCGACGGGCGTTACCTCAAGCGGGCGGGTGACAAACTGGCGGCGCTAAGTGATACGGAATTGCGGGCCATGTTCGCCGAGACCGGGCCTGACTTCTCCGCCGAATGCTGTCCCGGCGCTACGCTCGACGATCTTGCAGCGCAAGCCATCGCCTTGTTTCGCGAGCGATGGGGCAAGAAAACGCGAGACGAGCGCAAGCTGCAATGGACCGACGAACAAACGCTCTTCGATGCCGAGTTGCTGATCAATGGCGGTGTCACCTACGCAGCGCTGATCCTGTTCGGCACCCGCGCGGCGTTGGGGCGCCGGCTGGCCCAGGCCGAACTGGTGTTCGAATACCGATCCTCGGAAGCATCGGGTCCGGCGGCGGACCGCGAGGAATATCGCGAAGGCTTCTTCCTCTGGCAAGACGCGATCTGGGCCAAGATCAACCTGCGCAACGAACGCCAGAGCTATCAGGACGGCCTGTTCCGCATGGATGTGCCCAGCTTTGATGAAGTCACCGTGCGCGAGGCCCTGCTCAACGCTGTGGCGCACCGCGACTATCGCGATGGCCGCTCGGTGTTCGTGCGGCAGTGGGCGCGGCGGCTCGAGGTCGTCAGCCCGGGCGGGCTGCCGGCCGGCATCACACCCGAGAACATTCTCGACCAGCAGAATCCGCGCAACCGCCGCTTGGCCGAGGCGCTGGCGAAGTGCGGCCTGATCGAGCGCTCGGGACAGGGCATGAATTTGATGTTCGAGAGCGCGATTCGACAGGGCAAGCCCTTGCCGAGCTTCGCCGGTACCTCGGCGCACGAGGTGCGGCTGACGCTGGAGGGCGCGATCGAAAGCCCTGCCTTCGTGCGCTTTCTTGAGCGCGTTGGCGAGGAACGTCTGCGCAGCTTTTCGACCTCCGACTTTCTGGTGCTGGATCACCTGCGCCGCGAACAGCCGCTGAGCGAGGCGCTGAAGCAACGTCTGCCGGCACTGATCGACGCTGGTGTGATCGAGCGGGTGGGGCGTGGCCGCGGTTACATGCTGTCGCAGGCTATGTATGCCGCCTTGGGGGCACGCGGGGTGCACACGCGCAAGAAGGGCTTGGACCACGAGACCAACAAAGCGCTGTTGCTGAAGCATCTGGGTACCGTGGGGCAGGTGGGCTCGCCGCTGAGCGAGTTGCGACAAGTGCTCCCGGCCTTGCCGGCATCGGCGGTTCAACAGCTGCTTGCGGAGCTGCGCCGGGAAGGCAGGGTCGCCTTGTCGAATCAGCGCCGCTGGGCACGCTGGAAGCTGGCCTCATCGGGTCAGGGTGCGGGCGATGCCTAAAGATTTTTGCGTAGTGCCGTTCGACGCTTAAAAAAGACGCGCGCAAAATTTGTGTGCCGAAAACAGTGCTTTATAAAACGCATCAAAAAAATGCGCCGCCTAAAAAATCTTTAGCGCACGGCTTAGGCCATGCATGAGAATGCGCCGCGCCGATATGCCTGCTCTTGTAGATTCAGACTGGATGGCGTCGAACCTTTAGCATGGCGGCTGCTTGCCTCCATGCTAAAGAGAGCCTTTAATACAGCAGGGGCGCGCCAGCATAGGAAGGGTAGGCTTGCATATGGTCGAGGTCTCGACGGGTCATTCCTTGCGCGCCGGCAGCTATCAGCGCCAGCCCTCCGGCTACCGCGCATTCATCCCAGCACTGCTGCCGCCCATACCGCCCGTGATGATCCAGGGCGATATGCAGCGTTTGCTTTCGGAGGCCGATCGCGCCCTGGGTCGCCTCGACGGCTCGGTGCACACGCTGCCCAATCCCGACCTTTTCGTGCTGATGTACGTGCGCAAGGAGGCGGTGCTGTCCAGCCAGATCGAAGGGACGCAAAGCTCGCTGCAGGATCTGCTGGCCGCCGAAGCCAATCTGTTTGGCGCCGACACCCGCCCACGCGATGTCGCGGAAGTGGTCAATTACGTCGCGGCCATGAACCACGGCTTGCAGCGACTGGCCGAGCTGCCTGTATCGGTGCGACTGATCCGCGAAATCCATGAGCGACTGATGCGCGGCGTCCGCGGTGGCCGGCTGACCCCGGGGGAGCTGCGCCGCACCCAGAACTGGATCGGCCCCGGTGGCTGCACGTTGGCGACGGCGAGCTTCATACCACCGCCACCTGAGCTGGTGCCGCAGGCACTCGGTGAATTGGAGCAGTTCCTGCATCGCGAGGACGATCTGCCAGCGCTGATCCGGATTGGTCTGGCCCATGCGCAGTTTGAGACCATCCATCCCTTCCTTGACGGCAACGGGCGCGTCGGCCGCCTGCTGATCACCTTCCTGCTGACGGAGCGCAACATTCTGCAGCGGCCCGTCCTCTACCTGTCGCACTATTTCAAGCGTTATCGGCAGGACTACTACGAACGCCTGCAGGCGGTTCGCGATACGGGCGACTGGGAGGGCTGGCTGCGCTTTTTCCTGCGCGGCGTGGCGGAAGTCAGCGCCGAGGCCACGGAGACCGCGCGCCGGGTGCTCGCGTTGCGCGAGACGCATCGGGCTGAAATCACGCACAGCCTTGGGCGTGCGGCCGGCAATGGACACAAGGTGCTGGAATCGCTGTTCGACAGACCGATCGTTGCGGTCAACGATGTCGCGGCCCTCATCGGCACGACCTATCCTGCGGCCAACAACCTCGTCTCTCGCCTGGAGCAGCTGAAGATCCTGGTCGAGGTGACCGGCCACGCGCGTCATCGCCGATTTCGTTACGAATCGTACGTGCGGCTGTTCACTGACGATCCAGTGGAGCCGGAAGCGTGAGCCCATTCGATTTCCTTGAACGCGAATGGCCCACCGTGCATGAGGCCGCCGGCAAGGCCGCGGCCGCCGTGCACGCCGACCCACGCACGGCCTGCTTCTATGCGCGCAGAGCACTCGAACTGGCCGTTGCCTGGACCTACAAGCACGACGCCGCGCTCAACCTTCCCTATCAGGACAACCTGTCGGCGCTGATCCACGAGCCCAGTTTCAAGATCACCGCCGGCGAGGCGGTGTTCAACAAGGCGAAGGTCATCATCACGCTGGGCAACCGCGCGGTCCACAGCCACCGCGCGATCCCGTCCGACGATGCCCTCGTTGCGGTCCGGGAACTGTTCCATGTGACGTACTGGCTGGCCCGCACCTACGGCCGCGCAGCACGACCGGCGCCCGGGCTTGTCTTCGACGCAGCCGCGTTGCCCAGGCCCCTATCGGCATCCAGCCAGACGGCTGAGCAGCTGCAGCAGCTCGAAGCGGGATTGCGCGAACGCGACGAGAAACTCGCCGCCTTGCTGGCCGACAAGACCACGCTCGACGAGGAATTGAAGCGCCTGCGCGCCGAGGTGGCGACGGCGAAGCAGGCGGCAGCGGCGCAGCCGGATACGCACGACTACTCCGAGGCCGAAACCCGCGACTACTTCATCGACCTCCTGCTCAAGGAGGCCGGCTGGCCGCTCGATCAGCCGCAGGACCGCGAGTTCGAAGTCGCCGGCATGCCCAACATGGAGGACAAGGGCTTCGTCGACTATGTGCTGTGGGGCGACGACGGCAAGCCGCTCGGACTGGTCGAGGCCAAGCGCACGCGCCGCGATCCGCGCGTCGGCCAGCAGCAGGCCAAGCTCTACGCCGATTGTCTGGAGCGCCAGTTCGGCCAGCGCCCGGTGATCTTCTACTCCAACGGCTACGAACACTGGCTGTGGGACGACGCCCGCTACCCCCCGCGTGCGGTGCAAGGTTTCTACAAGAAGTCAGAACTGGAGCTTGCGATCCAGCGCCGCACCACGCGCAAGCCGCTGGCCACGGGCGCGATCAATCGCGCCATCGTCGAGCGCTATTACCAGACGCGCGCCATCCGGCGCATCGCCGAGGCGTTCGAGCGCGACCACGACCGCAAGGCGCTGGTCGTGATGGCGACGGGCGCCGGCAAGACGCGCACGGTGATCGCGCTGGCCGACCTGCTCATGCGCTGCAACTGGGCCAAGCGCATTCTGTTTCTCGCCGACCGCGTGGCGTTGGTGAACCAGGCGGTGAATGCCTTCAAGCACTTCCTGCCCGACGCCTCGCCGGTGAACCTGGTGACCGAGAAGGACGCCGAGGGGCGCGTCTTCGTCTCCACCTATCCGACGATGATGGGGTTGATCGACGAGACGCGCGATGGCCAGCGCCGCTTCGGCGTCGGGCATTTCGACCTCGTCGTCATCGACGAGGCGCACCGCTCGGTGTTCCAGAAGTACCGCGCCATCTTCGACTACTTCGACTCGCTGCTCGTGGGCCTGACGGCGACGCCCAAGGACGAGGTGGACCGCAACACCTACAGCCTGTTCGATCTCGAGGACGGCGTGCCGACCGACGCCTACGGACTCGACGAAGCCGTGCGCGACGGCTTCCTCGTACCGCCCAGGGCCGTCTCGGTGCCGCTCAAGTTCCAGCGCGAAGGCATCCGCTACGACGATCTCCCGGAAGACGACAAGGACCAGTGGGATGCGCTGGAGTGGGATGAGGACGGCAACGTCCCGAACCGCGTCGAGGCCGAGGCGGTCAACAAGTGGCTGTTCAACAAGGACACGGTCGACAAGGTGCTGGAGCACCTGATGACGCGTGGCCTGGCGGTGGCCGGCGGCGATCGGCTCGGCAAGACCATCGTGTTCGCGAAAAACCAGGCGCACGCGGAATTCATCGCCGAGCGCTTCAACGCCAACTACCCGCACTTCAGGGGCGAGTTCGCGCGCGTCATCACCTTCAAGACCGAGTATGCGCAGAGCCTGATCGACAACTTCTCGGTCAAGGACAAAGCACCGCACATCGCCCTCTCGGTGGACATGCTGGACACGGGCATCGACATCCCGGAGGTGGTGAACCTGGTCTTCTTCAAGCTGGTGCGCTCGAAGACCAAGTTCTGGCAGATGCTCGGCCGCGGCACACGGCTCTGCCCGGACCTGTTCGAGCCCGGAAAAGACAAGAAGTTTTTCTATGTCTTCGACTACTGCCAGAACCTGGAGTACTTCAGCCAGAACATCCCGGCCATCGAGGGCGCGTTGGGTGCACCGCTGGGCAAACGACTGTTCAATGCCCGGCTGGAGTTGATCGGCGAACTGGACAAGGCGCTGGCGGAAAGTCAGCGCGATGCGCTGCGCGAGCAACGGGCGCCACCGCACGGGCATCCCGATTCCGCCGACGAGGTGCGCGCACAAATCGCCGCGTTGCTGCATCGCGAGGTGGCTGCCATGAACCTCGGCAACTTCATCGTGCGGCCGCGACGGCGCAGCGTCGAAAAGTACGCTCATCCCGAGGCATGGACGAACTTGTCACCGGAGGCGCTCGTGGAGCTGTCGCACGAGGTGGCGGGCCTGCCGACGGAACTCGACCCGGAAGGCGAGGAGGCCAAGCGCTTCGACCTGCTGGTGCTGAATCTCCAGCTCGCGATGCTGCGCTCGGAACCGGGGTTCGCCCGGTTGCGGGATCAAGTCAAAGAGCTCGCCGGACTGCTGGAGGAGAAATCCGCGATTCCGACGGTGCGCGATCAGATGGCTCTGATCCAGGACGTCCAGACCGACGCCTGGTGGCAAGACGTGACCGTCCCCATGCTCGAAGGCATGCGCAGACGGCTGCGTGACCTGATCAAGCTCATCGAGAGACAGAAGCGCAAGCCGATCTACACCGACTTCGAGGATGAGATGGGCGGGGAGATGCCGGTCGAACTGCCCGGCTTCAGTCAGGGCACCGACTACACGAAATTCCGTGCCAAGGCCCAGGCGTCCTTGCGCGCGCATCAGGACCACGTGGCCATTCGCAAGTTGCGGATGAACAAGGCGTTGACCGCCGCCGATCTCGCTGAGCTTCAGCGCATGCTCGCGGACAACGGGGTCGGCGCCGCGGACGACATCCGACGCGCCGCCGAGGAATCGCACGGGCTCGGACTCTTCGTTCGCTCGCTGGTCGGACTCGACCGGCAGGCGGCGAAGGAAGCCTTGGCCGGGTTTCTCAATGGCAAGATGCTGGGGGCCAACCAGATCGAGTTCGTGAACCTGATCGTGAACCACCTCACCGAGCACGGCGTGATGGAGGCGGCGATGCTGTACGAATCTCCCTTCACGGACCTGACACCGCGCGGGCCTGAGGAGCTTTTCACGTCCGCGCAGGTCGATGAACTGCTGGCGGTGATCGAGCAAGTGCGTCAGTCGGCCATTGCGGCTTGAATGTCAGACTCAGACCAACCAGTCTCCACGAAAGCCGGGGTGGTTCAAACACCTGCTTTGCCAAGTCGACGCCAAAGTGTTGGCGCCGACGTGGAAGTGACCCACATGCCAGTCCGCGATTGAGCCAAGGCAAACGAGCCGCGTCTTGCATGAATCCTGCAAATCGGTGCGTTTCAGGCGGGTCACCGAAAGCCCGGCGTATGGCTCAAATCAACGTCGGCGCCAACACGCCGGACAAGCTCCGGGTCGTCGCGCACCGCCGCGGCGGCGAGATCTCTATCGAAGATCTGCCGGCGGCCTTCGCCGTGATCGCGAACGCTCGGCGGGAAGTGGATCGCCTCCAGGCCGAACAGGACGAGGACTGCTCCCCGGTGACGGTCTACGTCGTCGACGCCGACGGGGTGCCGATCTACCGGACGCTGACAACTCGGTGACTGCCGTTGCGCATGCGCAACTCACCGTCTGCTCGGGCTTTTGCCTCGCGGTGTAACGCGCTAAACTGCCGGCCCATAACAACGGCGGACTCGACGGGGAACCAATGACTGTCTGCGTAGGAGCCATCTGCGAGGGTGGCAAGGTGGTGGTCGTCTCTGCCGATCGCATGATGACCTACGGGCCGCCGATGAACCTCCAGGCGGAAGGAGCGGTCCGGAAGATTTTTCAACTTACGCCACAGTGCGTGATGCTGTTCTCGGGGTCCGTACCCGACGGCGAAGAGGTTTTCAGCCGCACCAAGGCCGGCGTAATTGCCACCCCGCACCCAGATATCAAGACGATCGCCACGACCGCCGGCGGGGTGTACATAGCGCACAAGAAGCGACGAGCCGAGGAGGCGATCCTGAGGCCGTTCCTTGGCATAGACTTTGCGGGGTTCCAGACGCTTGCCGCTCAATCGGCGTCGTCTCAGGTGATGGCCCAGGTGCTCGGGTTGCTCAGTCAGCACAACCTCGGACTTGACATAATGATTGCCGGCGTGGACGCCGACGGTGCGCATCTGCACGTCGTTTCACATCCAGGGACCGTCATGTCGATGGATACTGTCGGCACCGTCAGCATCGGGTCAGGTGGGATGCACGCGTCCATCCGCATGTCGCTCGCACGGCACAAGAGCACCAGCAGCCTCGCGCAGGCGCTGCATAACGTCTACGAGGCGAAGCTCGCCTCGGAGGTCGCCCCCGGCGTGGGCAAGGTGACGGACGTCGCCGTGATTAACGGCGGGGGCATCAAGTTCGTCGACGACGGTATCATCCAGGTGTTACAGGAAATTCACAAGGACCGGCCATCATTGGATACCGCCGAAGTCGAGAAGCTCGCAGAGAAATGCAAGGGGTATCAACATGCCTCGTGACCCGATCGACCTGTGGAACCCCGGTCCGTGGTTGGGCGACGCGTCGTCCGCGCAGGTAACGCTATGGCAGGCCGAGAACGACTGGGCCGCGCTGTGCCCGCCGCCCGTAGCGTTCCCGGTCGGCTGCGTTGCACCGGCGAAGCCTGATGAGCAGCCGAACCGGCCGGACCCACTCTGAACCCAAGTCCCGCGCGAAGCGCGGAGATGGAGCCGCTGCGATGGCCTCCTCATTACAAAAAGGGCTCTTCGTGGAAACGTGTGGGTGATTCCATACGTCTGATCGCGGCGTAGCCCAAGCAGAGCAAGGCATTGCGGGCTTCAGCGTTGAGCTGAAATCTGGCACGCTTTGCCGATGCCTACTGCAGCGAAGCGTCCGCGGCGTCTGCTCGATGCCTATCGGTTCCCCGGCTTCCGCCCACAGGCGACGGTCAAGGGTGTGTTCGGCGATCCCAAGGCACGGGTGGTCACGCTGGTTCGGCGGGGAAAAAAACAGTCTGCGGGTGTTGTGGCCGAACGCAATCGGGCTGGTACGACCGCAAGCCCCGGCGTATCCGCGACCTCTCCTGCGGTGACACCCGGGTTTGGCTGGCATTCGCGGTGCGCCGGATCCACTGCCGCGCCTGCGGCCAGGTGAAGACCGAGCGACTCGACTTTCTGGCCGACAATCCGTTCTACACGAAGCGGTTTGCCTGGCACGTCGGGCGTCGCTGCCGGCAATCGTCAGTCCGCGATGTGGCCAAGGAATTCAAGCTCGACGGGCACACGGTCCAGTCGCTGGACAAGCAGTACATGGCCGAGCAACTCAGGCGCGCTGGCCTGCCCGGCGTGCGATCTCCCGCACCGATACGGCTCGACGTTCAAGACGAGATGAACCGCAGCGCGCTGCAGAACGACGTCGCCGGAAGGGGCGCTGCTTGCGCGATATGAAACCTATAGGTAGTCTATCTATACAGTAGTAGAGGGGAAAGTAGCGCCGGCCTAGCCTGCCCATAAGAGACTTCCCGTCAACGCCGCGCGCTTGAGGTTCTTGCCTTGAGCTTTCGGGCCATGGCTGGTCATCGTGTTGTCCTCTTTGCTGCGTCGTGCGTGTCAGTGCTGCGTGGTGATGCAACGAATGTCAGACTGCATTTCCATAAACGGTCTTGTTGCGCCGCTGATGCTGGCGCGGACCAGGGTATAAACCGCACCCGGAGACCTCGTTCGTCTTTCGGTATCGTCGGTGTTCGGGGATCAGCCGAAACACGGGGTGACGTCCGGCAGGTTAGTCAGGTTCTCTCCGGGTCGGTCTGACCGTTGTCGACCACTTCGCGCTGACGTGAAAGGATGTGCGTTCGTGTCATGCCATGCCGGCGATCCTCACCGCGCGCTTGCCGGCCGGGCGCTGCACCATCGGGTGCTTCAGCCACGCCTCGGCGTCGTAGGCTTCCTCGCGCGCCAGCATCGCCCACAGTTGCCGCGCGTGTTTGTTCGCAATCGCCACCAGCAGCTTGCCGAACGGCATCCGACACGCCAGTTGGCGGATCCAGATCTGCTCGGGCGTGGCCCGATCCTGTGCAGTCACCTTGGCGCGCTGCAGGCTGCTGCGCGCGCCCTGGATCAGCAGCGTGCGCAGGTAGGCATCGCCGCGGCAACTGATCGTGCCCAGGCGGGTGTGCCCGCCGCTGGAGTGCTGGGTCGGCACCAGGCCGAGCCATGCGGCCAGTTGCCGGCCGTTCTTGAACTCCTTGGCCGAGCCGACGCTCGCCACCATCGCATCGGCGGTGAGCGGGCCAATGCCGATCAGCGCGCGCAGCCGCACGCAGCGCTCATCCGCCTTGGCGTGCGCTTCGATGCGCGCATCGCACGCGGCGATGCGGTCGCGCACCTGCGCCCAGTGCGCGCTGAGATCGCGCAGCAGTTCCTTCAGCTCCGCAGGCAACGATGCCGCTGCGTCGAGATCCGCCAAGGCGATGCGCAACGCCCGGTCACCCTGCGCCATCACGATGCCAAACTCGGCCAGCAGACCGCGCAGGCGGTTGCTGATCTCCAGCCCTTCGGTCTTGTAGCCCTCGCGCACGCGATGCCATGCCAGCCGCGCCTGCTGCTCGACCGACTTGACCGGCACAAAGCGCATGTTGCCCTGGCGTGCCGCCGTGGCAATCGCCTCGGCGTCGTTGCGGTCGTTCTTCAGTGTGCGGCTCTTGCGGAACGGCGTCACGAACTGCGCCGCCATCAAGCGCGGCTGCAGACCGACCTCCAAACAGCGCCGCGCCCAATGGTGCGCGCCACTGCATGCCTCCATCGCCACCACGGTGCCGGCCGGCACCTGCGCCAGCCACAGCGCAAACGCTTCACGCCCGAGATCCTGCCGCCGCTGCACGTGTCCGGCGCCATCCACCGCACATACGGAAAACAGGTTCTTCGCCAAATCCACGCCCATGGTTATAGTGCTCATCGAGACTTCCCCTTCTGCTGACGGTTGTAAAAACCATCATGGCCCTCGAGGCCGTTGGAAGCGGGAAGTCTCTTTTTACTCGGCATGGCCAAGAAGAATCCCCTCGTTTTGAAGCTCGGACAGGCGATCCGCGCGCGGCGCCTCGCCATCGCGCTCAGCCAGGACGATTTCGCGGACCGCATCCATATGCATCGTGCCTACTACTCCGCCATCGAGCGGGGCGAAAAGAACATCACCCTGGCGACGTTGCAGCGGGTGGCCAAGGGGTTGGGCGTGACCCTTGGTGCGCTCTTTGCCGATGTCGACTGATCACCCGAGCCAATTCCCCAGCCATGACGTCTGCGCAACAGCTCAAGGAACTCCTGCAGGCCGCCCAAGCGTGTACGCGGGTCGACGAGGCCGCCCGTGCGCAGGATGCGTTCTTCAGCGCCCTGCTCGATGCGACGCTTTACGCCCATTTGCCGCCCGAACCCTCACCCCCCGACCGCATCCGCTTTGTACAGTTCGTGCGGCCGGACAACGGCCAGACCGTCCTGCCCTTGTTCAGCGACCGCGAACAAGCCGAGGCGGTCCGAGGCAACCGCGCGATCGTCGCCATGACGGGCCGCGAGCTGTTGGAGTTGACCCGCGGTGCAACCCTCATGCTCAACCCCAACGTGGACCAGATCGTGCTCCATCCGGCCGAGGTGGACGCCATCCTGGCGGGACGGCCGATCGGCAAGTTCTCGCGCGAAGACATCCGGGAGTCGGAGGAGGTGGGAACGTGCCCGCCCGCGTTCCCGACCGACGCCCTGACCCTGCTGCTGCGCGAGCGCTTCGCGACCGAGCCTTCCGCGCGCGCCGCCTATCTGGTCGAGCTGCATCGCGGACCCGAGATGGCCGACGTTTCGCTGCTGCTCGGCATCGTCGCGGCGGCAGCCCACCAGCAACGGCTGCTGCAGCTCACGACGCTGTGGATCAAACCCGTGCTGGATACCTTGCCGATGCCGCTCATGATGACGTTGATGACCCCGGAAGAAGAACTCCCCGAGCTCTTCCATCACGGCATCCAGTTCTACGGAACCTGACGGCATACCAGGATGCCAAGGAGCTCTTCAATGAGGCTGTGCTGCGAACGATGGAAGGTGCCCGTGGCGGCAATGGCGACCGCCGCTGGCCGAAACAGCGCGTTCCGTTCGTGGCCTACATGATCATGACCATGTTGAGCATCGCAGACGGTTCGCGCAATTCGGACGCCGTGTCGATGACAGATCGTCTGGAGGAATCGCACTACCGGGCAATACTGCGGAGGACGTGCTTGAGCTGAGCAGGCCTATGTGGCGTGATCCGCCGGTTCATCTTGAGCCAAGGCAAGCGCCATCCACGTTCGATGGGCGCGGCGAAGGTCGAACGGTTCCTGTCTGATCTTGCGGTACGCGGCCATGTTGCAGCGGGCACGCAGAACCAGGCGCTGTCGGCGCTGCTGTTTCTGTATCGCGAGGTGTTGGCAGTCGATCCGCTGCAGCTGGATAACGTGGTGCGCGCCAAGTCGGGGCTTGATCGTGAGGAAGGCAATGCGCATCGATCAACCGCTTTCCTCGACACGGATCCGCTCCTCGACCAGGCACTGCACGAACGCATCGCGCGCTGCGGCATAGTCCGAGCTGGCAGGCCCGTGTTGGAGCGCGGCCTGATGCAGAACCCGAAGGATCTGATCCAGCCGGGTTCCCTCGACACCGATCGCATCGAGGTAGGACCGCACCCAACATGGCGTGTGAACGATTCGTTCGACCATCGCAGGATCGCCCATGAACATCCGCAGCCGCTCGTCCCGGAGTATGAAGTCCGCCAGTGCCCCGAGTGCGGTGCGAGGCACCATGGGATCGCACGCCCAGTGGAAGCTTCTGCACCAGTCCGTGACTTCAGCGCGCGGCATCGGGCGCGCGAGAGCATACCCCTGACCCAGATCCGCGCCGAGGATCATCGCCGCTTCCACCAGGCCCGGCGTCTCCATCCCCTCCACGACGACCTTGACGCCGAGATCGTGTCCCAGCCGCGTCAGCTGGTTCACGAAGCGCAGCGTCCGCAGCGGTTGCCGCGCGATCTGGCGCACCAGCGTCTGGTCGATCTTGACGCGATCAAAGGAGAGGTGGCGCAGCCGGCTCAACGTGCTGTAGCCCGAGCCCAGATCGTCCTCGGCAAGCTGGACGCCCAGCGCCTTGAGCGCCAGCAGGCCGGACTCGGCCTCCGGACTCTCCTCCAGCCACTCCGACTCGAGGATTTCGAGGACCAAGGTTTCGGCTGGACAGGGGTATCGCTCCAGCGCCTCTCGGGTGCTGTCCACATAGCGCCGGTCGAGCAGTGCGTTCGACGGGAGGTTGACGGCGATGCCCAGCGGCAGCCCACCGGCGGCCCACTCCCGGCGCGCCGCGAGCGCCTGCGCCAGCCCCTGGCGATACAGGATCAGCAGGTCGTCCTCGCCGAACGCCGGCAGGAAACGGGCCGGCAGGATCAGACCGTCGTCCTCGCGGATGCGGGCCAGCGCCTCCACCTCGACCGGCTGGCCCTGACGCAGATCGATCACCGGCTGGTAGTACATCACCAGGTCATCGGTCGCCAGCTTGGCGCGCCAGCGGTCACGCAGAAGGTAGGGGACCGCCTCGACGCCCTCGAGTTTGGGCAGCAACCGCGCCAAGGCAAGATCCAGCAGGCTCTGCACGTGCAGCAGGAACGCCTGCTGACCCGCGCTGGAGAAGCCGCCCACGAACGGTGAGTACAGGGTCAGCACACTTTCGGTGGTGCCCTGCGGCATGCGCAGCGGGAGGGCTGCATTGGACCGAATGCCCATACCCAGCGCCACCTCGCGCCACGTGATCGTGGCCGGATCGGTGGCATAGTTGAGCGTGCGCTGGATCTCGCCACTGCGCCAGGCACGGCCCATCGCCACGCTGCCCTCCACGCGGTCGGCCTCGGCCCGAATATCCGGGGGCACGCCGCGCTCAACCGCTCGCAGATAGTCGACGAAGGCTTTGCCGCCGGCCACCGCCTCAAACTGAAACCGGCCACTTGCATCCGGTCGCCCGATCGCGCACCCGGCGACTTCGTCGAGGGTGAGCAGGGTATCGGCCACACGCTGGATCAGCTCGAGGTAGCGATCCGCTGACCAAGCGATGGTGCTGATGCGTACGAGAATGCCATCGCGGGCGAGCTGGACCGCACGCGACCCTTCCAACTGCCACTGGTAATCGAGTGCAAGGCGTCGGTGCATGACCAGCAGCGTGCGTCGGTCGCGACGGGTCAGCGGCGCCAGTTGTTCATCGAGCTGCGCGCGCAAGAGCGCGACGCTCTCGGCAACCCAGGCGTCTTCGATGCCGGCCATGCCATGGATGCGGCCCGCACGGGTTGCGACCTGGCGATGACCATCTTCGCTGAGCGCCGGGTCGAGCAGCAGCGTCAGATGCTCGCGCTGCTTGGCCTTCAGGTGCTCGAACTCCTGCGTGGAGAGCGCGCCCAGGATCTGCGCGGGCCCTGCGTGCTCAGCCAGACGGGCATAGAACGCATCGACGAAGGACTCGGCCCACTCGTGATGGATGGACTGGATCGGCCCGAGCAGGCGCTGTGCCAGCGGTCCATAGGGCAGCAATTCGCTGATGTCGACTTCGACGGGCGACAAGGCAACCGGCGGCTGCTCAGACACGGGAAAGCTCCACCACTGCGCGCGGGGGAGCTTCTGCGACTTGATCCGATACATGGCCTGATCGGCCAGGCGCAGCAGGTGACCCGTGTCGGCGCCTTCGTGCAGCGGATAGACCACGATGCCCAGGCTGGCGTGCAGACCCGTGGAGTAGGTGCCGATCACCATGGGCTCGGCCAAGCGCGCCCGCATCCGCTCCAGCAGCGGCGTCAGATCGTCGAGGCTGGCGACGTCCTCGAGCACGACGACGAACTCGTCGCCGCCCAGACGGGCGACATAATCGTGGTCCCGCAGGGCGCCTTTCAGGCGCTTGGCCACGTCGATCAACACCCGATCCCCGGCTTCGTGGCCGAAGCGATCGTTGATCGGCTTGAAATCGTCGAGGTCGAGCATGCCGACCGCGAGCAGCAGGCGATGGCGCCGCGCGCGTGCCAGCGCACCCTCCAGATGGTGCTCCAGCGCGCGACGATTGGGCAGCCCGGTCAGCGGGTCATGCAGCGCAAGACGCTCCTGGCGCTCGTGCTCGAACACCAGTGCCTGCTGCTGATGGAACTGGCGCAGCGCAAGACCTGCTGCCTCCGCGATTTCGCCGATGAGGACGCGAAGCTCTGCGGTGAAGGTATCCGGATCGCTTACAACAACCGCGAACACGGCCTCGGGCTCCGCATCCGGCGTGTCGAAGACGGGCCATGCGCCCACCGCGCCGACCCCCTCGAGCACCGCGCCGCGCCATTGCGCCGGAATGGACGGATCACGCGCGGGATGCACCCGGATCACCGGGGTCCGCGTACTGAAGGCCAGGGTGACCGTGGCACGGGTCGTCCCCTCAGGCTGCTTGGGGGGCAGCGGCAAGAGACGGGCCGCTTCAGCCAAAGGCCCCATCAGCATGACGCGATGCAGTGTCGGACCTGGATCGTCAGCGGTGAACACATCGACCGCATCGGCGCCGGCATGACGCACCAGCGCCTCGGCCAGCACCCGATAGATCGACAGCGGGTCGGGCTGCTTCAGCAGCGCGGCCTGGATCTCGCGCTGGGCAGCCTGATAGCGCACCAGCCGATCCTGTCGATGGAGCAGATCCTGGTGGTTCCAGAAAGCGGCCAGCTCCCGCGCGAGACGCTGGGCCCAATCGAGCAGATCGGGGGTGAAGTGCTCCGTCTCCGACGCATAGACCGACAGCGCCATCTGCCCTCCGTCCTGCGTTCGCGCCGCGGCGACGATGCTGGAGCCCAGCCCGTAGTGCCGCGCCCAATCCGCCCAGGGCGCGAGCAGCGGATCGCTGAACGCAGTGAGCAATGCCTCGCCCGTGCGCAGCGCCCGCCCCATCGGCCCTTGCCCTTCGGGTCGTGCGGGATCGGCGGTGAGGGATAGCGTCGTGACGTAATCGCACGCCGGTCCCGCAACCCCGACGGCCTGCACCCAAATGGCCTCCGGTTCGAGCCGGCCGATCCATACCAGCGGCAGGCCCATGATGTCCGCCAGCGTCAAGGCGACCTGCCCCATCACATCCGATCGCTCACGCGGTGCGTCGGCGTGGAGCAGCGGCAGCGTTTCGGCCACGCTGCGGTAAAACTGGTCGCGCGTCTGCCGACCGGTCTCGGCGCGCTGACGCTCGATGAAACGGCCAATCAATGCCGCGATCGATTCGGCCATGCCGATCTCGTCCGCGGCAAACGGCGTCGCGCGTGCCCAGGTGTCGCTGAAGCTCAGGGTGCCGAAGACGGCACCCTCCACCACGATCGGCGTGCCAATGTACGCCTCCAACTGCAGCCCGCCATAGGCCGGATGGCTGCGCATCGGCTCGATCGCGTCGGTCCCGGCATGGGTCACCGTCTGGCGCAAGGTGACGACCGCCGCGCACCAGGTATCGCCCAGTGGATAACGATGGCCCGGCTGGATCTCGATCAACGGCGAGTGTCGGTCGAGCACCTCGTAATCGTCGCCCCGGATCCGGCCCACGATGCCGGTCGAAAGCCCGAGTACCCGACAGCCGACGTCCAGGCATGCGGCCATGAAGGCATCCCGATCGTCGAAGTGCTCCACCAGCAGGCGATGCAGCGCCGATAGGCCCCCATGCAGCGCAGCATCAACAGGGATTGGGGGTCGAGGCATCCGTGGATACTCCCAGAAGTGATCGCACCATCAGGCGGCTTCAAGTCCAGAGTACAAAAATTCACCGGCGCTCGCCCGAGCACATGCTCGAGCGCTTCGTTGCGCGCCTGGGATGGATACTTGAGGCATTTGTCATGAAACGCACCTGGACGATCATTGGCGTAAGCGATGTGCCGAGTAGTTTCAGGTGGTACCAATCGCTTTTCGGCCTGACGGAGACGCGCCCAGGCCATGCCGACTTTGGTCAGATCCGCGATGCGGATGGGACGGTCCTGCTCTGCCTCCACCAGTGGGGGGCGCACGAACATCCATCGTTGATGAGCCGAGACAACGCGACCCCAGGCAACGGGCTCCTCTTGTTCTTCCGTGTCGACGATTTCGATACGACACTTAAACGGGCACGTGCGCTCGTCGCGCGTCTCAAAGAGGAGCCGCAGGTGAATCCGAACACTGGAACACTGGAGTTCTCGCTTCGGGATCCAGACGGATACTACGTCACGGTGAGTGCGCTATCTTCGCTGGAGCTAGCGGGCCACGGGCCGCAGGCATAAGGATGCAGCCGACTCGGAGAACCGCTGTGAAAGTCATGGCCGCAGGAAAAACAACGATGGCCCTTGGTTGCCGCGTCTATGGCTTGGGTGTGATGGCGATAGCTGTACTCTGCCTGGCGTGGGGAACCTTCGATCCGGGGCAGCCGGTGCCCAAGGCCTTTCCCGACCGCACCGCCCTGGCCTATGCCGCCGCGCTGCTCATGCTCGTCGCGGGCGCGGCCATCGAATGGCGACGAACCGTGGCTTGGGGCGCCGCAGCACTGACGGCGTACTACGCGTTCATTGTCGTGATTCTGATGAACGGCCGCGTGGTGCTTGCCCATTACGCCGAGTTTGGCACTTACAGCAATATCGCCGAGCAACTCGCGATTGCAGCGGGCGGGCTGATCATCTACGCCATGAGCGCCAGGATTGAAGCAACTTTGGCGGCACGCCTAGCGCGCCTGGGCCAACTGACGTTCGGGGTTTGTGCGCTGTTATTCGGCGGGGCGCACTTTGTCTATATGAACTTGACCGCCCCGTTGGTGCCCCAGTGGCTCCCGCCCACGCAAGCATTCTGGGCTTATGCGACCGGGTTTGGCCAGATTGCGGCAGGCATTGCGATCTTGACGGGCAAGCAGGCCCGCCTCGCCGTGATCTTGCTGACCGCCATGTATGTGTCCTTCGCGCTGCTGGTATGGGCGCCGTGGCTCCTTGCAGATCCCACCAGCCATTGGATCGGGTCTGAGAATGCGCTGAATCTCGCCCTGATTGGCGTCGCTTGGGTCGTGGCGGAATCACTGGCGAGGCTGGGTCGCTAGCAGCGCGCCGATCCCGATCAACCCCGAGCCACTTGCGCTGGCGCGATGGTTGCCCGAGTGGCATGCTGCAACCCGATCACGTGGAAGCCAGGGTGCACCCATGAATCGTGTAGCCATCGTGGTCATTCTCTGTGCAGGCCTCTGTTCATGCATGACAATGCCGACTGCAAGCGAGCTGCGCGTGAAGGTCGCAGACACTTTGATGGTCTCTGGATGCAAGTTTCTCGGCACTGTGACCGGCCAGGGTTTTTTTGTGCAGAACGCCGAGAATGCGGCGCGCGGAAAGGCCGCTGACATGGGCGCCAATCGTATCGTCTGGCTCACGATCCAGGATGGTGAAACTCCGAACGCGAGCGGCAATGCCTACCTCTGCCAGGAATAAACGACATGTAGAGCGTCTGTGTCGGTAGCTGTCCAGACCCGTCTGGTTCTAGAGCTGCCGTTCGAGCAAGCGCAGCGGGTGGCCACTTAGGGCCGAGGTACGCCCGCGGCCTTGGGCCCGTCGCTAGGCATCGGCCACACTGGCGTCAAGGCGGTCTGAGTGACACAGTGCGACCCATTGCAGACGTCCCCGACGTGGGCTAGCACGCAACGCGACTCAAAGCGGGGGAGCGTCGACGCCGCAGCATGTCGAAGTGTGCGTAGCATCACTCGCCCGCCGCCAGGCGACCGAATGTTGGCGCCAGCGCCAATTTGAGCCACGCGCCCGGCTTTCGTTGACCCGCGTGAAGCGCACCAATTTGCAAAATTCATGCAAGACGCGGCTCGTTCGTTGGTCCTCGCTCAGTGGTCACTTTCACGTCGGCGCCAACACCCAAAGAGGTCATGCTCTGATCGGTGCCAACGTGTTGGGCAAAGAGGGGTTGTGGCCATGCGTAGTGAGCAAGAGATATTTGACGAGTTGGCAAGCCTCTGTGCGTCACCGGGCTACGTACATGCCATTGCTTACTTATGCTGGCGTGACAACACCATCAGCTATTCAGGGGAGATGACGGCCGAGGACATGCAGCACCTCTTTTCGAATCGCCGGCTGATCCGCACCGAGATATCGACCCTCATCGGACTCATGCTCAAAAGCCCGATTGACTACACACTTCCGGCGCCCCCGGTCGTGGAAAGGTACGTCGAATCCACAGAAGCTTTACTGGAAGAGATCCACCACGCGATGTCGCCTTCGTTCTGGAAGCACATCGATCCCGCCAAAATTGCCGAGGAAGGCTTCAATCCTTTCACGAGCGGCGCTGCATTGCGCGAGCCGATCTTCTATGGTGGAGAGTCCGCGTACAGCTTTCAGTACCGCGACTTCTCCCCCATGAAGTACGCAAACGATGACCATTGGCTCATCGCCAACAAGGGATTTTCAATCCGCGATGCTCACAGGGTCGTGGTCTGCATTTCGCAAGTGTTGGATGAAAAATCGAACAGCATCATGCGTGACATGTGCGTCGCGCCCCAAGAGATGGAGGCGCTCTTGCCCGGAAATTCGTTTTCGGTTCAGGAAGTCGCCGACTACGGTCACATCGACCCCGCAACCGTAGATAGGATTCTGTCCGCGTTTGCAGTTCCACCAAGCGCGCGCAACGAGCAATTCAACGCGCTGGACGATTTCAACATCGCCAACGCCAGTCCGCTCATCCGCATGCCGGATGGAAACTACTTGCACTTCCACATCTACAGCCTCGTGGAAGCGCTGTATGAAGCGCCGTTTTACTGGATGGGCGCTGACAAGGCCTATGTCAGCACAGCCATGCAGAACCGCGGCGTCTTTACCGAGCAGTTCGCCGCTGAACGCCTGCGACAGGTCTTCGGCGCGGATAACGTTGTTGCCAACATCGACATCTACGAATCAAAGGACACCAAGCTCGCTGAAATCGACGTGCTGGTGCTGTTCGGCAATCACGCTATCGTGCTTCAGGCGAAATCTAAGCGTCTGACGCTCGAGGCCCGGCGTGGCAATGACCTGCAGATCAAGGACGACTTTAAAAAGAGCATTCAGGATTCCAGTGATCAAGCCTATCGTTGCGCAAAGCTGATCGAGGAAGGCAAGTGCTCCTTCAAAGATGCCGCCGGCGACCCTGTGACGCTGCCAGCAAGCCTCAAGCGGATCTACGTGATTTGTCTGATCTCAGACCACTATCCGGCGTTGAGCTTTCAGGCCCGCCAATTCTTGAAATTCTCGGCGACTGACACGATTTCCCCGCCCTTTGTCATGGACGTTTTCGCTCTCGACGCGATCACCGAAATGCTCAGCTCACCGCTGCACTTCTTGAGCTATGTGGATCGTCGGACTGGGTACACCGACAAGCTGATGGCGTCACATGAGCTGACGATCCTTTCCTACCATCTGAAGAAGAATCTCTGGCTGGAAGACAATTACGACAAGGTTTTTCTGGATGACGAAATCTCAGCAGATCTGGATGTGGCGATGCTGGCTCGGCGCGAAGGCATCCCAGGAAAGCGCACTCCAGAGGGAATTCTGACGCGGCTCAGCGCGACAGCGCTGGGGCGCTTGGTCAAGGCAATCGAAGCTCGGCCTCACCCCGCGACCATCGATCTTGGGTTCATGCTACTGACGCTTGGCGAAGACACGGTGCTTGAGGTCAGCGCATGTATGGACATGCTTGCCAAGCGCAGCGTTGTAGGTGGCAAGAACCACGATGTCACTGTAGGGTTAGATGGCGGAACAGGCCTCACGATTCACTTCAACAGCGATCCGATAGACGTTGCCGGCCCGGCGCTCGAAAGGCATTGCAACGCGCGGAAGTACACCCAGCATTCGGACAGCTGGTTCGGGGTCTGCGTGTACCCGAAGGATCAGACGCTGCGCTTTGGGGTCAATCTCAATTTTCCATGGAAGCAAGATGACACCATGGACACGCTCACGAAGAGCATGAACAAATCAGACAAACCGACCGCTCTCCTGCGAGAGGCAGCCGTGGCGCGAGTCAAGGTGGGTCGCAATGACCCTTGTCCATGCGGCAGCGGTAAAAAGTACAAAAAATGCTGCCTGACGTGAGGTAACTGCGGCGCTATGGCTGCCTTGATGGCATCCAGTGCGGTGTCGGTGCGCAGACGGTTGCGTGACCTGATCAAGCTCATCAAGAGACAGAAGCGCCAGCTGATTTTCACCGACTTCGAGTATGAGATGGGCTGGGAAATGCCGGTCGAGCGGCCCGGCTTCAGCCACGGTACTGCCGTCATCGCCCGCTTAGCTCGAACGCTGAATGTCCGCAAAGGGCCGTTACCGGCCGCTGGGCGCGTAGCGATAAATCGCGGCGGCAACTGCCGTGCTGCAGTGCAGGAAAACCATAGTTTGTGCAGAAACCGGGGGAAATACACCGACTTTGGTTTCTTTCGTGTACCGACTATGGTTTCTCGACCACTTGTGGTCGAAACACCAAAGTTTGTACCAAATGCACCGACTTTGGTGTCAAAACGCCCTGTACCAACTTTGGTGTCACTGACTTTTGGAGCGGTGCTGAAGCGTCAATCCATTGTTTTCACTACACTTCATGATTTTCAATGAGAACTGTTGTCAAATGAGAATGGCGCGACGCGTTCAGGAAGTTTCTTGTATCTCAATGTGCTTATATTGCAACGCAGCACGCTGAACTGTGGTCTGCATCACCCAACCACCGGCAGGCTGCCCGGGTCCATCGCTGTCGCGCACACCCTGCCAACATCCTCTACCGCCAGATGCCGCGCAAGGCGCTAGCGCAATTGCACCCGCTGCGCCGGTGTCGGCACCAGTGTGCTGTTCAGAGCGGATGAATGTAGGGTCTGCGCCACCGCAATGTCCACCAGCCGGCGCAGCCGTGCGCTCGTGTCCTGCCGGACGTAGCGCTGCTGGGGTAGCGCGCGACCCGTCCAGGTTCGGCTTTGTCGAGCCTGTGCCGGTTCCATGCCCAGGCGCGGCAGGATGGACGCCAGCGGCGATAGACGCCAGCGGCGGTAGATAGGCGGCCGGCGCTTCGTCCAACAGATAGTCCAATCCAACCCGTCAGGGCCGAAAGTTCGGCCGCATCGTCACCGCCGGAGGTTGTGCGCGAAGTTCGCGTCGAGGGCCATGTTGAGGGCGCAAAGGGCGCCGCTCATTTCAGATGAACGGCGGCGACCGGTGGCGCGCCGCAGGGGCGATGACCGCGGATACCGCGCAGTGCAGTGCTGGCATCACGCTGGCCCGAGTGGCACAGTGCGACCCGTTTCAGCCGGTCGCGAACGGCTGCTTTGGGGGCACCCATTTTCTTGGGAGCGGCGGCAGAATAGTGACTGTGCGAGCCGCCACGCTGCCGCAATTGCGTTTCTTATTGTCTGCCCACACCAGCTCCAATGCTGGAGCCGGGTCAGCCGCGCCATCCACATCGATCCAACGGACTGGCATGGCTTGCGCGTGGTCGCCGCCAACGGTTCGGCTTTCTTAAGAGCTAAGGACATGTACCAGCGAAGTTCCACGGTCTCCAGTACTTACCACTATCACTGCCTGCTGCACGAAGGACTGGGCATGGTCTGAACGGTGGTGGTCAAACCCTGAGCTACCGGCACGCATGGCTTGTCTTGCCGGCGATGCGCTTGCGATTGCAGGATCGCCGCTGCACCATGCTTGGATAACTCCCTGCGGACCACGACCGTATGACCCAAGCCGGCATTATCGGTGGTATCGGGCCGGAATCGACGATCGCCTACTACCGGCATGTCGTCGCCGGCTATCGCGCGCGAACGCCGTCCGGCGCGTATCCGTCGCTGATCATCAACAGCATCGATTTCAGCGCCATGCTAGCGTTGCTTGAGCGCGACGACAGAGCCGGATTGATCGCCTTCCTGCTCACCGAGGTCGAGGCACTCGCTCGCGCCGGTGCGGATGTCGCGCTATTGGCAGCCAACACCCCGCATATCGTCTTCGACGAGCTGCAGCGACGCGCGTCGATCCGCTTGCTGAGCATCGTCCAGGCCACCTGCCAGACCGCGCAGGCACAAGGCTTGCGGCGACTCGCCCTGTTTGGCACGCGATTCACCATGCAGGGCAGCTTTTATGCCGAAGTGTTCTCGGCGCAGGGCATCGAACTTGTGGTGCCCGATCCGCAGGACCAGGCGTACATCCACGATAAATACATGCGCGAATGGGTCAACGGCGTGTTCGATCCTGACGTGCGACAGCAACTGCTCGACATCGTGCAATCGCTCAAGCAGCACGAGTGCATCGACGGCGTCATACTCGGCGGCACGGAATTGCCGCTGATACTCACCGACAACGGCTCGACCGGCATTCCCTTTCTGGATACTACCGCCATCCACGCCGCGGCCTTGGTGGAACAGGTGCTGGCGACCTGATTCCACTCGCATGACCAAAACACTTCGCCGAAGGAGCTGCTCGATGCCCGCTGCCATTTCCCCCGAAGCGATCGCCGCCACACTGCAGGAGCAATGGTCTCCGCGTGTGGTGGGCGAAGTGGACGATGCCTACGTCAAGGTCGCCAAGATCAAGGGCGTGTTGGCATGGCACACCCATGACGACGAGGACGAGTTGTTCTACGTGCTGCGCGGCGCACTGCGCATCGAATTGGAGAACGGCGCGGTTGAGCTTGGCGAAGGCCAGATGTGGATCGTACCGAAGGGGGTTCGCCACAATCCAGTGGCCGAGCACGAGTGCCTGGTGTTGCTGATCGAGCGCAAGTCCACCTTGCATACCGGCAACATCGTCACTGAAAAGACCCGCACGATTACCGAGCAACTGCGGGCCATGCCGAGCACTGCGGCTGGTGCCACCGAGACGTGAAAGATTTCGCCGTGCGCCCGGCCAGACCTTTACGAAACTGGACTTGCTTTGCCCATGCCCTATCATCGTTTCGTTGTTCTGGCCACATGTCACCTCCAGCGATTTCACTACCTTCGCCAAAAGTGCCCACAAAATCCTGGGAACTCCATCCCCGCGTCCTCCCACGTCGCCGCACTGATTCTTTGAGGCGATCGCCCGTCAAATCGCACTGAGCAGCAGATCGACCAGATCCGGATCGAGTCGACGCCCCGCTTCGTTTTGCATGACTTCAATCGCGTGTTCTGACGCATGCGGTTCCTTGTACGCGCGCCGGGTCCGCAGCGCATCCCAGGTGTCCGCAACAGCGAGAATGCGCGCGCGCAACGGAATACCGTGACCCACCAGGCCCGCCGGATAGCCGCGCCCGTCCCAGGCTTCATGGTGATGCCGAACTGCTTCTGCCACGCTGTGCGCGTCCACTAGCGCCGGTATCTGCCCGACCATCGCCTGTCCGATCTCCGGGTGCCGCCGGATCACCTTCCATTCGTCAATGTCCAGCGGTCCCGGCTTGTTGACCGTGGCTTTCGGCAGCTTGAGCTTGCCGAGATCGTGGTACAGCCCAGCCAGGTGAAGGCCATGCAGCTGCGCATCGTCCAGCCGCCGCGTCGCCCGTCCGAGCTGGACCGCGATATGGGCGACGCGCGCGCCGTGGTCGAGGACTTCGTAGTCGACCAAATCCAATTCACGCGCGAGCAGAACGCAGACGAGCCGCAAGGTCGCGCCATCGATGCGACAGGCGTCCGAGCCATGAATCTCCCGGATTGCTCGTTTCCAGTCATGACGTTCACAATTCATCCCCAGCCTGTCCCCGCGCGGCGCCATGCACCCCGAAGCACGTCCCATGCCATCCGAGGGCGGCGCTTCGCCTGTACCCCCATCCTGCCCGCCAAACCGGGTCAGCCAGACCCCGGCGGATAGGAGATCCCGCCGCCGTAGCGATCTTCGGCCTCCGCCTCCGCACGAAGGTCTTCGACCGTCGGTTCAGGCGCGTAACCGCAGGCCAGATGCGCGCGATACCACCCTAAGATGAAGGCCACGGCGCTGTCCTCCGAAGCCATCACGGTGTCCATGTCGATGCCGGATGCCTCGCAAATGCGCTGTAGTGGATCGACCGTGAAACTGACATGCCCGTCGGCGTCACGGGCCACCCGAAGGTCGGCAAACGCGACGCCCTCCGGAATCTTTACTTCGACGACATCCATACGCGGATGCTCGATCGGGTCCATGCCTGCATCATCCTCGCCAGGCGCACGGCGCGAAACCCTCTGAAAGCTCGGCCGACCGCCCCTCGCCGGCGCTCGCCGGCGCCCGCTCATGCAATGATCGCCACATCACGCGCCAGCCGGTCGTACCCTGGCCCCAACGGATAGTCGCTGGCAGCCAGCTCGTACATCTGCTCGATACGCTGGCCCTGGCCCAGACCCAGGGTGGCCGCCCTGGCGGCCCCGTTGAACCAGACCACCCGCACCAATGCCGGGGGTTTGAAAGTGACGTGCAAGGTCAGATGCGGACTATCCGGCTTCATCGGCTGGCATCGCTCGATGATGGCCTGGTCGCAGAAGATCGGTGGCGGGAAGCCCTTGCCGAACGGTTCCAGGGCTTCGGCTTCCGCCATCGCCTTCAGATGTCGCGTGCGCGCTGGCTCGCGTCAACTTCGCCGACGTGGGCGTGTCGGCAAGGCGCCGACCATGCCGATCACAATCGCCAGCGTCAACGACATTGTCAATTCCGTAGGAGATTCCCGAGAGCGGACGGTCGTGACCGGCAGAAATGGGCCGGCAGCAGCCCGTCAGGGTTAACGCCCACATCGAATGAGCGTTGATAGATCTTGACCATGAGCGACCGCCGCGGCGACGAGTGTTTCTCGTCAATCTGCTTACGAGGCCACGCGGTACCCCATCGCCCGGTAGCCGCGCTGGCGCTTGTCCCACATGCGCAGCAGCACCGGGTGGCCAGCATCGACGAAATCAATGATGCGCACAGCGCTCTTGCGGGCATGTTCCCGGTGCAAGCGGCCCGCGTATTGCTGCAGGGTGCCTTTCCACGACACCGGCATCGCCAGCACCAGGGTGTCGAGGGGCGGGTGGTCGAAGCCTTCGCCCACGAGCTTGCCGGTGGCCAGCAGAATGCGTGGCGCATCAGACGGCAGTGCTTCGAGTTCCGCGATCAGCGCCGCGCGCTGCTTCCTGGACAGGCGGCCGTGCAGGACGAATGGCGGCGGAACCTTCCCGTCCAAAGCGGCCTGAATGGCGTCGAGATGATCGGTGCGCTCGGTCAGCACCAGCACTTTGCGGCCAGCATCGTGGGCACGCTTGACTTCTGTCGCGATGGCATCCGTCCGCTCCGCGTCGTGGGCAAGGTGTCGAAACACATCTTGAATGCCGGCCGTGACTGGAACATCGATGCGCGCGTCGCGCATATGTGGCACAACCACAAGATCGCGCGGAGCACCGGCTGGGTTTGAGGCCATGTGCCGGATCGGCCCGCACTGCATGAAGATGATGGGCTGCTGGCCATCGCGGCGGATCGGCGTCGCGGTCAGGCCGAGCACATACCTCGCCTTGGTTTGCTTCAGGATGGCGTCGAACGACACCGCGCCAACGTGGTGGCATTCATCGACGATGACCTGGCCGTAGCGCTCCACCAGCGGATGGACGTCGCCGCGCCGCGACAACGACTGCATCACGGCGATGTCGATCCTGCCCGTGAGCTGGGCCTTGCCGCCGCCCATGGTGCCAATGACACCCTTGCCGGCGCCAAGGAAGGCCTGCAGACGCTCCCGCCATTGCTTGAGCAATTCGGTACGATGCACCAGCACCAGCGTGTTCACGCCACGCCGCGCGATCATCGCCGCGGCGATCACGGTCTTGCCGAAGGCGGTGGGCGCGCACAGCACGCCCGCGTCATGGCGCAGCATCGCGACGGCGGCCGTTTCCTGATCGAGGCGCAGTGTCCCGGCAAAGCCGACCGCGATCGCCTCACCCGCGTACCGCTCGTCGCGCAGCTCGCAACGGATGCCGTTGTTGGTCAGCAATGTTTGTGCGGCCTCGAGACACCCACGCGGCAGCGCGATGTGCTGCGGATAGTTCTCGGCGCGGCCAATGACGCGAGGCTTGTCCCACACCGACAGCCGCATGGCCTGCGCCCTGTAGAACGCCGGATTCTGAAACGCGGCCAGGCGGATCAGGCGGTTGGCCAGCGACTGGGGCAGCCGTGCCTTCTCGAAGTAGAGCTGATTCGCCAGCGTCACCGCCAGCGTGTCCGGCATCGTGCCCGCCAGTTTCTGCTGTGCCGGAACGGCTCGCTGCCAAGGCGTGGCCAGATCCTCCGCGTCAATGAAGGTCACGTCCAGCGGATGCGCGCCACCCGAGGCACGCAGGATGGTCGGCTCGATGTCGTGCGTCGCCATGGGCTGGATGGAGGCCAAGTAAGCCCACTGGTCGAGATACGGGCGCAGGTCACGATCGACGAACACGCTACCGCCGTGCTCACGCGGCCGTTTCTGCAGCGGCAGGGCGATCAGGCTGCCGAAGCCGCCCTTGGGCATCGTGTCCTGATTGGGGAACAATCGATCGTAGGAGTCGAGCTTCAGTTGTCGCGTGCGCGCGCAGGTGTGACTGATGAGGGCTGTGCCCAGGCGCCGTGCATCGCGCGCCGGCACCCTGCCGCTGAAAAACACCCAGGCGTGGGCGCCATTGCCGGATCGGGAAATCTCCAGAGTGACCGGCACGCCGAGCTCATCGCAGGACTGCACGAACGCGCGAGCGTCTTCCCGCCATTCGGCCTCGTCGAAATCGACGGCGAGGAAGCAGCAAGTGTCGTCTTCCAGCAGCGGGTAGATCCCGATCGTGTGCCTGCCGGCCAGATGGTCGTGGATCACCGCATCCGACAGCGGCACCAGCAGGCGATGCGCGCAGTCGGCGCATTTGATGCGTGGCTTCTGGCAAACCTCGGCACGCGATGCACCCGGACCATCGCCGGCCCACGCGCTGCGGGCCGCGTCGCCATGCACGGGGATCTTGCGGGTAAATCGGTCGTTGGCGCAGGCCGGCGAATAACCCGACTTGCCCGATGCCGTGCTTTCCCAGCGCAGCGCGTGGACATCCGTGCGGCCACGAAACAGGCGGCGGAACAGCGCCACCTTCGCCTGCGTCGAGAGACGCGACGGCTCGGGCTCTTGCACGGACGGCGCGGGCTTCGTTGGCAACCGCCAATCGATGCCGCGCGATTCCAGCAACGCGATCAGGCGGGCGTTTTCGGCCTGCAGCGCCGCCATGGAATCGGGCTCAACCATCGATCCCGTACTCGGCCCGCGCGTCATTCATGTCGTCGCCCACGTCCCAGCCGAGGTTCTGTGCTGCCGGATATCCGCATGATCATGCCGCAACACGGCAACTACTTCGAGGGCAACAACGCGGCAGACTCAATACCATCGTCAGCGGTCAACAATCACCAGCACCGCGGCCAGCATTTCTAAGAATCCGCACTCGTTTGCCATGGCTTGCGGATTCTTGTAGGAATGGCTCAGCCGCGAACCGGCATGATGGTCAGTTTTCATCGGCGTCAACATGATGCGGTACTACCATCCGCAGGCGACGGATCTGGCGAAGAAGCTGGGGTGATCCATCTTCCCAAACGCTTGGGTTACTGCTAAGCTGGGCCATGCCTACCGTTTGGCGCATCGGCAACCTGCGCGTGGTCGTTTATCCCAATGATCATCGTCCTGCGCATGTTCATGTCATCGGGCGCGACGGCGAGGCGGTGTTCGTCCTGCATTGCCCGGACGGCCCGCCCGAGCTTCGCGAAAATTACGGGTTCAGCCGTGCCGCCGTTAGCCGTTTGAAGCGCGCACTGTCCGCTGTCCTGGTGACGCTGTGCGAGGAGTGGAGGAGCATCCATGAACATCACTGAACGCGAGTTGGTCGAGGCGGAAAGGAACATGGCGAGCCTTCGGGGCGAGGCCCGGGCGGTGTCCGCCCACTATGATCGCCGCGCCGATCGCGTCCTCGTCCGCTTGAACACAGGCCTCGAGCTGGCGTTCCCGCCTTCCATGGCGGAGGGGCTAGCGGATGCCTCGCCGGCGGACCTGAATCAGATCGAGGTCAGCCCAGCCGGGCTCGGTCTGCACTGGCCCATGCTCGACGCCGACCTCTACCTGCCCGCCCTGCTTCAAGGCGTATTCGGTTCCCCAGGTTGGATGGCAGCGCAACTCGGCGCCTCGGGCGGTCGTGCGCGCAGCGCCGCGAAGGCTGCCGCTGCGCGCGAGAATGGACGCAAAGGCGGGCGGCCACGCACTCGCAAGCTCGGCTGAGGCAGGGTAAAGCCAGCCTCCGGACCATTCCAGGATCGGCTGCACTGGTGTCATGGTGGCCTGAGTGACATGCTGCGACCCATTGCTGAAAGTTGTAAAAACCATCATGGCCTCCAGGCCGAAAAAGGAAGGAGTCTCATTTTACTCGTTCAATTTGACCGCGCGGGTCGCGTGCGCTTAAATTGCACTGCACGGCGCACGACAACTTAACTTAACCGGTTTGCCTAACAAAATGGGGGTATTTGGCATGTACAAATTTTTGGGTGCTGCGGCTACTGTGGTGATGCTGGTCGGTTGTTCTACTGTTCAAGGTGTAGTGCGCAACAAATATACTGGGACTCCAGTAGCCGCGGCCGTCGTAACGGTCGACAAATCAAGCACAAGTACCAACGGCTTTGGTCACTACTATATGCAAGGCTCTTTTCTTCCTGGCGACACAATGATGGTGAATGCGTCGTGCTACGACATTTACACGGGTTCTATCACTTCAACCAGTGAAATCAAGGATATTAATTTGACCCCAAGTTGTGGTAACAATAACCATAAGTCCAACAATAACAGAGAACACCACTGAATGCTCACGAAATAAAATAACAATTCGTGCCTTGAACGTCTTCTTCGGGCCGGTCGGTTCCGATCCGCTTCAGCGGAACCAGTAGCACAGCGCTGGCGTCTTGATCGCCTGAGTGGCATGTTGCGACCCGCAGCGGTCAGTGGCAGATGGCCGCTTAGCAGCACATCATTGGAGTAGCGGAAATTCGGAGCACGGATGGCGGTACTAGTCTGAGGAGGACTACGTCGGCTCGCCGACCGCGCCGGCGCCGGCGGCCCGACCGGCGTATCCGCTCCTGAGCGCCCGCATCATGGCGATATCTCCAAAGAAGAAGCGGGTTGCTACCTCTTCGTCGGACAGCGGCGGATAGGGCGCGGTCTTCTCAAGGCCTAGCAATTCGCGTGCACTCCAGGATCCGAGCGCAGCCAGTGTTCGGAGCTCAGCTTGGTGTGTCTGCAGGATGTATTCCTTCCACTTCGGAATGGATGAGACAACGCAAAGCGCAAAGTGCCCGAGAAAGTCATAGTTGACACTCACACTCTCGGTCGGGTGCATCTCGCCGAGAGCGCGTTCCTCCCGCAGCTTCGGGTAGTTATCGATGGCGCTCAGGATTTCCTTTTCGAACTGCCAAATGGCCTTCAATTTGAGCTTCGCGCTCTCAGTCTTGAATTCGCCGCGCTCGCCGCGACAAGCGGCGACGAACCGATAGGTAGCTCCAAGAGTGCCGCTTTCCAGCATGCCCAACATTTGCCCCGCTGGCGATGCCACGGCTTGTCTCCATGCGAGTTCGGGCGTCTGATAACGATCGAGGATGTGGAGGACTTGCGCCTGTCGCCATTGCACGTCGCTCGACATCAGCAAAACCTTGATCACGCGCCGGAACGCGGCCGCGGCTAACAATATGGTCTTGCGCGCCTCATCCGCCGCGAAATGCGTAACGCATAAGCGCAGGAGATGCTGCGCAATGAATTCGACCTTGACATTGCTCTGCTGGCCTTGCGCCAGCCAGGCTGGAAACCATTCGACGGTTTCACGCGTCTCAGCGAGCTCGAACAGATACCTGAGAGCCTGCCCGTAGAATAGATCATTGGTATCGCGCGGCTGATCGGGGAGTATCCTGAATAGCGTCCTGAAGCTGCCGAATTCGCTGTGCTTGATCAAGGCAGTGGTCATCGCTCTTAGCGCCGGGACCGGGTGATTGAGAAAGAGATGCACCTCAACCAGGTCCTCTATCGGTGCCCTGAGCAACATCTCACTTACTTCCGCCGTGTCAGGTTTCATATTGCGCCGAAAGTTCTCAAGGATGATTTGGCGCTTGCTGTTGAGCCTGGCTTCAACAAGCGCCTTGAATTCCTCCACGCGCTGCATGTTGAATTCGCGGTCGAAAACCTTGTCGAGCGAGCGCAGAATTCGCCGCTTCTGAAAGAACCACAGCTGCCATGGCTCGAGAAGATGGCGTAGCTTGCCGAAATCGCGTCGCAGGTGTTCGCGGTCGACGTGAAGTATCGGCCTCGTCAGATCGACCTCGCGATCGAATACCTCGATCTTGATCCCGTCGCACAATACAACGAGCGCGGCGTTGATCTGCGGGTGTGCGGCGTACTCAAGGGCTTGGGACAGATCCTTGTATGCAAAATTGGCTTCCCCGAAGCGCGGCTTCTTGGCCTCAAGGATCCAGAAGTCGGCCTGCCACAAATTGAATTTGTAATCGGGCTTTAGGTCCTTCTCCAGAACCTTCAGGTACCGCTCAAGATCGACTGAGAAGTCGGTGCCCTTGTCGTACCCGAGAACGCGGACCATCGGATCGATGATGTTGGCCCGCACTTCCGCTTCATTGAAATCCGCGACATCTAGACCCTCAATGCGAGCCAGTACCGCGATCGAATCCGCACCGAGCGCCGCTAGCGCCTTGAACTGCTGCAGGCTTTCTAAGGTTAGCGGCTCCGCGTAAATGTCGGTCATGGCCATGTCTCAATCTCCCCGCACTGGATTGCTGTATTCGTCTTCTTCGCGTCTGTTTCCCAAGGATATCCTGCCGAGCGGTTGACACAAGACAGGCAGCGTTCGTGCCCTTTCTCCCCGCACGGACCTGGCTCACGACAACATTCGGCGAAAGCGTCCACCTCGCGGCCATCATTGGGAAGCGCAGCATTATGGTGGAGCCGCGCATTCTGCAGCGCCCGGGAACGGCGGCTAAGTGGCGGCCAGAACGAGACCGCAAGTGGCGGCTCTGGGCCGAAACCCGACGTCGGGGCAAGGCAGGGCAGAGCGATTAGCCCGTAGTGGGGGCTCGCTGGACAATCACTTGCTCGAAGTCCTGTTTGGCTAGCTCATGAAAGTTCTTGCGATTTCCGGCAGCCTGCGGGCCGCATCCATTAACTCGGCGCTGCTCCGCGCAGCCGCACGCCTGGCTCCGCCCGACATGGCGATCACACTGTTTGCCCGCATTGGCGACCTGCCGCTCTTTAATCCCGATTTCGAGCCGCACACGCCGCCACCGGTCGCCGCACTGTATGCCGAGGTTGCAGCTGCCGACGCGCTGCTGATCGCCAGCCCGGAATACGCACACGGCGTGAGCGGCAGCATCAAGAACGCGCTGGACTGGCTGGTCGGCAGCGAAACCTTCATCAACAAGCCGGAGGCCGTGCTCAACGCTTCGCCGCGCGCACGGCACGCTGACGCTGCATTGCGCGAAACACTGCGCACCATGTCGGCCGTCATCGTCGAGGCGGCTTCGATCAGCATCCCGCTGCTCGGTTCGAACCTGACGGAAAGCGGCATGGTGGACTCGCCGCCGGTCTCCAGCGCGATCAGGGGCGCGCTGGCGGATCTGCAGCGCGCGGTGCTAGCGCTTCAGCCCGGGTAGGCGCGGGCTTTCCGCAAGCACCGAAGCTCGGCGCTACCTGCAGGATCCAGTGCAACAGCGGCGACGCCCTGGTGCGGGCAGATGGCTGAGTTCGATCGCAGTCACACAGACGCGACTCGCATCGACTGCCCCCAGCTGATTCGGCAGGCTTTGTTGCCAGCGTGTCTGCACCATGCACCGTCAGCCCACATGCGGATCCGCGATTGAGCCGAACGGTTGCGTGCGCATCCGATCTCGAAGCCGATGCGATCCAGGCGAAACGTGTCGGCAATTGGGGGTGAGTTCTCGTGCCTGTGCCTTTGTTCAGAAGATCGGAAGGGTGGGCGTGGCTGCATGCCGACCGGCCCGAAGGGCTAGCTTCCATAGAACTGAATGCCCCGGTCGCAGATCGCAGGCAGATCTTGGTCGACATCGTGAAATGCCACCGACAGGGGGAGTGCAGTCGTCGGTTTGCTCGTTGCGAGCGCGAGCGAGATCACGTGGGCCAACCGCTCTGCATGGCGTCCATGCGACACCACGACCAACAAGAGAGAGACCTCCTCCGACTCGCCACACGAGCGCCGGACCTCAATCAGATAGCCCGCCCGGACCGTGCCCTCGGCGGCAAAGCACGCTCGAAGGACTTCGACCAGGTCGTCCTCGGGGACCGATGGGGGACATCCATCGGTGAGCGTATCGCGCGGGATGGTTTCCCTCGACAAGGTGCCGATCGGTCGCCCGGCCAGCAAGGCGTCAATCTCCGGCGGGTAAAGCACGGCCTGTTCCCGATTCGGGTTCATGATCAATGTCGCGCCCCGCGTCCATTCGAACAACTGACGGCCAGTCGCCTCGATCAAGGCTCGCTCGGGCGATAGCGGCACTTCGGCCTGCGCTTGATCCGTAAAAAACGGAAGAACCAACTGGCCATTGTCGGGTCGCCTGATCTGAATGAACCGTATTCGTCCGGGCGGCATCGGGCCGCTCGGCCGATGGGCGTAGACCGTGGCGTCCAGGAGCGCAACGAAAAATGCATGCTCCGCCTGGGCCATGGCCTCGAACGTCTTGGCAGCGCGAGCGACCTCGAGCAATGCTTCTAGTTTGGATGCAGATGCCATACGTGCAATGGACCTCGCTTCTGATTCCACGCGCTCACGCGTGAATTTGACCATTCAATGCGACAGGCAGGCCATGGTGCGGCGCTTGCTGTGCAGTCACCCCATGACCGACGCTGTCGGGACCCTTTGCTTCCCCTCGTGAGGAAATGCCGAAACCTGCGCAATATGGAATCGGTGGCCCGCGCTGACGACTGGTCGATCGGTCTGACGGACCCATGCGGTCGCGCAAGCGGGCCCTCTCTGCGCAGACGGTGTGTATGGCGCTGACACAATGCTCTGCAAAGCGGGCATGACGATATCGCAGCATCACGCTTCCACCGTCAAGCTGCTGAGTTCGACCGCGGTCACGCAGACGCGACTCGCATCGACGGCCCCCAGCTGAGTCGTCAGGCGTTGTCGCCAGCGGATCAAATGCGCCGGCGCCGGCACCAGATGCTGCGTCAATGCGACGGACCGCAGGGTCCGCGCAACCGCGATGTCGAGCCGGCGCAGCCTGGCACTCGGACCCTGACGGAGGTAGCGCTGCTGGTACCGCGCGACGCGAACGGGCTCCGCTTGTCGCGCCTCGTCTAGCTCCAGACCCAGGCGCGACAGGATGCACACCACCGGGGGGAGGTGGGCGGCTGGCCCTTCACCCATGAGGTGATCCAACACGACCCGTAGCCGTAGCCGGGGCATTGCCGGTCTGCGCAAGCCAGCGTCCTGCCTGTCCGATAGCGGGGACCAGAGCGCGCTCTGGAAGGTGGCATCAGGCGCCGTCAGCAGCGGCACCACGTCACAATGCTGGGTCGCCGCGACTTCCAGCAACAATTCAAGCGTCGGCGGCGGCAAGAGACGTCGGGTCCCTCGGCGCAAGCGAGACCGGACTACGGCGGGAACAAGGGCCCAGCGTTCCGGGATGCGCTGCAAATGCAGGCATGCCTTGTGGAATGCGTCGGCCGGAAGCTGTGGACTTTGCGGATTTGCGGCATAGTTGACGATTGCTAGGACTTGGGCGTCGATCCAGCGCTCGAGTGCGCTTTGCACCAGGTGCGCCGAACCGGTGCACCATCCCAGCGATGCTGCGCATTGGCGACATTGGCGGCGTTGAACCACCGAGTCGCCATGCGGCTGCGTGTCGCCGCAGATTCGGCATCGATCCACCAGTGCGCAACCGTGCGTGGGGCAGGTCTGCATCAATCGGATCAACCAGGCCAGCGGCTCACTCCACTCTTCCCGGGTTTGCTCCGCATAGCAGTTTGGACACCAGCGCCGCGGCCGACTTTTTGTGCCGGCGCCATGCAGACTGAGCGCTCGGGAGACCGCCCACAGGGTGCCGCATCGAAGGTCATTTTGACCGGTGAGATGCTCCATGGCCCGAAGGGTCTGCTCGGTGCAGGGCAGCAGTCCGCAGCATGGAATCGCGCAAGCCGCCTTCTGCATGCCAGCTTGCTTGATCAGCGATGCGAGCGGCAGCCCCAAGATCTCACTCATCCGCAGCACGTAGTGTGCAAGCGACTCCACTTGCGATGTGGCCGTGTGCCGCAGCGGCTGCGGAGGCAAGGCCGTCCAGAGGAATTCCTTCATGCGCGCCGCTCCTTCGGTGGCAATTCATGCAGGACCTGCTTCTTCAGCGCGCGCGGATCACCGGGTGCACACAGTTCCTCGAACAGACGGACGTCTTCCCACATCTGTTTCGCGGCGGCGTCATTGTGAAAGGAGGCGCGCAGGTCCACCTCGCTGATCGCTTCCCGTCCGGACTGCTGGGCGCGCATCCTGCTGTCGTCTGCCAGCCGGATAAGCTCGCCGACGATCCCTGCGGTTTCGACAAACAGATCCTCGATCATGCCGCGCAGCACGCCCTGCTCGACGGCATACTCGTTCTCGATCGCACGCAGCAGTGCCACGAAATGCTTGCGATCTTCCTCGCGATAGGGGGAATACGGTCGCATCAAGACGATGTGCGCGCGTCGGCGGATCTCCGGGCGCGTCATCCACAGCTCGGACATCGCTGTCACACCCGTCAGCACGAAGTTGAGCTCGAGCTGTTCGGCAATCCCCATCAAGTGCAGGATGTGATCGGCGGGCTGCTTGTTGCGGCGGACCACGCACAGGGACGCCGCCTGTTCCACCGAGACCGTTTTGACTGCGCGTGTGCGCGCCAGTTGCGCAAAGATGCCCCAGAGCCGTGTCTCGGGCACGCGCGAATAATCCACCCCATCGAGCTGGGCGCGCGCTTGATCCACCTCGCGTTCGAAGACTTCGCACGCTTCGCGATGGGCACCGCCTTTCATCCAGCCGAGCCGTGGGAACGTGACCATCTCCACCAGCGTCTGGGCAAACGCTTTGGAGGTGAAATACGCGTTGGCCGGCAGCTCGGCGTAGACCTCGATGAGGGGAATACGGCCCTGGCCCCACTGCTGTGGGCTACCGACCAGATCGCGGAACACGGCGTGGCGCAACGTCGTCTTGCCGACCCCGGTGGGACCGACCAGAAAGATCATGCGCCCCGCTGTTGGATTACCAAGCACGGCGCGCAGCCGTGCGCGCGCCTCGACAAAATGCGGATGCTCAAGCAGATCCATCAGCGAATCTCCGCAGCGGCGTCATCCCACAGCTCTGTCCAGCGTGCCGTTGCCGGATCTTCCATGGACGAAACTTCACTGGCATCCACAGTCGCCGACGGATGCAGATGGGTATGCGCGTCGGCCGCCGCGCGCGCACGCTCCATGCGCTGGCTCAGCTTGCGCTCGACTTGAGTCTTCTGGTCGCGGTTGGCGGCCTGGATGGCGGGCTCGACCAGGCGCAGCCAGAGGCGCTCCGCAGCACTCAGTGCGGCGCGTTGTTGCACCTTGCCGTGAAACGCCCTGAGCCGCTGCCCATTGATGATGACATGCAGCACGCTGGGATCGGCGGCGTCCAATCGCAGTTCCTGGGGCGTGCCTGTCCGCAGTGCGTTGCGCACCTCGAGCGAAGTGAAATCGTGATTGCCCAGCCGGATGCCGCGTCTCTCGTTTGCAACGAAGCCACCCGTCCAGCGCGGTGACGTTGCAAACAGCAGCTCATCATCGAAGAGGCAAGGGATACCCAGCGTGCCGAGGCGCTCGACCGCGGCTTCCTTCCTCTGCTGCGGAGTTTCTCCCTGTGCATTCGGGATGTGCGGAACGTCCTCATAAAGGAATGCTTCGATCAGCCCGCAGAGCTGCAAGAACTCGAGCTTGGCCGTCATCAGGCTTTTGAATTTGCCATCGACCGAGCGTCCGGCCTTATCCGGTAGCGTGCTCCCCGGCAACCGCTGGGAGACACGCGCGTTGACCTGGCCGATGCGATTCTCAGCCTGGCTGTTGGATCGACTTCCTCCAGACATCGTATCAAGCAAGGTAATGCCCCGGCTGAGAGCGAATTGCTTCAGCCAGCGGCTTTGGTTGTCCGGACCGCGATCGTCCACGATGGCACGCGGCAGCGCGCCATGCCGATGCACGATCTCGCGCATGAGCAAGGCCACACCCTCGATGCGTGAGGGTCCAACAACAAATGCGTGGCCGACGACAGAGTCGGAGGATTCGTCCACAGCGATGTAGAAGCTGTCGTAGCCGCGCCCGGCGTCGTCCTTGAGTGCGCGGCGCTGGTCGATCAGTCGTTTCAGCTCGGACGAGGCGCGCACATCGCGCTTCGAACTGTCGATGTGGACCGTGTGCAGGAAACCGCTCGCCGCGCCGGAACGCAGGCGCGGATCACTCCGCGCCGCTGTGGCCTGGTAGGCACGCATGCCGCCCGTTTTCAAAGCCCTAAGTGCTGGATCCTCAGCACGCAGGGCACGCCGGAAGGTCGTGATCGACGGCGCATCGGCTTCGGCCGCACTGCATTCCGTTTCCAGCAGAGTCCACGCACTGGTGATCGCTATTGGTGGCGTTCGACCTTGGAAATCCTTGACTGCCCTGCGCAACAAAGATTGTTGGGTCTCATCCAGGCGCGCCAGGCGATTCCCGCTCACGGCATAGGAGGGCAGACAAGCGTCATAGGGCGTGACGCCCTTCTGCACGGCCTCGGCAACCTGCTTGGCGAGTTTGCGCATGCGCCGCGTCGGCCTGGCCTCGCCCTTCTCGATGGCCTGCAAACGCTGCAGTCGGCGCATGGCGCAATGCGCTACTGCCGTCGATGGCGTGGCGGCCGGTACTTCCTCACCTGGGGTCCCCAGCATCCGCGCGCGCGCGTGAAGCAGGGCCTGATCGACTTCCAGCGCCTGTGCTTCGTCCCCGAAGATGCGGAATGCATCTGCGCCGATCGGATCACTCTGGATCGTGCCAAAGAGCTGCCGCTGGGCCAACAGAATTGTCAACGAGCGTCCATCGATGCCAGGCAGTTGCGCACGTAAATCGGCCCAAGTGAAGGTGTGGTTTCTCAGCAGCCTCGGGATCTTGGCTGCTGCAGGCTCGGCTGCCTTGTCGAGCGGTTCGCCCAAGCGCGTGAAGAGAAGCTCCAGGTTTCGGAGATAGATGGCAAAGGGAAAAGGCGGATGCCAGACGCGGAAGGCAAGCCCATGCGCCACCGCCCAGCGTGCATAGGGTTCACAGCTCCAGGTTCCGTCGTTGCAGGACCAGCCCTTGCGATCCTCATGCGCGCGCAACCAGCTCAGGTCTTTGCACTCCACGAGGGTGATGGCGTTGCGCGAGAAGACCAGGACATCCAGGGTCGCTGCCGCGATGTGCCGGCGCCCGTTGGGCAAACGCCGCTCAACACGGGTCAGCGGGACCTGCGTGACATACCCGACGACCTGCGGGTCCAACTCGAGTTCATACAGGAACATCCGCTCCACCGTGTGCGACTCGAAGAGCCGCAGCGCCTCACACTTTTTCGATGGCAGACTCCCGCGAATGTTGCGTAAAGCGCCCTTGCCCACCGCGCGGGCAGGGCTCAAGCGAACCAATTCCTCTATGGAGCGCTGCTGGGCGGCAGTCAGGGCAAGCGTCTGGTAAACCGCCTCCCGCTCCCCACGCCAACTGCGCTCGTGCGCTGTGCCAATCCCGCCTGCTGGCGTCAATACTTGATCATTCATACCTGCCTCCAAGTGTTGAGGAAAAGCGCCCCTACCCGAACCGCAGGGCGCACTTGACTCGCGGCTCGTGCCGCGTACACTGGAGGTGCTGACGGGTCTAATGTCTGCACCTCCAAGAGCCCATGGGTTGCCACCCGTGGGCTCTTTCGTTGAAGCGATTTGCAGTTAGCTCGTGTCCACCGGATGCTCCTGAGACTTGTGCTGGTGCCTAACCCACTCCCAACCATCAGCTCATGGCGGTGAGGCCTTACTCTTTCGAGCAGCCCTCGCCTGCCGACTGCAATTCCACGGTTGCAAGAAACTCTGCGAGGCTGCGACTGCTGACGAACCAGCCTCGCCGAGGCGGGATTCGAACCATCTTGATCGGCAGACTGCCCCGCAGCCGAGCCTTCTGCACCGCTTGGACGCTTGGGTAGCGCAGAACCTCTGAAACATCGGCCATGGTCAGCAAGGGGCCGTACCTGAGAACCAAGCCGTCCTCAACTCGCTGCACACGGTCGCCGCTGGTCTGCGCTAGTCTTTTGGTTGCCATGCGGTGGCCACTCCGGCGGGTCTGTCGCTCGCGGAGTATTGCTCAGTATCAACAGCGCTCGATGCGTCAATTGCGATCGAGTGCACCAGCGAGAATTTGACTCACGTGCGTACCAGTTTCGTTGACACCCTTCGTCACATGGACGGCAGCAAAAGTAAGGGTGCCCAGCCAGTTCGTGAATTCCACACCAAGATCTGGCTTGAGTATGCAGTACGACGATCAGGGCTTGCGTGGCGGGATTTCGTCAGGGAGTGCGTGTACCGCGGCCGAGCCAGATCGAGCCTTGCTGACAAGTGGCGAACGGGAAAAGCCCTGCCGACGCGCCTGTCCGCACAACGAATCGAGCGCCTATTGTCAGGCACACTGGCCGTTTTCGATTCTCCACTGTTCCCGCTACTTGAAGATCGCCCGTTCACCGTTCAAGAGTTACGGAAGCTCTTCGCGCCCTACCGCGAAACGCGTGTTCCGCTGATCGTTTGGAGATTCCCGAACGACGAGGAACTCCGCGAGCGTCGTCACTGGGTGCCAACCCTGCACGAGAAGGACACGTCGAGTCTCGTGAGGCGTGGCGACATCTGGGGATTCATCGCCGCGGTCTGGGTCGCACGCATGTGTGAAGCTCAAGGTGAGCTGGACTACCACTTTACGGCGTGTATGGATGTTTACCGGGCCGCGCCGGCGGCGCTCAAGGAGTCATGGCTGGCTCCACACGTCGATCAACTCTTCAAGTTGCTCGAAACGGTGAGGTATCGGGAGATCTCGACGTTCATCATGTTCGATGTCGATCTCGACATCATCAAGCGCCAGGCGTCTGATCCGAACCACGAGCCGATCCGCGAATATCGGCCGCGCGATCCGTTGACACATCGATTCGTCGAGATCGAGGATCCCGTGCTGCCTGCGCACTGGATCCCCGGCACAGTCTGGCGCGACCAGCAACGGCGCCGCGAGCAGCGCAGGGCGACTCTTAAGAAGTCACATCGACCGTCACCCCCGACGACCTAAGATAGACGTGCCTGTTGGCGCGCATCGACAATGGATCGGCTTGCAGGGTTATGGTTGACCATGCGTCAAGACGGGCAAATCGTTGCTCGCCCGGAACTACAGCCCTCCGTCTCATGAATTGCGACGCCTGCGGGTCACGATAACGGCCTCTCCTCCATGGGCACCGAGACATGTCGGATCAATGTCGTGCTGTTGGCCAGCCTGCGGCAGTTGAAAAGCGCATCGACAGGGCCTGCGCTGGTCGAGCATATGCAGCGGTACTGCACCGAAGCCAAGACCTACCATGCCTCACCACGGCACACTGGCCAGGCGGCTTCTACTGCCCGGCCCGCCATGACCGGCGGCGTTCACGCTTGACCAGCATGGCGACTTCTCATTGATGCACGAAATAACTGCAATGTCGATGTCAAGCACGATGGCGCCCGAACAATCCTTCAAGCCATTGTCGCCACCCCAGGCCAGGATGTGGACGGCGCTGCCGCCGCTGCAGCTGCGCGGCACCGGGACTGCACAGGTCGAGAGCCTCGATCACTACCTGATACGTCTCGTGGATCTCGTGGGCATCACGCATGACAGGATGCTCGAGATCTGCAACGCTGCGGCAGGACAGATCCTCTTTCCGCCGCATGGCACGTCGTCTCCGTTCCTGTGCAATGAAACGGAGCTTGAAGCGCGTATCGCGGCCATCGAGCGGCTGACCGGCCAGAACGATCTCCTTCGCCATGGCACGCCATGGGCCTGCTCCGCGGTGATGGGCGTGCACGCCTTCTCCAGTGCGGCGCGCGCCAGACGCTGGTGCCCTGTGTGTTACTTGCAGTGGGATGTGGACAGATCTGCAGAGCCGCTCACCTGGTCGATCGAGATCAAGAAGCTCTGCTCGCTGCATGGCAGTGAACTCGTGGACCGCTGCCGATCCTGCGGCAAAGCGCAGCCGGTCCGTACACATTACCGGGGCGCGGCGAGCCTGTCGATTTTGCCGAACACCTCTCGGATGGGACGCAGAGCCGGTTAGCGCACACCTGACCCCATTGGATCGCTGGGTCGAATCGCAAGTCGACCAGGTGATCGAGCTCTGCTCGGATCCCGCGCAAGAAAAATTGCCCGCAGATCGCTTCCACCAATTTCTGGAAGCCTTCAGCGTTATGCACGGTGATCGAGCGGATTTGCCGTCCGCGCTGCGCTCGGTCGTATCGCTGTGGTCCTATGCACCCGCCACGAAAATTTCGCTCAAGATGCTCGTGAACCTGGCCGGGATGCATGGCTGCTCCGTGCTGGACATCCTGCTCGATCCGGTCAGGACCGCGCAGCGCGAGCCGTTCTTCGGATTCTGGCAAGGCTTCGACTATCTCCCGCTGACACCGCGCAGCCGTCTTCGCGGCTCCGTCCGCCTTCAAGTTGCGCTGCGTAATCTGCTGCGGCGCGCGGCGGTCTGCTATCTGCCCTCGCTGGCTCTCGTTGCGGATCATGCAGGCTGCAAGCAACCCGAGATCCTGCACGTCCAGAATCAGGTGCTTGCTGCCTATCGACAGGCGCGCAGGGTGCAGCACGGCAAGCACAAGTCCAAGCTGTTTGAGCAGGCGATCCAGCCTGCGCTCGATGCGCTTGGCCTCATCCAGATCAAGCGTGTCATGCTGTACAAGATCGTTCCGGAGATTGTTACGGCAAGCAGGCTCGACAAGACCGATGCGCGGCGCATCGCCGAAACTGGCATTGATCCTGCGCCGCGCGAAGCGCGCCCACGACGCATCGCTGGCCGTTCTGCCAGACACCGCCCGGGACACGGTCTGGTTGCAGTGAGGATTCCGGCTGAAGCAGCGTAAATCGCATCGCGCGCCCAACGTATTACGCTTTAGATCATCATTGATCGCCTCTCCGGACGCGTGCTGAGAGACGGTCGCGCACCACGCTGATAACCGGAACCCTGCCCGCATGATCACCGGCACCATCAAGAACCAAATCGACCAAGTCTGGAACGCCTTCTGGTCCGGCGGCATCTCCAATCCGCTGGAAGTCATCGAGCAGATCACCTACCTGCTCTTCCTGCGACGGCTGGACGACCTGCAGACGCTGGAGGAGAACAAGTCCGCGCGGCTCAAACAGGCCGATGGCACAGCGGGTGTTCCCGAAGGCATCGATCCCAGGGGCCGCCCCTACGAGGATCTGCGCTGGTCGCGCTTCAAGCACTTGCCCCGGGCGACATGTACGTCGTCGTTGGCGACCATGTCTTCCCGTTTTGCGCACGCTGGGCGGTGACGAGTCCACCTACGCGCACCACATGAAGGACGCGCGCTTCACCATCCCCACGCCGGCGCTGCTGTCCAAGGTGGTGGACCTGCTCGACGCCGTGGCCGATGGAGGATCGCGACACCAAGGGCGACCTCTACGAAATACATGCTCGGCAAGATCGCCAGCGCCGGGCAGAACGGCCAGTTCCGTACCCCGCGCCACATCATCCGGCTGATGGTGGAGCTGACCGCGCCGCAGCCCACCGATGTCATCTGCGATCCGGCCTGCGGCACGGCGGGATTCCTGGTCGAGGCGGGCGAAGTCCTGCGCGAGCGCTACCCGGACATCCTGCACGACGCCAGGCTGCGCGAGCACTTCCATCACCGCATGTTCCACGGCTTCGACTTCGACAACACCATGTTGCGCATCGGCAGCATGAACATGCTGCTGCACGGCGTGGAGAACCCCGACATCCGCTACCGCGACTCCCTCGCCCAGGACCACGCCGGCGAGGAAGAGAAGTACACGCTGGTGCTGGCCAATCCACCCTTCGCCGGCAGCCTGGACTACGAGAACACGGCCAAGGATCTGCTGCAGATCGTCAAGACCAAGAAGACCGAGCTGCTGTTCCTCGCGCTCTTCCTGCGCCTGCTCAAGCCCGGTGGCCGTGCCGCTGTGATCGTGCCGATGGCGTGCTGTTCGGCTCCAGCACCGCGCACAGGGCGCTGCGCCGGATGCTGGTCGAGGACCAGAAGCTCGATGCCGTGGTCAAGCTGCCCGGCGGTGTCTTCCGGCCCTACGCGGGCGTCTCCACCGCGATCTGCTGTTCACCAAGACCAACTCCGGTGGCACCGATCACGTCTGGTTCTACGAGGTCGAGGCCGACGGCTGGAGCCTCGACGACAAGCGCGCGCCGTTGCTGGCCGAGGACAAGCTCGGCCCAACACCGCGCTTGGCGCTCAGCGCGGAGGAGCACGCCAAGAACAACCTGCCCGACGTGCTGGCACGCTGGGCCGAACGCGACGGCGCCGAGCGCGAACGCCCGCGCACCGCGCAGAGCTTCTGCGTGGCCAAGGCCGACATCGCCGCTCAGGGCTACGACCTCTCGCTCAACCGCTACAAGGAAGTGGTGCACGAGGCGATCGAACACCGCGCGCCGAAAGAGATCCTCGCCGAGCTGGCGACGCTGGAGGAGGAGATCCAGCAGGGGATGAAGGAGCTGGAGGGGATGCTCGGATGAGCGCTGTGCCGCATGCCACGATCGGGGAACTTGTGGAGCGGTGACATCCTGGGTGCCTGAGCGCGATGACCCTGATAGTGCCTTTACATACATCGACCTAAGCGCAGTCGACCAGGATGCCAAGGCGATTACAGGTGCGCGACAGCTCGCCTGTGTAGACGCCCCAAGCAGGGCGCGGCAGCTCATTCGCACTGACGATGTTCTCGTGTCGACGGTTCGACCCAACTTAAATGCGGTTGCGCGTGTGCCTCAGAAGCTCGATGGCGCGACCGCGTCCACTGGATTCTGCGTGGTACGGCCGCGTCCCGAGAGGTTGGATGGTGGATACCTATTCCACTGGGTTCGCTCGCCACGCTTTGTTAGCGATATGGCCAGGTTGGCGACCGGGGCGAGCTATCCGCTGTCAGTGATCGAATCGTCTTTGACTCGAAACTG
>NZ_LDOS01000003.1 GCF_002077135.1 Metallibacterium scheffleri | reverse complement strand
GCGAGGCGCGCTGCATGGCACGCGGACGGACACGATCCAAGGGTGCCTGACGCAGGCCGTCACGCGGCAGCACGCTGAGATCGAACGCGATGTCATCAGCAATGAACTGCAGCACTCGATCGTCAGGTTGCGCTCGCGATCCATACGCAGCCTGCGTTCGCGTAACTCGTAGCGAATACCGTGCTCGGAGAGGAACTGCTCGACCTCGCCAGGCGTATCGCTGAACAGGTGCAGGCAGACGGCGGAGTGCTGGTCAGCGGTACCCTCCAGCACCGCGCCAACCAGACGCGCTCGAAACGTTGCAGAAACCGCATCGCCTCGCGCGCCGCCAGACGTCGCGCCTGCAGGGCCTCGATTTGACTGTTGCCAAAAAACAGGCGTTGATGCTCGCGCAAAGCGACTCGATCTCGTCGTTGTGTGGCAGCGCCTGGTCGTCGCGGATGCCGAGGCGTTCGGCGGCGCGCAGTTTCGCACGGTGGTAATCGCGCAGCCCGTGTTCGCTGATCAATCGCGCGGCCTCCAGCGCGATGCGCCGGCGCAGTTGCTGTCGATTGCCTTGGGCGCGGCGTGCAGCGTGGTGGCCATGAAGACGAGGCATCGACCGCTCCTGCAGTGGGCTGCGCGGATCATCGCAATTCATGCGCTGGCATGCCAGCGCCGGGTCGGCATACACGCGGCGGATCAGAATACGTCGTACGACTTGGCCTGATCGTGCTTGCTGTCTAGCGGCGCCTGCTGCTTGAGGCGCTCGTAGTCCTCGATGCGCATCACCTCGGGCATCGCCAGCGGGTTGCTGGGTAGTGCGGGCAGGCCGGTATCGCGGTTGATCAACACGGTGACAATGCCCGGCGGCATCGGCTCAGGAGCCTCCGGTGTGCCGGCCAGCGCGACTTTCATGTAGCGGATCCAGATCGGGAGCGCCACATATGCGCCAAACTCGGGATGGCCATCGGCATGACCGAGCGAGCTGAAATTGTCGAAGCCGGCCCAGGCTGTGGTCACCAGTTTCGAATTGAAGCCGCCGAACCACGCGTCGCGATAGTCGTTGGTCGAACCGGTCTTGCCGGAGAGGTCGGTACGGTGCAGCGACAGCGCAAACTGACCGGTGCCGCTGCGGATCACTGATTGCATGATCGATGCGATCAGGTAGGCATTGCGTGCTCCGATGATGCGTGGCGCCAGACGCGGGGGGGTGGCGCGCCGTTGACCGGCGCTGGCACCAGCACTGTCATGTCGCCCGGCATCGGCGGCAGGCCGCTGCTGCTTCCCGGTGCTGGTGTGGCGGGCACGGCGGGTGCGGGCGGTGATGGCGCGGGCGTCGGCGCCGTGTCGGCCAGCAGGCGCTGCGCGCAATCGCGGCAGGCGCGCAGCGGGTCCGCCACGAATACGGCATGGCCATCCCGGTTGTCGATGCGCTGGATGAAGTAGGGATCAATCAGGAAGCCGCCGTTGGCGAACGCCGCGTAACCGCGCGCCATCTGCAAAGGCGAGACCGAGGCGGTGCCCAGCGCCATCGTCAGGTTGTCGGGAATCTGATCCAGCGAAAAGCCGAAGCGCGTCACATACTGGCGCGCGTAGTTGACGCCGATCGCATCGATCAGACGCAGGGTGACCAGGTTTTTTGATTGCGCCAAAGCCACGCGCAGCCGAGTCGGCCCCCGGAAGGTGTTGGTGTCGTTGGCGGGTATCCATTCGCCGCCCGGTGTATGCGTGTCGGCGAAGATCAGAGGCGCATCGTTGACCACCGAAGCAGGCGTGAAACCGCGCTGAAACGCTGCTGAATAAACGAACGGCTTGAAGCTGGAGCCAGGTTGGCGCGCCATTTGCGTGACGCGGTTGAACTGACTGAGCGTGTAGCTCAAGCCGCCGACGAGGGCGACGATGGCGCCGTCGTCGGGACGCAGCGAGACCAGCGCGGCCTGTGCTTTGGGAATCTCTGCCAATTGCCAGTGACCCTGGTCGTCCATGGCCACGCGCACGATGTCGCCGGGCTTGAGCACCTGATCCACGGCGCTGGGCACAGGCCCGGTGCGGTTTTCGTTGATATAGCGCCGCGCCCAGACCACGGCTTTCAGGTCGAGCACCACGGTCTGCCCGTTCTGCAGGTAGACGTGGGCGAGTTTGGCGCTGCTGTCGGTGACCAGGCCAGGCTGCAGCCCGGCCACTGGATACAGCGCCCCCAGATCCTTCGACCACAGCGTCGGGTCTGGCGTGGGCGGCAGGGTGACATGGGCTTCCGGTCCAAACCAGCCATGGCGGCGGCTGTAGGACAGCATTTCGCTGCGGACCGCGGCGTTGGCGGCATCTTGCAGCTTCCCATTGATCGTGGTGTAGACCACGTAACCATCGGTCAATGCCTTGTTGCCCAGCTTCTGCACGGCCAGCAGGCGCGCCATTTCGGCCACGTAGGGTGCTTCGACCTGGATCGGCGGCTCGTGAGGGAAGGCGTCGTCCGGCGTGGCCAGCGCCTTTTCGTACTGATCGCGCTTGATGAAACCCACGTCGTACATGCGCCTGAGCACGTAATTGCGGCGCACCATCGCGCGTTTGAGATCGGTCACCGGATTGGCCGCCGAAGGCGCCTGCGGCAAGCCGCCCAGCATGGCGCACTCGGGCAATGTCAGCTGATCGAGGGTTTTGCCGTAGTAGTACTGCGCCGCTGCCGCCACGCCATACGCGCGATGGCCGAGAAAGATCTTGTTGAGATACAGCTGCAGGATGTCGTTCTTGCTCAGCTCATTCTCGATGCGGAATGCCAGAAACCACTCCATGATCTTGCGCGTGTAACTTTTCTCCGGGCTGAGGAAGAAATTGCGTGCGACCTGTTGAGTGATCGTGCTGCCGCCCTGCACCTTGTGTCCGCCGTGGATCAGCACCTCGAACGCCGCGCGCGCGGTGCCGACGAAGTCGACGCCGGGGTGGTGATAGAAATCCGCGTCCTCGGCAGCGAGGAAGGCATCACGCAACTGCACCGGAATTTGCGCGAAGGTGACCGGGATGCGTCGCGTCTCGCCGAAGCTGGCGATCAGTTTTCCGTCCGCGGAAAGCACCGTCAGCGGCACCTGCATCTTGCACATCCTTGAGCGATGAGACGGATGGCAGGCGTGGCGCCAATATCCAGTAGGCGATACCCAGTGCGGCGACGCCGGCCAGAGCACCGGCAAAAACCCAGGATCACGAACCATTTCAACAGTCGCAGCAGCAGGCGCATCGGACGGGATCGGCGACCGCCGAAGGGCGGGCTCTGTGAAGCCGCGCAGTATAGAGGGCTTTGCTGAAGGCTTTGGCACTGCAACGAGACGCTGCGTGCGCGGTCGTGTATGTTGCTCGCCAATGCGTAGGCGCGGACGCATTGGATTTGGGGCGCGCGGAGCTGACTCTGCAAAGAATTGTGAAGTGGCTCTCAGCTATGCAGTTCAGGGGGCGTTGCCAAAGAGTTTAAGACTTGATCTAAGGTATTAGCGCACATTTCGCTCGTAAGGGCGCGTGGGAAGGGGAATTCGGTGGGCCTGTTTACTCCGAAGTCGGCGCCTCTGATTGGCGTGGATGTCAGTTCGACCGCCGTCAAGGTGCTCCAGCTGAGCCAGGCTGGCACCCGTTATCGCGTCGAGCATTACGCCGTCGAACCGTTGCCGCCCAACGCGGTGGGTGGAAAAGAACATCGTTGAAGTCGAGGCGGTGGGTGAAGCCATCCGTCGTGGCGGTGGCGCGTTCGGGCAGCAAGATCAGGCACGCATCCGCTGCAGTCGCTGGTTCGGCGGTGATCACACGTACCATCACCATGCCTGCCGAGCTGGGCGAGGACGATTTGGAAAGCCAGGTTCAGGCTGAAGCCAATCAGTACATTCCTTATCCGATCGAGGAAGTCAGCCTCGATTTCGAGGTGCTTGGCGCAGTCAAGGACAACCCCGAGATGGTGCAGGTGCTGCTGGCCGCATCGCGCACCGAAAACGTTGACATGCGCGTGGCCGCGCTGGACATGGGCGGGCTTTAGCGCCAAGGTGATCGATGTCGAGGCTTTCGCCATGGAGAACGCCTTCCGGTCTGATCGCCGACCAGCTTTCGGTCAGTCGCGACAGCGTGATCGCGCTGGTGGACATTGGCGCCACCATGACCACGCTCATCGTGCTGCGCCGTCAGCGTTCGATCTATTCGCGCGAGCAGGTGTTCGGGTGGCAAGCAGCTCACTGACGAAATCATGCGACGTTATGGTTTGTCATACGAGGAAGCCGGCCTGGCCAAACGTCAGGGTGGTCTGCCCGAGTCCTACGAGATTGAAGTGCTGGAGCCTTTCAAGGAAGCGGTGATCCAACAAGTCAGCCGCTTGCTGCAGTTTTTCTACGCCAGCAGCGAGCACAGCAAGGTCGACCAAGTGGTGCTGGCTGGCGGTAGCGCAGCGATCGCCGGGCTCAGCGAAATGATCGAGGAGCAGCTTGGCGTGCCCTGTTGCGTGGCCAACCCGTTGGCCAGCATGGCGCTGGCGCCCAAGGTCTCGCCGCAAGCATTGGCGCAGGATGCCCCCGCGCTGATGATCGCCTGCGGACTCGCGCTGAGGAGTTTCGACTGATGGCGCGCATCAACCTACTTCCCTGGCGCGCGGAGCGGCGCAAGCAGCGCGAGCGCGAATTTTTCATGCAGCTTGGCGCGGCGGCAGCGGTTGCCCTGGTGCTGGTGATTGGCTGGTCGATGTGGATGGGCATGCGCATCGACAACCAGACCGATCGCAACGCCTACCTGCAAGGTCAGATCACGCAGCTCAAGGCCGAGAACGAGCAGATCAAGAATCTGGACAAGGTGCGTGATCGCCTGCTGGCACGCAAGAAAATCATCGAGGATCTGCAGGCCAACCGCTCGCAGATGGTGCATCTGTTCGACGAACTGGTGAAGCGTACGCCGCCGTCGGTGCGGCTGACCTCAATGGCGCAAAAAGGCGAACAGCTGACGCTCGAAGGCGTCGCGCAGTCCAACGCGGCAGTGGCCGATTACATGCGCAACCTCGAGGCTTCGCCATGGTTGGGCGCGGCCGACTTGCAGAAGACCGAGAAGAAGGCTGGCGATTCGCGCATGCCTTACGATTTCGGACTCACGGTCAAGCTTGGCATGCCGAAAAACGCTGGTGCCGCCGCAGCCACGAGCAGCTTGGCATCGCTGCCAATCCCGGTCGTGCCGGGGGCTCCGGCCGGTGCGGGCATGGCCAGGTCGCCTGCGCATGCGGCGATATCTGCCCCGCCCGCGGCAGCCGCAAGCCACGCTGGTAGCATCAAGCCGGGAGCGCAGCCGTGAGTTTCCTCGACGATTTCCGCAGTCTCGACCGCAACAACATCGGCGCGTGGCCGAACACGGTCAAGACCACGTTCACCGTGCTGGTGCTGGTCGTGATCCTGTTTTTCGGCTGGTGGTTCCACATCAGCAACCAGCAGGACAATCTGACATCGCTGGCCAGCCAGGAAGACCAGCTCAAGCAGCAGTTCATCAAGGAACAGGCGCGCGCTGTCAACCTCGATGCACTGAAGAAGCAACTCTCCGAGATGCAGGACATGCTGCGCCAGATGCTGCGCCAGTTGCCCAGCAAGACGGAAATGCCCGAATTGCTGGTGGATATCTCGCAAACCGCGCTTTCGGCAGGGCTGCAGACCGATCTATTCCAGCCTGAGCCAGAATCCGTGAAAGAGTTCTATGCCGAAAAGCCCATCAAGCTGAAGATGATCGGCACCTACAATCAGTTCGGTACTTTCATCAGCGGTGTGGCGTCGCTGCCGCGCGTGGTGATCCTGACCATGCACAATGTGTCGCTGAAGCCATTGCCGGCCGCGGCCGGCAGCAAAGGCCCCAGCGATTTGCTGCAGCTCGAAGGCACGGTGCGCACCTACCGTTACCTTGAGGAAGACGAGAGCAGCAGCAAGGATCACGTCGAAGTCAGCAAGGGAGGCAAGTGACATGCGCAAGCTGCCTTTTCGACTGCTGGTGGTCTGCGTGGCGCTGATTGCACTGGCTGGTTGCACGCGCGGCACGTCTGATCTGCACGCGTGGGTCGCGCAGGAAAAGGCCAAGAGCGGCCCGCCACTGCCGCCGCTGCCAGTCATCAAGACCTTTGAAAGTTTTACCTACAACGATCAGAACATGCGTGATCCGTTCAGCCCCAGCCCTCTGGAGACTGGCGGCTACAACAGCAATGGCCCGCGTCCGGATGCCAACCGTCCCAAGCAGCCGCTGGAAATGTTCCCGCTGGATTCGCTGAAGATGGTCGGCACTATCGGCGCCGGGCCTGATGCGCAGGCATTGATCAAGGACCCGACCGGCGTGATCCATCGCGTCGTGATCGGCAATTACATGGGCCAGAGCGACGGACGGATCACCAAGGTCACGCCCGATCAAGTCGATCTGACCGAATTGGTACCGAACGGCAATGGCGGCTGGATGGAGCGCAAGGCCGAAATCGCGATGAGCGAGCAATGAGGACCCTGTGGGGGTGATGTACATGACGACGCAAGCCATTCGCAAGAACGCACACACTTGGCGCGCCCGCATGGCCGCTCTGTTGGCCGTGCTGCTGCTCGCTGCGCTGCCCATGGGGGCGCAGGCTGGCACCCTCAAGGACATGAGCTATCAGGCTCTGCCCGGAGGCAAGGTGGATATCACCTTGCAATTCGACGGGGCGCCACCGCAACCGAGGATATTCACCACCGACAATCCGCCGCGCATTGCAGTGGACCTGGACGGCACCGCGCTTGAGCTGGCCAAGCGTCGGCTTGATGTCGGCAGCGGGGCCACCTCCAGCGTCACCGCGGTGGCCGCTGGCGGGCGCACGCGCATCGTCGTCGATCTGTTTCAGCACGCCGGCTACACCACGCGCGTTGACGGTGACAAGCTGATCCTCGCGATCGGCAGCGGCAATGGCGGTGCGTTGGCCTCCAGCGCCGTGGGCAATCCGAGCAAGGTACTTCCGAACACCCATTCGCTGGCCATCGCCAATATCGATTTCCAGCGCAACAAGGATGGTGCTGGTCAGGTCATCATCCGATTCAGTGGCGCCGGTGCCAACGTCGACATGCATCGCTCGGGCGATCACATGGTCGTCGATTTCGCCAACGCCACGTTGCCATCCAAGTTGGCGCAGCGGCTTGATGTGAACGATTTCGCCACGCCCGTCACCAGCGTCACCACGCGCCCGGTGGCCAATGGTGCGCGCATGGAAATCGCTGCGCGCGGGGCGTTCGAGCCCTCGGCTTACCAGAGCGGCGACGAGTACGTGGTCGAGATCGCGCCCAAGCAGGCACAGAAAGCTGCCGGCGTGATCGGCAATGTTACCGGCGCCGAGCCCAAGTACACCGGCGCCCGCGTGACGTTCAATTTCCAGGACATCCCCACGCGTTCAGCGCTGCAGTTGATCGCTGACGTCTCCAATCTCAATATCGTGGCCTCCGACAGCGTCGGCGGCAGCGTCACGTTGCGCTTGGTCAATGTGCCGTGGGATCAGGCGCTGGCCGTGATCATGCGTGCCAAGAGCCTCGGCATGCAGCGCGACGGCAACGTGATCTGGGTGGCACCGCAGACCGAGTTGGCGTCCTATGAGCGCGCCAAGGCGGAAACACGCATGCAGGCCGAGGAAGCCGCACCTCTGGTCACCGATTACATTCCGATCAGCTATGGCAAGGCCTCGACCATCGCGCAGTTGCTGACGCAGAAGAGCTTGCAGAACACGGCAAGCGGCGGCGCCAGTGCCAACGCCAACCGCGGTTTTCTTTCCTCGCGCGGCAGTGTCACCTTCGACAATCGCACCAACACGCTGATCGTCAGTGACATTCCGCAAAAGATCCGCGAGATCCGTGCGCTGGTCGCGGTGCTGGATCGCCCGGTCAAGCAGGTGCTGATCGAATCGCGCATCGTCATCGCCAGTAACAGCTTCACGCGCGAACTCGGCGCGCAGTTCGGTGCCAGCGGGTTCATGACCAACCCGAGCGGGCAACTCATATCCACGAGTGATTCCACCAGCGACAACTCCAGTCTGATCAACAGCATCGCGGCGCAGAATGCGGTGACCGCGCAGAACAACCTCAATCAGCAATATGCGACCCAGACGGGGGGCACCGCGCCGCAGCCCACTTTGCCGCCGGCCATCACCTTTCCGGGCGGGCTCAACGTCAACTTGCCGATCACCAGTCCCGCAGGCAGTTTCGGCTTGGCCATCCTGGGTTCCAACTACCTGCTCAACCTTGAACTGCAGGCAGCCCAGACCGAGGGCAAGAGCGAAACCATCTCCAGCCCGCGCGTGATCACCGCCAACCAGCAGATGGCGACCATCAAGCAGGGCCAGGAGGTTGGCTACGTCACCTACCAGAATGCACCGGGAGGGGCGGTAGGTGCAGGCGCGGGTACCGCGACAGTGCAGTTCAAGAACATCGTGCTGCAGTTGCAGGTCACGCCGACCATCACCGCGGATGGCCGTATCTACCTCGAACTGGATGTGAAGAAGGACGATCTGGCGGGATTCATCAACAACCCGGGTGGCGGTCAAGTTCCGGAGATCGACACACGCCAGATACAAACGGGTGTGCTGCTCGACAACGGCCAGACCGTGGTGCTCGGTGGCATCACCGACGTAACCAAGAGCAACACGGTCACCAAGGTGCCGCTGCTGGGTGATATCCCGGGGCTTGGCGCGCTGTTCCGACAGACTAGCCGCAACAATTCCAAGGATGAATTGTTGATCTTTGTCACGCCGCGCATTCTCGACGACAGTCTCAAGTAACGCGCCGGCGAATGCAGCTGATGGGGCGGCCTCCGGGCCGCCTTTTTCATTTTGGCCATGTGCGGCGTGGATACGTGCGGTGCCCGGGCGCTGCCACGGGCCGGCAACTGTCTCGTTCCCGGTGTCCGGTTGCAGCCGGTGTGCAAGCAATTTGGCGGATCGTGTGGATGTTCTGGTATAAGATGCAAATAATTCCTATCCGCAAATGATGTCATGCCCGCGATTGCGCCTATCCATGTGCAGCCATGCCAGTTGCCGCAGGCACTGGCGACGCTGCCGCGCGGTGCACGCGCCGAGGTGCAGGGTTTGCGTCACGATGCGGATGACGCTGCATTGCTTGCGCGCTTGGCGGCACTGGGCTTCGTACCGGGTGAGTCGGTGCGCATGCTTGCCCACGGACCCATCGGCCGCGAGCCCCTGCTGGTGCGGGTCGGGCACACGCGATTCGCATTGCGCCGTTGCGAAGCCGAGCAGGTCATGGTTTTGCGCTGCGCGGATCAGGTATCGCCGTGAACACGCTGCGCATTGCCCTGGTGGGCAATCCCAATTGCGGCAAGACCGCGCTGTTCAACCTGTTGACCGGCAGTCGACAGAAGGTAGCCAATTACGCGGGCGTCACTGTCGAGCGCAAGGAAGGCAGCTACGTTTCGCCGTCGGGTCGGCGTGTCGAGGTTTTGGACTTGCCTGGCGCCTACAGCCTGGAGGCAACCTCACCCGATGAAGTCATTACGCGCGAGATCTGCCTTGGAACGCGCGCTGAAATCGCGCCTCCGGACCTGATCATCTGTGTGGCGGATGCCACCAACCTGCGCCTGCATCTGCGCTTTGCCCTGGAGCTGCGTGCACTGGGTCGCCCCATGCTGCTGGCCTTGAATCAGATGGATGCCGCGCAGCGGCGTGGAATCCGGATCGACAGCGCACGGCTGGAACGCGAATTGGGCATGCCCGTGGTACCGACCGTCGCCGTGCGACGCACCGGCGCCGCGGCGCTGGTGGCCGCACTGGACGGTCCATTGCCGTTATCGCCGCCTCCGGCACCCGCTGAATTGCACGTCGAGGCGCGGCGCCTGCTGCACGATGCTGTCGAGATGCCCGCAAGTATGAGTCTGCTGGAAGAGCGGCTCGACCGCGTGCTGCTGCATCCCGTGGCTGGCCTGCTGATCCTTGCCGGCATGCTGCTGCTGATGTTTCAGGCCGTGTTCGCCTGGGCGGCCCCGCTGATGGACACCATCGAGTGGAGCGTGAACGCGTTGGGCGCTTGGGTACGTGCGGTGATGCCGCCCGGTGCGCTGACGTCGCTGCTCGGCGACGGCATCATTGCCGGGCCGGCAGTGTGCTGGTGTTCCTGCCGCAGATCCTGATCCTGTTTTTGTTCATTCTGGTGCTCGAGGAATCGGGCTACCTCCCGCGCGCAGCGTTCCTGCTGGATCGTCTGATGCGCGGTGCCGGGCTCAGCGGACGTGCCTTCATCCCGCTGCTGTCGAGCTTCGCCTGCGCCGTACCCGGCATCATGGCCACGCGCAGCATCGAAAATCCGCGTGAGCGCATGGCCACGATCATGGTGGCGCCGCTGATGACGTGCTCGGCACGTTTGCCGATCTACGCGCTGCTGATCGCGGCCTTCGTGCCGCAGCGCACCGTGTGGCGCATGTTCAACTTGCAAGGTCTGGTGCTGTTCATGCTCTACGCAGCAGGGATTGTGTCGGCGCTACTGGTGGCATTCGTGCTCAAGCGTTTTGGTGGCAAGGCCGCCGCTGCGCATCTGCTGATGGAATTGCCGGCGTATCGAATGCCGCGCCTGCGCAATCTGGTACTGGGCCTGTGGGAGCGCGCACGCATTTTCATCAAGCGCGTCGGTGGCAACATCCTGGCACTGACTATCGTGCTGTGGTTTCTGGCCAGCTATCCGGTACCGCCGGTGGGTGCCACGCTGCCCGCCATCGACTACAGTTTTGCCGGGCAAATCGGGCACTGGCTGCAACCAATCTTCGCGCCACTGGGCTTCAGCTGGGAGATCGTGGTGGCACTGATTCCCGGCATGGCGGCGCGCGAAGTCGCCGTCGGCGCGCTGGCAACGGTATATGCCGTCGGTGGCGGTAGCGGTGAAAGTGCTCTGGCCACGGCGATCGCCGCGCAATGGTCGTTGGCCACGGCGTTCGCATTGCTGGCTTGGTATGTGTTTGCGCCGCAGTGCATCGCCACGCTGGCAATGATCCGCCGCGAAACCAACTCGTGGCGCATCGTGGGCTGGGCGACCGGTTACCTGTTTGCGTTGGCGTATGCGGCAGCGTTTGCCACTTATCAATTGACGCGTTGGCTGACATGAGCGCGTTGCTGCAAAACATCTTCGTGGGTTTGCTGGTTGGCGCGGCATCGGCGGTGTTGCTGCGCCGCTGGTTGCCGCAGCGAACCATGCGCCAGGTGCTGGGACGCGTGCTTGCGCGCGCGCCATCGCGTCGTGTGCAAGGCTGGGCACACGATTTGCTGACACCGCCCGCGCAACCGGCCGCGGTGAGTTGTGGCAGCAGTTGCTCGAGTTGTGGGGGCTGTGCGCGGAAGCAGCACGAGCAAGACGCGGTCGTTCCTGCAGGACAGCCGGTCCGCCTGTTACGGCGACGCTAAGCGACGCATCTCACGTGGGCGCAGGCACAGTTCAAAAAACACCCGGCTTGCACCGGGTGTGCGTGTTGCAACTTGCGGCTGGATTTACAGCGACTTCTTGCAGAAGTACCAATCACTGCATTCATAGCCCTCGCTGCCGCGTGCGTCGGCAGCTTGCTGGGTCTGCGGCGGCGGCACGATGACCTTGTCGCCGGGTTGCCAGCCCTCGGGTGTGGCAACGCCATGTTTGTCCGAGGTCTGCAGCGCCGCGACCAGGCGCAAAAACTCGGGGATCGAGCGTCCGTTGCTCATCGGGTAATACACCATCGCGCGCAGCACGCCTTTGTCGTCAATGATGAAAGTGGCGCGCACCGCCGAGGTGTCGGATGCGCCCGGTTGGATCATGCCGTAGGCATTGGCCACGCGCATGGAAAGATCCTCGATGATCGGAAACGGGATTTCGATGCCGAACTTTTCCTTGATCGCACGCGCCCAGGCGATATGCGCATAGTTGCTGTCGATGGACAGGCCCAGCAATTCGCAGTTGAGTTTCTGGAACTCGGGGTAGGCCTTGGCGAAGGCCATGAACTCAGTGGTGCAGACCGGTGTGAAGTCGGCCGGGTGCGAGAACAGCACCAGCCACTTGCCCTTGTAATCGGACAGTTTCTTCGGGCCGAATGTGGTTTTGCTGTCGAAGTTCGGGGCCGGCTCGTTGAGACGCGGCAGGGTTTGGCTCAGGGTAGTGTCGGTCACGGAATGTCTCCAGTAGGTTGAGCCACATGGCTAGTGGCCAGTCATTTAATTAGAATCATCTAATACATTTTTAATCATGAAGGAATCGGTTGTCGCCAGCCAATCGATTCTCACGATACGCGCGATTGATGAACGCTATGCGATGAGTGTGCCGTAACGCTGCGCGACTTCGGACCGGCGCGGCGCGGCGCTGGCGGCCCCATGGCGCTCGGTGCTGAGCGCAGCGCAACGATTGGCATGTGCGATGCAGACCGAAAGCGGTGCATCGGGACTGCGTGCATGTGCCGCAGCCAGCGCACCGCAAAAGGTATCACCAGCGCCGGTGGTATCGCGCACGCGGGCAGGCGCGCTGGCGGCGCGATAGCTGGCCGCATCATCGCCGCGCCACTCGCGGCCGTTGTGTGCGATGAAGCAGCCGGCGCTGCCGAGGGTAATCACCACGCTGGCCACGGGCAGGTGTGCGGCGAGGGCGGTCAGCTCGGCATCTGCCAGGGTAGCGAGTTGATCCGCAGCGATGCCAAGTCCTGCGAAGCGCTGCAGCAGCGTGGCAAACTCGGTTTCATTGGGAATCAGCACGTCGCATGCAGATAACAGCGCGTCATCGAGTTCGGGGCGTACTGGCGCCGGATTGAGCAGCGCCAGGGCGCCATGGTTGCGCGCCAGCACCAGTGCGGCGCGGACTGGCGCCAGATCGCTTTCGAGCTGGGTCAGCACGACTTGCGCGGTGGTGAAGGTGGTCTGCTGTGCTTTTACATGCGCGGCGCTGAGCCGTTCGTTGGCGGCCAGATCGACCACGATCTGGTTCTGCCCCCGCGCATCGATGAGCACGCACGCGCTGCCGCTGCGTTCCCCGGGCACGATCTGCCAGCGTGCATCGAGCTGTTCCTGCGCGGCATTGCGCTGCGTGAGCACGGCACTGTCATCCTCGCCCAGCGCCGCGATCAGGCAGGTGGCCACATCCTGGCGCCGACAGGCGACCGCCTGGTTATAGCCTTTGCCGCCGGCACCGCTGAAAAAATCCAGTGCACGCCGTGTTTCACCGGGTTGCGGGAAGCGCTCGCAGCGCCACGCATAGTCGCGATTGCAACTGCCGACCACGATGACTTGCGTTGCATTCATCCGTATCTCACCGCACTCAGATCTGGCTGCATAGTCAAGCTCTCCGCGCCGCACGCAGGCTGGGCCGTGCCCGCTCGCCGTGACCTGGCACGATACCGCCAATACTGCCGATCCGGGTCGAGATCAGTGGGAAACGGGCAAACCGTCGGCACCACTCGCTGCGGCATCGATCGCACTGCTGGCGGCATTTCCGGCCTTCAAATCATCGTGCCGCCGGTTGTGGCCTCTGCACTTTTGGCACCAGGTTCCCGGCGAACGTCAGGCTGGCCGGTACGGTCAGGATCGATTGTTGTATGGCCGAGGCGATCAGCAGCACCAAGCCCAAGCCGGGCAGGCCGAGCGCGTCGCGACCAGGAAGATCGGAAGCCGTGTGCCAGTCGGTACAACGCGACTTGTGTAATGCGTGCCGCGCGCCGCGTGTGCGTCAGCGCGTTTCGAATGCCTGACGCACCCATTCGCAGCGCGCCGCACTGCCGTGGCCCGCGTAACCGACTACATCGAAACGGCAGGTGCGCTGCGCGTGCGCCGGAAACACCGCCAGGAATTCCGCTGCGGCGCGCAGCAAACGCCCCTGCTTGGCTGTGCCGACCGAAGCCAGCGCACCACCACCGAGTGGATTGCCGCGCGCTCGCACCTCCACGAAGACCAGTGTGGTGCCATCCAGCATGATCAGATCGATCTCGCCATAGCGGCTGCGGAAATTGCGTGCCAGTGGCTTCAGTCCCGCAGATTCCAGGCGCGCCAGCGCCGCAGTTTCAGCGGCGGCGCCGAGGCGTTGTCGAGGTGTCGGCGTGGCTAAGCTCACTGCGTCGGTGCGCTCAGGGCGAGCGTTCCAGCCATTGGCATGGCCACGCCATTATTGAATTGCACCCAGATCGGCGTGCGCTGCACGTGACCTTGTGCATCGACACTGAGCTGGCCAGTCGCGCCGGCGACATAACTTCCCGGATGCTGCTGCAGCCAGACGAAGTAGGGGCTCAGCAGGTCCGCATCCATGCCGAAGGCGAACAGGCGCGCACCGTGACCGGCGACCACCGGCAGGTTGCGCATCAGACGTGCACGCACCGGCAGCCCGGGCTGCGCGTCATACAGCCAGGGTGCATCGGGGAACTGCACGCCATCCAGATCCTTGTCCAGCGCATTGGGCGATCCACTATAAACCTGCACGCTGGCGAACACCGGCTGGCGCAGCCGCGCGACGCGAATCTGCGGTATCAGCAAACGCGCGGTTTCCGGCGGCACGGCAATGAAAATTCCGCCATTGGCGCCCAGTCCCGGCATCGCGTTGCGGATTTCACTGACGTAATTGACCGTGCCTTGCGGTAACGTCTGTAGCGTCAACACGTCACCGCCACCCGCCTCGAATTGAACCTTGAACGCTTGCGCGGCGCGCTGTTCGTTCTCCGATCCGGCGATGAACACCACGGCGCTGCGGATGCCTTGTTGCAGCATGCGCGCTGCAGCCTGGGCGCCGTCATCCGCTGGCATCAAGCCGAACTCCACGCTGCCCTGCGGCGGATTGACGCTGCCGTCAGGATGATTCAGCGCCAGCACCGGTAGCGTCGGGTTGCTGGAAAACAGCGCCGCCACGTCATCGCGCGCTAGCGGTCCTACCACCAGATCGGCGCCAGCGCTCTGCGCCTGCTGGTAAGCGGCCAGAGTGCCAGCCTGGGTGCCTTGGGTGTCGTACACATGCAGCAGGGGTCGGGGCTGCGCTTCCGGCGTGTTGAAATAAGCGGTGAGAAATCCCTCGGCGACTGCTTCACCAGCGACTTTCAGGGGACCGCTGAGTGGCAACAGCAACGCGATCTGGTGGTAGGTGTGGAAACCTTCTTGCGTAGGGCTGCCGCCTTGCGCGATGACGGTGCCGGCCTGGCGCATGAGTTGCGGCAGGTTTTTTGGCAGGGCGCTGCCGAGCCGGTGCAACGCGCGTCCCAGCCAAGGCAGCATGGGATCGCCTGCGGGCAACTCGCGGGCCTGCTTCTGCAGCGTCGGTACACCCAGCGCCACCAGCATGCGCTCGATCTCGCGCGCGTTCTGCTGTCGTGCCTTGCCAGTCAGCAAGCTTGCCATGTGCACGCGCGCGCGTGCTGACGCCCAGCGATCGCCCAAGACGCTGGCCGCTTCCGCCTGCAGGCGCGCGGCGCGCAAATCGAGCGGCGCGGGCAGCGCGCGTGGCAGCATCGCGGCGATGGCCAGCGCCTGCTGCGGATCGTGCGCCAGCGCCAATTCACCCTTGAGCAGGTTGTAGCGCGCGGCATCCAATCCGCGCAGACGCGCGTCATCGACCGTGGCCAGCAATTGCGCGGTACGCGCGGGCTGACCCGCGACATACCACGCATCGGCGGCGCGCAACCGGTAGTCATTACCCTCATTGCCGTTCGGATTTTGCGCGCTCAGGTTGTCCCATGTGCGCGCGGCGCCTTGATAATCACCGCGCTGGTACAACGCATTGGCTTGCGCGTTGGCAGCCTGCTGTGCCGGAGTTGGCCCGCCAACGGTGGCGCAGCCGGCCAGCAGCAGGAGCGACAGTGCGAGCAACAAAACGGACAGTGAGCGCATCATGAGCCTGCACGAGCAAAGGTGGCCTTTGCGATGATAGCGGAACGTGCGCGCCAGACCGCGCCGCGGGAGATCTGCATGGCAATTGCAAGCGGCACGCTTTGGGTGGTGGCTACGCCCATCGGCAACCTCGATGATTTGAGCGCGCGCGCGCGCGCTGTGCTGGGTAGCGTGGCAGTGATCGCAGCCGAAGACACGCGGCATACGCGCCATTTGTTGCAACACTTCGGCATGGCCACGCCGCTGCTGGCTCTGCACGAGCACAACGAGGCCGGGATGATCGAGGCGCTGCTCGCACGCCTCGCGGGAGGCGAGGATCTGGCGCTGGTTTCCGACGCTGGCACGCCGCTGATCAGCGATCCGGGTTTTCGCTTGGTGCGCGCGGCGCGCGCTGCTGGCTTGCGCGTGGCGCCCGTGCCGGGCCCCGCAGCGCTGATCGCGGCCCTGTGCGTGGCCGGCTTGCCCAGCGAGCGCTTTGTTTTCGAGGGTTTTCTGCCTGCCAAGGCCGCTGCGCGTCAGCAACGCTTGGCCGAACTCGCCGGTGAGGCGCGTACGCTGGTGTTCTACGAAGCCCCGCATCGACTCGAAGCGACGCTGACTGACTTGGCTGCGGCTTTTGGCAGTGATCGGCAGGCAGCATTGGCGCGCGAGTTGACCAAGCTGCACGAGACCGTCATCAGCGCCACGCTGGGTGACCTGATTGCGCGCGTGGCTGCGGATGCCGATCAGCGCCGTGGCGAGATCGTGCTGATCGTCGGTGGCAATGATGCGCAGGCGGCGCAAGCGCTGGCCGAGGGTCGGCGCCTGTATGCGTTGTTGCGCGGCGAACTGGCGCCGGCGCGCGCCGCGCGCATCGCCGCAGAGTTCAGTGGCGCGCCGCGGCGCGCGCTGTACGCCGAATCCGGCACAACCGAGGCCGACGCGCCATCGTGATGCGCGCAGGCACAGCGCGCATCATGCAGCTACACTTCCTGGTGGAGTCGGCCGGGCAGTCGCGTCGCGCAAGCGCCGAGGAAAGTCCGGGCTCCATAGGGCAAGGTGCCAGGTAACGCCTGGGCGGCGCGAGCCGACGGAAAGTGCAACAGAAAACAAACCGCCGAACGGTGTCGCAAGACATGCGTGGCAAGGGTGAAACGGTGCGGTAAGAGCGCACCGCGCGTGGGGACAACGCCACGTGGCACGGCAAACCCCACCTGGAGCAAGGCCAAATAGGGAGGCGATGGCGTGCCCGCGCCGCTTCCGGGTTGGCTGCTGGAGCCTGACGGCGACGTCAGGCCTAGAGGAATGACTGTCTAGAACAGAACCCGGCTTACGGGCCGACTCCTTTCTTCTCGATGTGCACACGCTCGACGTCAAGATCGCGCACCAGGCGATAAGGGTCGTCGAGTCGTGTGCCGTTTTCACCGCAATTAGTTTGTCAAGCCGGGCGCCTGGCTGCGGCAAAGCCGCACCACCTTTGTCGCGACTAGCACTTGTGTGCTCGCCGCGGCGGCACATTGGCAGCTACGCATCCTGCTTCGCTGCCAAAGCCCTGCCTGCACCATCCATGGTTCCGGCGCGCAGCGGGCACTGGCCCACAGCGCCCATGTGCCGGCGCGGTTTTGCAAACCGCTCCAAGGTTTTTGCGCGCAACGGGCCATCGCCCGCTGTGCGCGTGTACCGGAGTGATTTTGCAAACCCCTCTCGCACCCGGCGTTATCGCATTGATCGAGGTCTATTCAGATCCCGTCGTTCGCACCTGGGCATCGCATGCGAGTGGTTCCTGATCATTTTCAATGATTTCATAGGCATTGCGATGACTGCTAAGAGATTGCATGAAATCCTGAAGTCCGCCGATTAGTCCTTGATCTGCAAGGCAAAACCCGTTGACAGTCGCAAAACCTGAGACTAAGGTGGCGATTAGTGTGGAAACGTGGGGAAAGGTGGGCAAATGTTCCAGGGTGAAACCGCCATCACGGTAGATGACAAGGGACGGCTGGCGATTCCCACCGCTTACCGCGAGCTGGTTGCGCGCATCTGCGACAACCACTTGGTCAGCGCCTACAACCCATTCGAGCAAGGTTGCCTGTGGCTGTTTCCGGCCAGCGCCTGGGAGCAGGTACGCGATCAGGTCAATGCGCTGCCCAGCGTCAAGGCCGTGCATCGCGCGCTGCAGATGAAGTTGGTCGGTGCCGCCGCCGCGCTGGAGCTGGATAGCGCCGGGCGCGTGCTGCTGCCCGCCAGTCAGCGTGCGGCAGCCGGTATCGAAAAGCGCGCGGTGCTGCTGGGCATGGGCAACAAGTTCGAGTTGTGGAGCGAACAGGCACACGTCGCCAAGATCCGCCAGACCATCGGCGAAGACGAGATCAGTGCGGACATGTCCGCGCTGAGGCTCTGAGCAGTGGTCACCCGAGGGGCCGCGATCATGTCGGCAGGCGAACATGTCCCGGTCATGCTCGCCGAGGTGATCGCCGGGCTTGGCGTGCGTGCCGAGGGGACGTATCTCGATGGCACCTATGGTCGCGGCGGTCATGCCGCAGCGATCCTGCAACTGTTGGGGCCGCAGGGCAGTCTGTTGCTGCTGGATCGCGACCCCGAGGCCATCGCCGCGGCGCGCGCACGGTTCGCCAATGATGCGCGCGTGCACATTCGACACGGCAGCTTTGCCGCGCTGGCCGAATGGGATGCCGCGCAGGTCGGGCTGGACGGCGTGCTGCTGGACCTCGGCGTGTCCTCGCCGCAGCTTGATCAGGCCACGCGTGGTTTCAGCTTCATGGCCGATGGTCCGCTGGACATGCGCATGGACCCGACCCAGGGCCAAAGCGCCGCGGAGTTTCTGGCGCAGGCCGATGCCGAGGACATCGCAGCGGTGCTGTGGCGCTATGGCGAGGAGCGCATGAGTCGTCGCATCGCGCAGATGATCGTGCAGGCGCGCGTCGAGCAGCCACTGACGCGCACCTTGGAACTGGCGCAACTGGTACAACGCGCGATCGGCCGGCGCGAGCCCGGCAAGCATCCGGCCACGCGCACCTTCCAGGCGTTGCGTCTGCACGTCAATGGCGAATTGGACGCGTTGCAGCGGGGGCTGGCCGCCGCAAGCGCTTGCCTTAAACCGGGTGGGCGTCTGGCGGTGATCAGTTTTCACTCGCTGGAAGATCGCCTGGTCAAGCAATTCATTCGTGGCCCGGAGCTGCCGCGCGTCGGGCGCGGCTTGCCGGCGCCGACGCCCATGCCGGGCGCGCTGCGTGCGGTCGGACGCAAACACTTCGCCAGCGCGGAAGAAGTGGCGCGCAATCCGCGTGCGCGCTCGGCGGTACTGCGCATCGCGGAGAAGCGCGCATGAGTGGCTTCATGCTGCGTGCGCTGACCTGGGCACTGTTGGCGGTGACGCTGCTCAGCGCGATTGCGGTGGTGTGGTCGCGCAACGAAAATCGCGAGCTGTTCATCCGCCTGACGCGCCTGCAAAGCCAACGCGATCACCTGAATATCGAGTACGGACGCCTGGAACTCGAAGACGCCACCTGGGCCGATCCGGCACGCGTGGCGTCGGTGGCGCGCAGTCAGTTGGGAATGGTCAATCCCGAACCGGCGCAAATCCGCATGGTGCGCGAATGAAGCCGGCATCCAAGTCACCAGCGCCGGCCAGCCTGCGCCCGCGTGGTCCGCGCGTGCGCCGACGTCTGGCACTGGTCATTACCTTGTTGGTGCTGGTCGGGGTCGGCCTGTTGGCACGCGCCGTGGATTTGCAGGTCGTGCGGCGTGAATTCCTGCAGCAGCAGGGTGACATGCGCTTCCTGCGCGAACTGCCGATTCCGGTTTCACGCGGGAGCATTTTTGATCGCAACGGCGAGCCGCTGGCGGTGTCCACGCCGGTCGATTCGCTGTGGGCCGATCCCCCCGTGCTGCTGGCGCATGCTGATCGCATTCCGCAACTGGCCAAGGCGCTGGATGTGAATGCCGCCGAGCTGCAGCGCCGTCTCGAGCAGCGCTCGAACATGGAGTTCGTGTACCTGCGTCGCATGATGGATCCGGTCGCCGCACACGCGGTGCTGGCGCTGAAGATTCCCGGCGTCAACAAGCAGCGCGAATACCGCCGCTATTACCCCACTGGTGATGTCGCCGCGCAGGTGCTGGGTTTCACCAACATCAACGATCAGGGCCAGGAAGGCCTGGAGTTGGCCTACAACCACTGGTTGAGCGGCAAGCCCGGACTGCAGCGCGTGATCCGCAATCGTCTCGGGCAGATCGTGCAAAGCGTCGACCTGGTTCGCGAGCCGGTACAGGGCCACAGCCTGACCTTGAGCATCGACCGCAGCATCCAGTACCTCGCCTATGAGTACCTGTCAGAGGCCTACCTCAAGTACCACGCGCGTGCGGCATCGATGGTGATCATGGATGCGCGCACCGGCGGCATTCTGGCCATGGTCAACCTGCCCTCGTTCAATCCCAACAACATCGCCGGCAGCACGCCACGCGACTGGCGCAATCGCGCGGTCACCGATGTATTCGAGCCGGGTTCGGTGATGAAGGCGTTCACGCTGTCCGCGGCGCTGGACAGCGGCAAGTGGACGCCCACTTCGCCGATCAACACCACACCCGGCTGGTACATGATGGACGGCTACACCATTCGCGACGTGGCTGACTTCGGCAAACTGGATCTGACCAGTGTCATCACCAAGTCCAGCAACGTCGGTGCCTCGCTGATCACGGCGACGTTTTCGGAAAAACGTCTGTACGACATGCTGCGCGGGTTTGGCTTCGGGCGCAGCACCGAAAGCGGCTTTCCCGGTGAGGCTTCGGGTCTGCTGCCGGTGTACACGAGTTGGCGCCCGATCAACCGCGTCACCATTTCCTACGGCTACGGCCTCAACGTGACGGCGCTGCAATTGGCGCAGGCCTACTCGACGCTGGCCGACGGCGGCGTGTTGCACCACCCCACGTTCGTCAAGGGCGATGACAGCGCGCCGGTGCGCGTGCTGCCGGAGAAGTACGCCAGGGAAATGATCGGCATGCTGCGTACCGTGGTCAGCCCGGCCGGGACCGCGCCCACGGCGATGATCGCCAACTACACCGTGGCCGGGAAGACTGGTACCGCGCATCAGGCCGGCGCTGGCGGTTATCTCAAGGATGAGTACTACGCGGTGTTCTGCGGCATCGTGCCGGCCACCGATCCGCGTCTGGTTGCGGTCGTGGTGGTGCGCGATCCCAAGCCCGACCATTACGGCGGCGTGGTTGCTGCGCCGGTGTTCCGGCGCGTGATGGAAGGCGCGCTGCGCCTCCTCGATGTGCCACCGGACAACGTGCAGCACTGGTATGGACAGGCGCCACTGCCGGTTGCTGCGGGCAACGGCGACGGGAGGCACACCGTGAACGCTGCCGCGATGCGCGCCGATGCGCTGCTCGAGGGCCTGGCCGATGCCGGCGCGGTCGCCGCGATCGCGGTGCGCGGTTTGCAGCTGGATTCGCGCCGCGTGCGGCCCGGTGAAGCCTTCGTCGCACTGCGCGGCACGCAGCACCACGGCATTCATTTCGCGCCGCAGGCGCTGGCCGCAGGTGCGGCGCTGGTGCTGGCCGAAGCGCCCGCACCGCTGGATGCCCCGCAGCTGCCGCAGGTGATCTGGGTTGATGAACTTGGCGCGCAATTGGCAGCATCGCCGCGCGGTTCTACGGCGAGCCTTCGCGCGCGCTGCGCGTGATCGGCGTGACCGGCACCAACGGCAAGACGTCGAGCGTGCAGTTGCTGACGCAGGCGCTGGAACTGCTCGGTCGGCGTGCCGCCAGCATTGGCACGCTGGGTGCCGGCCTGCACGGTCAGCTCGATGCCAGTGCGCGCACCACGCCGGATGCCATCAGCGTGCAGCGGCTGCTGCGCGAATTCGCGGACGCGGGCGCCAGCGATGTCGCGATGGAAGTGTCCTCGCATGCGCTGCAACAGGGTCGCGTCAATGGCGTGCACTTCGGCGTGGCCGCCTTCACCAATCTCACCCGTGACCATCTCGACTATCACGGCAGCATGCAGGCCTACGGCGCGGCCAAGGCGCGCCTGTTCGCGTGGCCCGAATTGCGCGCTGCGGTGCTGAATATCGACGATGCATTCGGCGCGCGCTTGGCGGCGAGCATGGCGCCGGGCATACGTGTGTTGCGCGTCAGCGCGCTCGGTGATGCGAACGCGGAGTTGCGCGCCGAGGCCGTCGTCAGCTCGCCCGGAGGCATTCGTTTCACCCTGCACACGCCATGGGGCAGCGGCGCGTTGCGCAGTCCGCTGCTGGGGCGCTTCAACGTCGACAACCTGCTGCTGGTGGCAGCGTGCCTGGGTGCGCTGGAATTTCCCTTCGTGCGCATGCTGGATGCGTTGAACCGGCTCGAGCCGATCCGCGGACGCATGAATCGTCTTGCTGGCACCGCGACCCAGCCGCTGCTGGTGATCGATTATGCGCACACGCCGGATGCGTTGCAGCAGGCCTTGCGCGCCTTGCGCGCGCATTGCGCGGGACGTCTGTGGTGCGTGTTCGGCTGCGGCGGCGAACGCGATGCCGGCAAGCGCCCGCAAATGGGCGCACTGGCCGCGGACTTGGCCGACCGCGTGTTGCTGACCGACGACAACCCGCGTGGCGAGGATGGCGACGCCATCATCGTAGCGATTCGCGCCGGGATGCCGGACGCCAGCGCAGTGCTTGTGGAGCGTGATCGCGCGCGCGCCATTGCCCTTGCCGTGCGTGAGGCGCGGGCAGGTGACGTGGTGCTGATCGCCGGCAAGGGCCACGAGACCTATCAGGAAATTGCCGGCACGACGCGGCCCTTCGATGACCTGGCCGTGGCGCGCGCTGCACTGGAGGCGCGTCCGTGTTGAACATGAGCCTCGATGAAGTGGCGATGTGGACGCACGGCACCCTGCATGGTGCCGCGGCGCAGGTGCGTGGCGCCGGCGCGGATACGCGCGCATTGCAGCCGGGCATGTTGTTCGTGGCGCTGGCCGGTGAGCGCGTCGATGGCCACGATTATCTGGCACAGGCCATGGCCGCGGGCGCGGCCGGCGCGCTGGTGACTCGCCGCATGGATGCGGCTTTGGCGCAGGTGCAGGTCGGCGACACGCTGCGTGCGCTGGGCGATCTGGCCAGCGCGGCGCGCGCGCGCAGTACGGCCGAAGTGATCGGCATCACCGGGTCCAGCGGCAAGACCACGGTGAAGAACCTGTGCGCCGCGATCCTCGCTGGCATTGGCTCCACGCACGCCACGCAGGGTAATCAGAACAATGAGATCGGTCTGCCGCTGGGCCTGCTCAACATGCGCGAGGACACGCGCTACGCGGTGCTCGAGATGGGCGCAGGCAAGCCGGGTGATATCGCTTATCTGGCCGCCATCGCGCGTCCGCGCGTGGCGCTGGTCAACAACGTGGCGCCGGCGCATCTCGAGCGCCTGGGCAGTATCGAGGGCGTGGCCGAGACCAAGGGCGCGATCTACGCCGCGTTGCCGGCGACGGCATCGCCGTGATCAATGCCGACGACGCCTTCGCCGGTTATTTCACCGCGCAGGCGGGTGCGCGGCGCGTGTTGCGCTTCGGCAGCACGACCGAGGCGGATATCTACGCCGCGCAGGTGCAATCAGATCTGCATGGCTCGCGCTTCGTGTTGCACACGCCGTCGGGTACGGCGGCAGTGATGTTGGCGTTGCCCGGTGCGCACAATGTGCGCAATGCGCTGGCGGCGGCGGCGCTTGCGCATGCGCTGGACGTCGCCCCGGCGCAGATCGCACTGGGATTGGCGCAGGTCAGCGCGCAGCACGGACGCCTCGCGCGCCGCGTCATGCCGGGCGGCTGGATATTGCTGGGATGACAGCTACAACGCCAATCCGGCTTCGGTCGCGGCCGCCATCGACACCCCTGGCACTGGCGCCGGGCGAGACCTGGCTGGTGCTGGGGGATCTGGGCCGAACTCGGGCCCGATGCGCAGGCATTGCACGCCGAGCTGGGGCGCAAGGCGCGCGCGGCCGGCATCACGCGGCTGTGGACGGTGGGGCGTCTCAGTGGCGCGGCCAGCACCGCGTTTGGCGTCGCGGCCAATCACTTCGAGGATCAGGCCGCGTTGGCGGCTGCGTTGCAAGCCGCCGCGCACGCCGGAGTCACGCTGCCTGGTCAAGGGCTCGCGCGCATCGGCGATGGAGCGCGTGATCGCGCAACTAGAGCCATCCGACGCACACGGGGGCATGCCGATGCTGTATGAACTCGCGCGCTGGCTGAGCGGCTATGTCAGTGCATTCCACCTGTTCCAGTACATCACCTTGCGCACCATTCTGAGCGCACTGACGGCGCTGCTGATTTCACTGGCGCTGGGGCCGGCGTTGATCCGCCGGCTCAGCGCGCAGAAAGCCGGGCAGGTGATTCGCAGCGATGGGCCGCAATCACACCTGAGCAAGGCCGGCACGCCGACCATGGGCGGCACGCTGATCATCCTGGCGGTGGTCATCGCCACGCTGCTGTGGGCCGATCCGTTCAACCGCTATGTATGGGTCGTGCTGGGCGTAACGCTGGCCTTCGGCGCGGTGGGCTTCTACGACGATTACAAGAAATTGATACTCAAGGACAGCCGTGGCTTGCCGGCGCGCTGGAAGTATCTGTGGCAGTCGCTGTTCGGGCTGGCGGCGGCGCTGACGCTGTATTTACACCGCCGATGTGCCCGCGGCTACGGCGCTGTTCGTGCCGCT
>NZ_LDOS01000001.1:1012500-1178339 GCF_002077135.1 Metallibacterium scheffleri | reverse complement strand
GCGCACTCAGGGAACTCGCCACGACATCGCTCCGCGTTGGGTGAAGTGGAAATCGAGCAGGCTGCCGCCTTGCTCCAGCAGTGCGCGGTTGAGCGTGAGCCGGTCCTCTGCGCCACACAGGAACATCATGAATCCGCCACCGCCCGCGCCGGAGATTTTCGCCGCGCGCGCGCCATTGGCAAAGGCCACGCGCTCGATGTTTTCGATCAGCAGGTTGCTGATGCTGCTGGCGGTTTGCTTCTTCGCCTCCCAGCCGGCACGCAAGGTCGCTTCCAGTCGCCTCAAATCGCCCATGAGCACACATTCCTTCATGGCCACAGCTTCGTCCTTGAGCCGGTGCATGGCCTCGATCGACGCTTGATTCTGCTCGCTGACGTTGCGCGACTGTTGATCGATGATGTCCGCCGAGGCGCGCGACACGCCGGTGAAATACAGCACCAGCGATGCTTCGAGCTCAGCCCACACCCAGTCCTTGACGCGCAGCGGGTTCACGATCACGCGGTCGTCGGCATAGAACTCCATGAAGTTGAAGCCGCCAAAGGTTGCCGCATACTGGTCCTGCTTGCCGCCCGCCAAGCCCAGGTCATTGCGCTCGATCTGATACGCCAGCCGCGCGACTTCGTACTCACCCAACGGCAAACCGAAGTATTCGACGAACGCCTGCAGCAAGGCCACCACCATGGTCGAGGACGACCCCAGGCCCGAGCCCGGTGGTGCATCGGAATACGTGGTCACGCGCAGCGATGGCTGCTTGCCGTCGAGAAAGTCGCGGCAGACGCGCGCATACACACCACGCGCCAGTTGCAATGGGCCACTGAGTGAATGTTCGTCGCCGCAGATATGCTCGGCGTGGTGCCGGACATCCAGCGCCTCGAAGCACGTGCTCTGCCCATCGCCCGGTCGCACGATGGCGTAGGCATAGCGGTCGATGGTGACGTTCATCACCTGACCGCCGAACTGGTCGCAATACGGCGAGACATCGCTGCCACCGCCGGCAAGACCCAGGCGCAGCGGAGCGCGCGCACGCGCGATCATGCTGCCGCCCGGGTAACATGGCATGGCGCAAGTCCAGTTCGCGCGCAAAGGCCTGCCATTGAGCGTCCGACGTGTAATGCGCATGCACGAATGCTTGCCCGGCCAGCGCGCGGCGACGCCATTCGGCATCGTCACCGATCAATCCAAGTATGTGCTGCGTGAAATCGTCGCCGCATCGCAGACAGCCAGCGCATCGCACCCGTCCAATCCCTGCGCGCCTGCCGATGTGGTGACGCACGGCACTCCATGACGCATGGCTTCGATGACCTTGCCCTTGATGCCGCCGCCGAAACGCAACGGCGCGACCGCTACGCGAGCATGTGCATAGCGTTGCGCCAACTCCGCGTCGGTGACAAACCCGGTTACCTCGACGCGTTCGTCTTGCAGGGCGCGCACATCGGCGGATGGATTCGAGCCGACCAGACTTAGGCGCAATCCGGGCATGTGCTGATGCAAGCGCGGCAATACCTCGCGCACGAGCCACAGCGCCGCATCCACATTCGGCGGGTGCGCGAATCCGGCGACGAAAATCAACCCCTCGCGCTCGTGCAGATTGCGCGTGGGGTCATCATGCAACTCTTCGAAGGCATAGGCAGGCACGGTGCGCGCGCACCTGCGCGCATGCAGCGCCAGCCAGGCGCGCACCTGCGTGGTTTCAGAATCTGATGGGTAATACACCGCATCCACACTGCGCCAGACCTCGTGCTCGAGTTCCGCGATCATTTGGCGCTCCTTGCGCACGGCAGCATCGTCAGGCATCACGCGCAATTGATCGTCCAGACGCAGATGATGCACGTCATGCCCGTAGTACAGCAGCGGCGCAGCCGAATACTTGCGCGCAATCTCGATGAACTGCACCGCGATATGTGGCCGACTCAACAAAATGTAGTCCAGCGCGACACCATGCTCGCGCATCCAAGCATCGAAAGCACCAGCATATTCGACGCCGTACATAACCTCAACCACCAAGCTGCAGTAATGGCGGCACATACACCGGATCGAAGTGCAGATTCTCTGGCCAGAACTTGACCCGATAGCCGCGCTCCAGGAAGCGCTGGATGAACTGCATCATTGTGCGCGAGCCGGCATCGCGATCCGGCTGTGGTGCGTAGTGGTCTATGATCAATATGATGCGCGCGTATTTATCACGTCCACGCGCGCGAAACACGTTTTCGGCGTTTGGATAATGATCGGCTTGCAGAGTCGACTGCCAGCGCTGGCGAAAGATTGCCTGATTGCGCACCTGGTAGGACTTGATGCCGCTGCCGGTGTCGGTGCCATGCGGGACGCCCTCGTAATGCACCACCACCGACGCGGGCTGGTAATAAACCTTGAGTCCTGCGGCGCGCACCTTGAACGCGAGATCCGAGTCCTCGCAGTAGGCCGGTGCGTAGATTTCATCGAAGCGACCCAGTTGCTCGAACAGCGCCTTGCGGATCAGCAGCGATGCGCCCGAGCAATAGTCGGATTCACGCAGGTAGTTGTAGATGCTGCGCTCGGGATCATCGAGGCGACCGTAGTTCCAGGCGCTGGCGTCCTGCCACATGATCCCGCCGCTTCCTGCAAGCGTCCATCCGGATAGACCAGTTTCGATCCCGCCAGGCCGCAATCGGGATAGCGCCGGAACACGTCCAGCAGCGCATCCAGCCAGCCTTCGGTAACTTCGGTGTCGTTGTTGAGAAAGTACACGTACTCGCCGCGCGCGAGCCCCGCCGCGCGATTGCAGGAGCGCACGAAGCCCAGGTTCTCGGGATTCTTTTCGTAGCGCAAGCCGCTGACCTTGGCCAATTGATCGATATCCGTATCGCCCGAGGCATCCTCAACGACGATCACCTCGAACGGTACGCTCGGCGGATGCGCCATGATCGGAGTGCAGGCAGCGCGCGGTGACATCCAGCATGCCGTACGCCGGCACGATGATGCTGACCAGCGGCGCATGGTAAGCAGGCAGGGCCAAATCGCTGATTCGAGCGCGCGGCAAGTAGTTTACAAGCGCCGGAGAGGACTCGATGCGCGCAGTCAGATCGCGTGCTGCTGGCGCATCGCGCGTCCCCGGATCAATGCTGGATTCACGAGCGGTCGCGGCGATGCGCGCCTGTTCGCGGCGGCGCTTTATTTCATTGCGCACCACTGGCCATTCGCCGCGCAGAATGCGCGCGATGACGCGCAAGGGGCGCGTGATGCGCCATGACCGGGAATCACGTATCTCCTCAAATAGACGCCGTGCTGACGCCGCCTCGCCCGCCATGCGCTCGGATTGTTCGCGTTGGTGCACAAGAGTCTGCTGCAGGGTGAGGATCAGCGTATCCCGGTCGCCAATGCGAAGTCGTGCACGATCCTCGGCCTCGCTGAAGCGGGTGCGCTCGACTTGCAACTCGCGATCCAATGATTGCGCCCACGACGCGACGCGCTCGTGTTCACGCTGCAACTCACCGAATTGCGCACGAGTCGACTCCTGTTCGTTCTCAAGCCGTTGTGCCCAACGCACGGCTTCATCAATGCGAAGTCGTGCACGATCCTCGGCCTCGCTGAAGCGGGTGCGCTCGACTTGCAAGTACTCGGCTTCCGCATAGGCAAGCGACTCGCGCGCGATATGCATGAGTGCCGCATCCGCGGCATCTGCCAGTTGTTTGAGATCCAGTCCAGGAGCGCTCAGCACCAGAGGCAACCGGTCGCTGCGAAAGGGCGTCAGCTCGGAAGCACGATCGGGCTCGGTACGCGCCGAGTGCAGAAAAGCATCAATGCGTTCCATGGCTTGCTCGTTCCAATCCATGTTCAGGGCGAATGTCGAATCAAGCCGCTTCATCTCGGTTCGCCAATCTTGCAGCAAGTGTGAGTAACGCAATTCCGCGTGCCGGTTGCGCGCGCTGCCGCGTATGGCTTCGACGGTATAACGGCACCACAAGGCCTCGCCCAATGCAGCGGGAATCGCATTGCGCTCGTGCAGCGAACGCGCTGTCTCCGCTGGTTCACGCAGCACGATCAGCGCGCAAGGCTCGATGCCAAGACTGCACAACACGCGCTCCCATAACGGCACGAACAGACATAAACGCGGATCCTTAACAGCCCACAATGGCGCATCGGAAAACTCGGACTGAATCAATTGCAGGATTTGTTGCTGGGCATGCTTCGCCGCCGCGCAGTGCAGCCAGCCCGCTGGCAGGGGCCGAAAGTCATCCCAACTGCGCCCCAGTTTCCCCAACAATCGGTCATGGATCTCGACCGCATCGAGATGTTCCCAAAAGCCCGTTGGGTTGTCGGGCGCCGGCGGCATCAGGCGCGATCCCAGCTCGACGCCCAGCAAATTGAGCACACGCGTGATGGCGGAGGTGCCGCTGCGATGCATTCCCAGCACCATGATCGCGCGTCGCGTGCTGATTTTGTTTGATGTCGCGCCAACCGCCGTGGAGCGCGTGATTTTCCGCTTGCTCATGACAACGTTCGCGTCAGCTCTCCGCGCAGATCATCGACGCACTCCACACCCACCGACAACCTTACCAGCGCATCGCTGATGCCGAGCCGCTTGCGCTGCGCGGGCGGGATGGAGGCGTGGGTCATGATGGCGGGGTGCTCGATCAGGCTCTCCACGCCGCCCAGTGATTCGGCCAGCGCGAACAGGTGGCAGCGCTCTAGCATGCTGCGCGCTTTCTTCAGCCCGCCCTTGACCTCGATGCTGATGATGCCGCCGTAGCCCTGCATCTGGCGTTTGGCCAGCGCGTGCTGCGGATGGCTTTTCAGGCCGGGGTAGATCACGCGCTCGATGGTGGGATGTTTCTCCAGCCAGCGCGCCAGTTCCAGTGCATTGTCGCAATGCGCGCGCATGCGCAGGTGCAGGGTCTTGAGGCCGCGCAGGGCGAGAAAACTGTCGAACGGCCCGGCGATGGCGCCGACCGAGTTCTGCAGGAAGGCCATCGGCTCGGCCAGTTCCTGCGTGCCGGCCACGACGATGCCGCCGACCATGTCGGAATGGCCGTTGAGGTACTTGGTGGCCGAATGCAGCACCAGGTGCGCGCCGTATTCCAGCGGGCGCTGCAGCATGGGCGAGCAGAAGGTGTTGTCCACCACCAGGGTCAGCCCGTGCTTGCGCGCGAAGGCACCGACCCTGGCGAGGTCCACCAGCTTGAGCATGGGGTTGGTGGGCGTCTCCGCCCAGATCATGCGTGTGTTGGGCTTGAGCGCCGCCTTCAGCGCGGCGCCGTCGTTCAAGTCGATGAAGCTGAAATCCAGCCCCGCCGAGCGCCGCCGCACGCGCTCGAACAAACGATAAGTGCCGCCGTACAAATCGTCCATGGCGATGACGTGGCTGCCGGAATCCAGCAGCTCGAGCACGGTGCTGGCCGCGGCCAGACCCGAGGCAAAGGCGAAGCCGGCGACACCGCCTTCCAGATCGGCCACGCAGCGTTCATAGGCGAAACGCGTGGGGTTGTGCGTGCGCGAATACTCGTAGCCCTGGTGCTTGCCGGGGCTGCGCTGCACGTACGTGGAGGTGGCGTAGATCGGCGTCATGATCGCGCCGGTCGATGGATCGGGCGCCTGCCCCGCGTGGATGGCGCGGGTGCCGAGGCCGAGGGGTTGCTGGGGTTTGTTCATGGGTGTCAGCGCAATCCGAGGTATTTGAAGATGTGCTTGGCCAAGGCATCTTCAACGTCGCGATGCCTCGGAATGGGTTGCTTTTGTCCTGTGCGCGGATTCAGCCAGATGTCATGACGCCCACCGTGACGCACCAGAACGCAGCCTGCCACTGCAAGTTGACGCAGCAGCTCCTCTCGCTTCAAAGGGCGATGTCTCGCACCTGATAACCAGGCGGCACATCCTCCAATAAGAGTTCGCGATAGGCGTCGCGCAGATTGGCTTCGAGCTCCTCGATGTTTTCGCCCTGACACATGATTTCAGGGTGGTCGACCAGCTTGCCCAGCCAGTAGCGATCGCCTTGCCAGAACACCATCTTGAGCTGAGCGTTCATCGCCCTTCCTCCGGCCATGTCGAAGCTCCTGAATTCTACCGCCGAACAGGCAGCACCTTACGATCCAGGCAGCGTTCACCCGTCGATTCGAAACCGGGCGCCTGCCCCGCGTGGATGGCGCGGATGCCGAGGGCGAGGGCTTGCCGGGGTTTGTTCATGGGTCAATGCGATCAGGGGAATGAGGGATGGGTCTGGCCGGATCGTCAAGGCTGAGGCGATGCCGTGTCCGATGGCCCATTGTGCCGTGTTACCGGGTTCCCATCCCCGACACAACCACTCGGGAACGGGGATCCATAGGGGGAAATGGGTTCCCGCCTACGCGGGAACGACGAAACCGAGATGGGAACGGCCAAGCGATCGGGCCGGCAGGATCACGGGACGTTGTTCGATGCGCTCGATGCGGGCGCCTGAACTCGATCGCGAATCGCCATTGCAGCGTGAATGGCGCATCCGATTCACCGGGACGGACTCGCGGATTCGCGCAGCGCGTCGTCCAGGACTTCGCGCAGGACATCACGTGCGCGCGCCCTGGAAAAGTGCTGGCGCACATTGTCCATGCCACCGCGCGACAAGCGTTGCCACAAGGCTTGATCGGTGTACGCACGTTCGATGGCCGCGGCCATGGCTGCGGGCGTGTCGGCCAGCAGTACGTCCACGCCGTCCGTCAACGCCATGGCCTCGGCCGCGATGCGGGTGGCGACCACCGGCAGCCCCGCGGCCATGGCGGTGTTGATCTTGCCTTTCACGCCGGCGCCATAACGTAGCGGCGCGACGGACACGCGACAGCGCTCCAGCCACGGCCGCAGATCATCGACGCGGCCATGGAAGACGACCTGCACGTCGCGCAACACATCGCGTGCCTGCGCATCGACGTTGCCGATGACGTGCAGGCAGAGCCTTGGCAGGCACGGGCGCAGCAGCGGCAACACTTCGCGCGCGAACCACTGCACGGCGTCGCGGTTGGGTGGATGCTGGAAGCCGCCGATGAACAGCAGATCGGCGCGGTCGGAAAACGGCGTGATCGGCTCGTGCACCTGATGAATATTGCCCAGCAGGCGCAACCGCGCCTGCGGCAGCTCAGCCTGCACCAGCGCGAGTTCGACCTCGCTGACCAGCAGGGTGCAGTCGCTGGCGGCGATCAAGGCCAGCTCGTGCGCGCGCAGTGCGTCGGCGCGTCGGGTATCGGATCGGGCCAGTTCCGCCGCGCGCCGCTCGCGCAGGAAGTTCAGATCGACCGTATCGAAAATGACCTGCGCGCGCGGCGCGAGTCTGCGCACCTGCGCCAGCCAGACCGACGCGACCGCATAGCGGCTCAGCATGACCACCGCGAAATCGTCACCGTGGGCACCCAGCCAGGATCGCGGGTTGCCCGGTACAACGACCTGCACACCCACGGCACCGAGGCGCGCCGCCAGCGCCAGATCCATGCGCCGGTCGTCCGGCATCAGGCTCACGCGCCAGCCCAGTTGCCCCGCGCTGCGCAGCAGCTCGACCAGGCGCAGCGACCCGGAATCGCGGGCAGCATCCGGCAGCGTGCTTTCGATCACCAGCAGGTACGGCCTGTCCGTTGCGGCGCGCGCGCTGGCCTCGGCTTCACGCGTTCCCGGCTGGGCTTGCTTGAGCAATGCGGCTGCCCACTTGCCGGCGAATTGCGCCTTGTTCTTCACCTGATGGCGCTTGACGCCCTGCTCGGGATCGATGCCCGCGGTCACGCCCTCGCAGTGGATCACGGTGCTGGCGGGCTGCACCAGCACGCGACGCCGTGCGGCATGCACCGCGAAAGCGAGATCGGTGTCCTCGTAGTAGGCCGGCGCATAACGCGTGTCGAATCCACCGACCTCGCGAAACAGAGCGGCCGGGATCATCAGCGCCGCGCCGGACACGTAATCGCACTCGCGGCGGTAGAGATAGCGCGGCTGATCCGGGCGCTCGAAACGCCCGCAATTCCACGCGCCGCCATCGGCGAACACCAGCGCGCCGCATTCCTGCAGGCGGCCGTCTGGATACAGCAGGCGCGATCCGGCGATGCCGCAATCGGGCACGTCCTCGAAGCAGGCGCGCAGCGCGTCCAGCCAGCCGGGTGTGACCTGCGTGTCGTTATTGAGGAAGCACAGGAACGGTCCGCGCGCGGCTGCGGCGCCGGCATTGCACGCACCGACAAAGCCGAGATTGCGCGGCAAGCCGAGCAGGCGCAGGCCACGGATTTGCGCGAGCGTCGCCGCGCTCGCGTCGGGCGAGGCGTCGTCCACCACGATGACCTCGAACGCGGTCGTGTCGCCACAGGCCGCGATGGAGCGCAGACACGCCAGCGTGTGGGCCAGATGCCCGTGCACCGGGATGATTACCGAAACGTCCGGATTGCCGGCCTCGGGCACCGCGAACGGCGCGAATGTCCAGTCCAGCGCCAGCAGATGCGGTTGCGACGCAGCGGGCGCGCTGCCTTTCAATTCCATCAGGATGCGCCGCCAGGTGCCGCGCCAGCCACGACTGAGCACGCTGCCGCGCGTCCGTTGCAACAGCGCGCGCAGACGACGCACGCGCCAGCTCAGCGCGTCAGTCCAGGTCATGGGCCGGTATCAGTACCGCGGATCCCGCATCCATGGCGTGAATGGCAAGGTCCAGTTTCACGGCAATGGTCATACACCGGAATCCCGAAGGTATTGATCGACGCATTGTAGGAGCGTGGCAACGCTGGGATTGGATCAAGACTGTAGGTCAACATCCAGCGCACGCCGCAGCTTGCGCCGCTGCTGCCACGACCACCAGCGCAGCATGGCGTGGCCGAGTGCATGATGGCCGTAGCTGCCCTCGAAGTGGCGCAGTGTTTCCGGCATGCGTAGCGGCTCTGCAAGACCCAGGTGTGCATAGACCTCGCGCAGCGTCGCCGCGGCATCCCGTGCCAGATCGACACTGCGCAACAGCAGCACCTGCTCGCGCGGAAAGTGATGCAATAACCGCTGCAATTGCGCCGCGTATTCACCGCGCGCGCGATAACTGTGATTGCGCAGTGACGAGTTCCATCCCAAGTCCCCGCGCGCGCGGTGCAACCGCCCGCGCTCGGCCAGCAATGCGCGCAGCAAGGGCAATGATTCCGTGCCGCGCGCACGCTCCATGGCGTGCTGCGAGATCGCGCGCGCGGCCGGATCGCGCAGCAGGATGATCCAGCGCAGGGCCGGGTTGTAGCGCGCGGCGCGGCGGATGGCCGTCTCCAGAAACAGGCTGATCGGCGTGGCATCGCCGTACACCAGCGAGTCCTGCCACGGCTCGGCAAAATGTGCGGCAAAGCGCGTATCGATGGCCTCTGGCAGCGCTGCGTCGTCGTAATCCGGCGCATCGAAGACATGTGCCTCCTTGCCCAGTGGCAGGCGCACCCGCGGATGCGCGCGCAGAAATTCGGCAAGCGCCGTGGTGCCGCATTTCTGCGCACCACCAATCATGAAGCTGATGCGTGGCGCGTGCGGGCTCATGTGATCGCGACCGCATGCGGACCGTCACGGACACCCGCGCAGAGTGTGGCAATGCGCGTGTATTCCAGTTGATGCATGGCCGTCGTGTTGATGCACGTCATAGCGCAATCGCGCCACACGGCAGAATCGGCGCGCGCAGACGACTGACAGTGCCGCGCGCACGCGTCGGGCTTTGCCAATGCCATGCCTACGCATGGCGTCGCTGATAGGCTCATGGCGAACGCAGCAAATGGGACGCGCGATTGTAGGCGAGGCAGCGCATGCGCGCTGGCGCCCGAGTGGACCCCACAGGCCGATTGCGCCCGTATCGCCGTGAAGGCGTCGAGCCGGGCCTTGGCCAGACTCGACGCCATGTTTACGCAATCCAGCAACTTGCCTGAGGCTACTCAGATCAGTTTGCAAGCATACCGTCGCGGCACAGCGCTGACACCCTTGTCGCGACAAGCAATTGCGCGCTGTTCATGTCAGCACCTTGGCATCGACGCGTCCTGCATCACTGCCAAAGTCCAGACCGCACCCTCATGATTCCAGCGCGCAGCTGGCAATAGCCCATTGCGCCGGAGATGTTTTGCAAACCGCTACTCAGAGGTAAGTGGGTGGAGACAGCCCGCAATAATCCGCCGTACCGCCAACCGCCGGCATACCAAAGTAGTACCAGTTATACCAATTGGTTGGATTAGTACCATAAGCGGTAGTTTCGAGCATGCCGTAATCGGCATTGCCCTGCGGATCAACGATCACCACGTTTTTCTGGATCAAATATCTGTAGCCCTGCAAACTCATGTTGGCCAGACTGCCGTTGGGCGTGGCGAACATGTTTCCGCTCGCAGCGCCGAAGCGCCAGGCGCACTGGTCACCGTTCTCGTAGCCATTGCCATCCCACCAGTCGTATCCGTAGAAGGCAAGGTTGCCTGTGCCCACCTCAGGATCGCTGGTGGCCTCCTCGGACTCGTGCGCGATCACGCTGACCATGCCATCGGCACCAGGGTTGTTGTTGGGGCTGTTCCACACGTAGTTGCTATACGACTGGAAGCTCTTCATGGCGATGCACGAGCCTGGCCAGGAGCCATAACTTTCCGCGGTCGCGCTGGCGCAGGCCTGGCCATCGCCCACAAAGGCGTACTTCACGTCCACGCCGTGCATGTTCAGGCCGTCGGTATGCCAGCCACAGTACTTGGTGCAAAAACCGCCCTGCGCGAGATTGCCGTTGCTCGATTCCATTACATCGGACGAGGTCAGCACGAAGTAGATGCCATTGTTGTCCAGCGGCAGTCGTCCCTCGGTGATCGCATCCTGCACGATGGTCTGGATATTGGCGTCACTGAGGTCCTGCCCCAGCGAATAATCATCAAAGGTTTGGCCCGCGAGCGTGATGGAAGGCATGATCGCTCTGTTATTGACCTTATAGGTGCCGAGAATCCGCTCGTAGGGCGACATGTTCAACGACTGCACGAACTGCGGGATGATGCTCAGCGCGCTGTTGCCTTGCCAATTGCCATACCAGATCAGATAGATATGGCGTTGGCTCTGCATCACCGGACCAAGCGGAAAATAATTGCCCGTGGTGTAGCAGTCGGAGCCCAGGCCACCGCACGCTGAAGATGCCCACGCATTTAAGCCATTGACGATCGGTGCATATGGATCGTTGAGTGGCGAAGTTTGCGCGTTGATGAGGCTGTTGCCGGCGACACGCCCGAATGTGTGGCCCTTGGTCAGAGAATAGCCCTTGGGCATGATGTCCAGAACATCTGGGCCGTTAGGGTGCGAAAAAATCTTGTGCCCGAATTGCTGGTTGGCTGCGGGCGGCAGCGCGGCTTGAACTTGCGGCACGGCCAGTATCCCGGCAAACGCTATTGCCAGCATGGCCCATACAGGTTTGTACATTCCCATGTGTGCTCCCCCTGAACAGTGAGATGGATGCAACAGGTCTCTAAAATGAGACGCAAAGCACTATATCTGCGCGTTGTTCACGTGGGTGGTGCGCAGCAGGTGCATTACGTATTTGTAATATCTGCGCAAATATACGCGGCACCTGCGTGCGTCCGGACGAGCACTTTTGCAATGACGCACTCCCTGGCCAGATCTTGCACCTCATGCTGTGCAAACATGGCTGCGGTAGGCATCGTGGCGCGCTCGAACAGCGGATCTCGACCTAACGCGCACGGTGCATTGCCCAATCTGCACGAGGCACGGCTGTAAGCAATGGCCGCAGTCCAACCTGACAAAGCGAAGCACATGCGCGCCCCGAAATGGGACGAGCTCTCAAGTGCTGGTCGCGACAAACGTGCTGCGATTTTTGCCGCGACAGTTTGTTTGCATGGAATCTCTAAGTGTCAGGCGGCAAGATGCCCCTTTTCGCACGCTGATCACCAACCATCTGTCGACAGAATACACTCCATGAACCAGCACCTGCCACGGCACCTGCAACGCGCCCAGCGTTATTTCGATGACGGCCAGCTCGTGGCCGCCTGCGCCACGCTCGAGGCGCATCTGCGGCGCACGCCCGATGACGCGGACAGCCTGTCCCTGCTGCTGCATGCGTGGCTGAAACGCGGGCGCATGCGACCCGCCGTGGAACTGGCGCAACGACTTGCTGCACTGCCAGCACGCGACGCGCAAGCTGCCTTGCGCACCGCGACCGATCTGATGCGCGTCGGCGATTTCTCGCGCGCGCGCGCGCTGCTGGATACCCCGCTCGTGCAAGACTCCCGCGATAGCGCCGTGCTGTTTCGCCACGCGCAACTGCGCGCGCGCGCAGGCGAATACCAACAGGTGCTGGCACTGACCGAGCTTGCCGCGCAACTGAGCGCCACCCCCGACACCAACCTATTGCTGCTGCGCGCGCGCGCGCGCGATTACTGCGGTGACGCCGATGGCGCCGGCGCCGATTACTCCGCCGCGCAACACCAGCGGCCCGATTCGGGCAGCGCGGCGCAGGGCCTGGCACGTGTGCATGCCAGCCAGCGTGATGCCGATGCGGCCACGGCGCACATCGCGCATCTGCACAGCGTGCTACCCAGTGTCACTGATGCCGACACCGAGGCCGCGCTGGCCTACGCACTGTTCGAGGAACTGCACACCTTGCAGCAATATCAGCAAGCCTGGCCAGCGCTGCAGCGCGGCGCGGCCGCGGCGCACCGGCAATGGCCGTACGACGCCGCGCGCGAGGCAACGCGCATCGACGCGCTGCTGCGCACCCAGCCGGGCACGGCCGCCACCGCCGTGCCACAGAGCGCGCCCGCGGGCACGGCCACGCCCATCTTCATCGTCGGTCTGCCGCGCAGTGGTACCAGCTTGCTGGAAACGCTGCTGGGACGGCATACGCAGGTGAGCGCCGCGGGCGAGCACGCGGATTTCGCCTACCAGTTGGGCCTGGCCACCGACTGCGACAGCGTCGAGCTGCTGCCGATGACCGCCATCGAGCGCAGCGCGGACATCGATTACCACGCGCTGGGCCAGGCTTACCTTGAGCACACGCGCTGGCGCGCGCGCGGGCGCAGCCACTACACCGACAAATTGCCATCAAACTGGATGCTCATCGCTCACATCGCACGCGCCCTGCCACAGGCACGCATCGTGCACGTGGCGCGCGCGCCCATGGATGCCGCTTTCGCCGTGTTGCGCCAGTTGCTGGGCGCAGCCTATCCGTGGAGTTTCGCGCAACAGGACATCGTTGCGCACTACGGCCACTACCGCGCGCTGATGTCCCACTGGCAACGCGTGTTGCCGGGGCGGTTGCTGCAGGTTGATTACGCCGAATTCGCCGATGCCGAGCGCCTGTTGCGCCGCGTGTGCGCGTTTTGCGCGTTGCCCTTCGAGGCGCAGTGTCTGGATGCGCGCCTCGACATCGGGGTGGTTGCCACACCCAGCAGTCTGCAAGTGCGCGATGCGATACGTCCGCGCGTGGGTGCATGGCAAGCCTACCGCGAGCACCTGGACGTTTTGCACGATGGCCTCGCGGGATGGCATGCGCCTGCATAGCCGGACGCCACGCATCCACCGAGCAGGATGTGCACGGTTGATGGCAACGACTTCACCTGCCATCGCCACTGCACTGACTGGCATTGCACGCCTCACCGGTGGCCGGGGGCCGCCGCCCCACTCGCAAAAGAAACGGGCGGCCCGGCCACGCTCCGCTCATAAAAGAGGGCAACCGGATTTCAGCGTAGGTTCCGGTCTGCCAAACGGTCAAGCCGCACGTTCGTTGTCTGCCATCGCGCGCCGCGCGGCTTCGGCCAGGAACCCGCTGCGCGTGGGCCATGCGTGCGTGCGTAAGCGTCGATGCGCTGCACCAGATTTTCCGGCAGCGACACGTTCAGGCGCACCGCGCGCGGATTCACCCGAGCCACGTCGATGTCAACCAGCAACCATTGACCGCCGGTGTACGCCTTGCCGCGCGGCAGCGCATCGGGCGCGGTCGGCGCCGGCACGTCCATCGCCTCACCCTCGAAATACACTTCCACAGCTTCCTGCACCGCGGCCGGCAAGTCGTCCAACGCATCGGCGGCTGCGAAGCAGCCAGGGAAATCCGGCAGGGTCGCGCCCCAGGCGCTGCGCTTGTCCTTGTGAATGTAGGCGGGGTAGATCATCGTTTCCTCCACTGCCAGCCGGCCTGTCGAAAAATATTGCGCGCGGTACCTTGCGGCAGATCGCGTTGCGGATGGGGTACGACCACGTACCCCGGCTTGTCCGGGTTGCTTGAACTTGTGATGCGAGCCGGCCACGAGGACTTCCAGCCAGCCTTCCTGTTTCAGTCTGCGGATGATGGTCTGACTGTCCATGGGCCATGATACACACCGTTACACACGCAGCGCAGCAGACGCGGGAGCCGCGATCCTGAGCAGCGCTGGCGACGACGATCAACAGCGGGCGGGTCAACGCAAGGCCAACCCGCACTGACATCCGGATACCCATAAAGGAAACGGGCGGCCCGGCCGCGCTCCACTCGCATCGGGTAGGGAGCCGGAATCCTCCGGTCCCCTCCCACACCACCGTACGTGCGGTTCCGCATACGGCGTTCATCGAGCTGACGCTGAAGATACCGGCTGGTTTTCGATCATTGAGACCAACTTCAGCCGGTCGAAGAAGGCTTTCGGAAACGCCTGATTCATGTGACTGGCACCACTGTTCCACCATGGGCCGTGCCCGTTGTGTCCCGAGTGCCAAGCCGCGCCTCCGGCAGCCCTCGTTTGCGCAGCAGCGCGGTACGCCGCGGACGCGTCTTGGCTTGCCGCCATAGCAGGCAGCGCAGCCGACGCCGCAGCCATCCGTCGAGGTCCTTCCACACCGTCTTGCTCTCGCTGAGCTGGAAATAGCCGATCCATCCACGAAGCACCGGGTTCAGTGTCTCGATGGTGTGGGTCAGGCTACGTCCGCGCCCCTGACGCAGCAGTTCACGCACGCGGTCGGTCAGGCGGGCCACGCTGTGCGGCGCGACCTTGAGCCTGATATGACCACCGGCGTTCGTCAGGGTGTAGCCCAGAAACTTGCGTTTCCATGGCGTGGCGCATGCGCTCTTGGCTTCATTGACCTGCAACTTCAGGCGTTCGTCCAGGAACACCTTCATGGCGGCCATCACGCGCTGCCCTGCCGCTTCGCTTCGGACATAGATGTTGCAATCATCCGCATAACGACAGAACGCGTGTCCGCGCTTTCCCAGTTCGCAATCCCAATCCGTGAGCAGGATGTTGGACAGCAACGGCGACAACGGCCCGCCTTGCGGCGTGCCTTGGTCACGTGCTGTTTCCACCCCGTCACGCATCAAGCCCGCTTCCAGATAACGGCGGATCAGCTTGAGCACCCGCTCGTCGTCGACGTGCCGGGCGACCCGCGACATCAGGATGTCGTGGTTCACCCGGTCGAAGAACTTCTCCAAGTCCATATCCACCACCCACGCACGGCCCTCCTGCACATAGTGCTTGGCCGCACGCAGAGCTTGATGGGCACTGCGCCCCGGCCTGAAACCGTAGCTCGATGCGGAGAACGTCGGCTCGACGATCGGTTGAAGGACTTGCAGCAGCGCCTGCTGGATCAGCCGATCCAGCACCGTCGGGATGCCCAGTGTCCGCACCCCGCCCGAGGGCTTGGGAATGTCCACCGCGCGCACCTCCGACGGCAGGTAACTGCCGTCCAGCAAGGCTGCTCTCACGCAGGGCCAGTGTCTCTTCAGCCAGTCCTTGAACGATCCCACCGTCAGGCCATCGACCCCCGGTGCGCCACCGTTACGAACCACCTTCTGATACGCCGACCACACGTTGCTGCGTTCGATCACGGCCTCCATCAGCCGTGACACCTCCGCTTTCGTTTGCCCGGCTGCCGCCGTGATCGACTCGGCACCACACGGCCTACCCACGGGATACTGTCCCGCCTCTTGGCCCTTGGCCCCGGCTTCCCGGGCTTCTGCTTCGTCGTCGATCATCGAGGTTCAGTCGTCCTAATCGCGGTCTCTCATGTTCGGCCCTTCGGTCGTAACGCACCTACTACGCCCCGCAGGAAGTCCCCTTGGGGGATGGCCTCTGCTGACTTCTCGCTCCGCCTTCCAGCGTCGCCCTTTCAGGCATGAGGCGAGATCTCCCCGGGTATGACGCACCTGCCTTCCCGCTTATGCCTGTCGGATATACGCCACGTCGTCTGTGCAAGTACCGGGCTTTGACCCCTTTTGCTGCCTCACCCCAACGTGTCGCCTCGTATCCGCTTCCTGTTCGTCAGGCCAGCGCTTTGCCTCGGGCTTCCTTCAGACGACCAGTCACCCGATTCGCCCTTGCCTCTGGCTAACTCTTCCCCTTGCCGGGTGAGTAGAGGACTTTCACCTCCAAGCAGGTGCGCCCTGCCGGGCGCACAAAAGAAACGGGCGGCCCGAGGGCCGCCCGTGTAGTGCATCCAGCAGTGATCCGCGGATCAGCTGCCGCCGCCTTTGCCACGGCCACCGCCGCCGCTTCCCGCGCCGTTGTCGCCGTACTTGCTCCAAGCTGCCTGCTTGCCCTGCACGTCGTAGTCGGTGAGGTTGCTCACCGTGCCGGAGGCGTTGTTGCGGTTCAGACTGGTGACCACCAGGTTGGGGAAGTACGAAACGACCGTCAAACGCCACTTGCCCGTGCCGGTGCCCAGCGCGCCGGTGATGGGCACACCCGCCGGGCAATTGCTGCCATTGGTCAGACAGGACGACTCAAGCTGCACGCTCTGGCCCGCAGCCAGCGAGAAACTGACTGGGCCGACGCCCGGGTGACCGGCATCATCGACACCGGTGATGATCACCTGGCCTCCCGCCGGACCCGTATCGCTGACGCGCAGGAAGCTATCCTGAGTCGTGTTGCCAGCCGGGTTGAAGGTGTACACGCGCACCACCGGGGCGTTGTATTGCATGGGTTGCAGCGCGCAGGATGGTACGTTCACGCTGATCCCGTTACGGGTGAACACCGTCTGCGGAACCACCGGGGTAGCTTGCAACGGAATCGTGTTGTTGCTGGGAACCGCGAAGCAAATGTTGGTGTACAGTGAGCCGGTGGAGAACGAGCCGCCATTGATCGGGAACATCTGCGACGCGGTGTACTGGAACGTCAGCGTGCCATTGCCATTGCTGAAGGCGCCGACCACGGTGGACGGCGCAGGACCGCAGGATGAGTTGTCGCGCAGCATGGCGGTGGCGCCTGCCTGATTGAACGCCGTGTACGCGCCTTGCAGCGTGGTGGTGAACTGATCGGTGGGGTTGAACTGGAAATAGCCGAAACCGGGCGCGGCCCCGTAATTGATATAGCCGGCATTAAACTGGCCCGTATCAAGCATGCCGATGCCGCCGGTGCTTGAGAAGTAAGTGCGGCTGGCATGGGCAGCATCCTGGCCAACGTCGATGCGCTCGTTCTGGTTGCCGTTCGGGATGCACACCTGCACCACCGGGTTGCCCGAGATCAACAGTGACTGGGTGATGGTGTTGAGGATCGGGTTGGTGCTGACCGGGTCAAAGAACTGCACCGTGGCGCCCACGGTTTGACCTGATGTTTGCAACGCGGCCAAGTTACTGACGAAGGTGCCCGTGGTCGGATTGATCTCGGCATTGGCACCGGTGATGTCCACGATGTCACCCGGCACGATGCCCGGAACCGGACTGGTGCTGGGCGGGTTGAAGTTGATGATCGCGGTGTTGGTGCCCACATAACCGCCAACCACCGTCACCGTCCAACCCAAGGGCGCCAGCGCAGGGCCGGCGGTGGCGACAAAGTTGTTGAACAGCGCGCCATTGTTGAGGGTGACGCGGATGGCGAAGCCGGTGGTGCGGCCGACGATGTTGTCGCTGGACAGCACGTTGACGCTAAGCATGGGAAGGATGCCGACCTGGGTGCTGGCATTGGCGATATCAAAGTTCGCGATGCCTTCGGGCAACGGCGTACTTGAGGTGACGGTCGCTGCAACGGTGGCGCCAGAGAGCGCAAGCGCTGCCAGCATGAAAGCAACGAGTGTGGAACGTTTCAGCATCATGAAATTTCCCCTCCTACGGCCAAGCAGCTTGACTGGTGATGACAAGTCTAGAGCAACAATTGCAAGGTAGTCCATCTGCGCGCATACAAATGATTACGGCATGGGCATGCATGCGTCCGGCGCTTGCAATCGTTGCCGTTGCGTCGTGCGCGTACCACGCGCCATGCAAGCTTGTGAAAGAGGTGGTTGCAAGTCGTGATGCGCCAACAAAAACGGGCGGCCCGAAGGCCGCCCGTGGATGCATCCAGCGTTGATCCGCAGATCAGTTGCCGTTGTCGCCGTAGTAGCTCCAGGTTGCCTGCTTGCCCTGCACGTCGTAGTTCGTCATGTTGGTCAGGGTGCCAGTGTTGTTGTTGCGGTTCAGGCTGGTGACCACCAGGTTGGGGAAGTACGAGGTGACGGTCAAACGCCACTTGCCCGTGCCGGTGCCCAGTGCGCCGGTGATGGGCACACCCGCCGGGCAGTTGGTACCGTTGGTCAGGCAGGACGACTCGATCTGCACGCTCTGGCCCGCAGCCAGCGAGAAGCTGACCGTGCCCGCGCCCGGGTGACCCGCGTCGTCGACGCCAGTGATGAACACCTGGCCGCCGCTCGGACCGGTATCGCTGACGCGCAGGAAGCTATCCTGGGTCGTGTTGCCCGCCGGATTGAAGGTGTACACATGCACCACAGGACCGTTGTACATCATCGGCGCCAGCGCGCAGGTGGTGCCCGGCACGGTCAGGCTGTTGCGGGTGAAGCTGGTGCTCACGCTCACCGCGGTCGCGGCGATCGGCGTGGTATTGCCACTCGGCACCTGGAAGCACACATAAGCTGTGCCGCCAGATGTGCTACCGCCAATGTCGCTCAGGTTGTAGGCGAACGTGGCCTGATTGGCGGCGGCGTTGAGCGTGCCAGTCACAGCAGCCGAACTGCACATCGGGCTCGTTGACAGGAACACACTGGCGCCGGCCTGAGCGAAGGCGCCAAAATTGCCGCTGGCCACGGTGCTGAACGCATCAGACGTCGTGTTGAAGGTGAAATAGCTGAAATTGGCCGCGGTCGAGGGACTGATGTCGACTGAGCCAGCTTCGAAGATGCCAGAATCCACCAGACCGATAGCGCCGGTCGTCGAGAAATACGTCTGACTGGCTTGTCCGTTGCCGAAGCCGACGTCGATCTTCTCGTTCGGGAAGTTCTGCGTGTTGCTGCACGACGCGACCACCGGGTTGCCCGAGACCAGCAGTGGCTGGGTGATCGTGTTGAGGATCGAGTTGGTGCTGACCGGATCGTAGAACTGCACCGAGGCATTCACCGTCTGCCCCGAGGTCTGCAGCGCCGCGAGATTGCTGAGGATGTTGCCCGTGGTCGGACTGAGCTCGGCATTGGCACCGGTGATGTCCACGATGTCACCCGGCACGATGCCCGGAACCGGATTGGTGCTGGGCGGGTTGAAGTTGATGATCGCGGTGTTGGTGCCCACATAACCGCCAACCACCGTCACCGTCCAACCCAAGGGCGCCAGCGCAGGGCCGGCGGTGGCGACAAAGTTGTTGAACAGCGCGCCATTGTTGAGGGTGACGCGGATGGCGAAACCGGTGGTGCGGCCGACGATGTTGTCGCTGGACAACACGTTGACACTCATGTGGTGGGCACAATGCCCACGTTCGTGGTGTTACTGGCGACATCAAAATAAGCCACGCCTTCGGGCAGGGCGGTCGCGGGAGTGAAGGTCACAGTGGCTGCCGTGGCCGCGGCTGACAGCGCCAGCCCGGCAACAATGGCCAGCGCGAGTGAGGACTTGCGGATGTTCGACATGTTGTTGGAACTCCTAGCTAGGTTTGGATGAACTTCGAGGCGTAGCCTGAAACCGAACGCTGCGACCAAACCGGTACCAGATTGGCTGCGGCGACCGGCGTCCATAATTCAGCGATGCATAAGGCTCCGACATGACAATTCAGACCCCCACCCATCTGGACCACATGCTACGGGCATGGAACATAGCGGGCGTTGATAGCGCGGTCAATCCCTTCACTGCGCGCAAACGAGACCTGTGCAACGTTTCCGTGCACTGCTGTGCGCTGCGGAGCAGGCCGAATGCGTGCTGGAGCGGCAGGCTGTCGATCAAACCACGGGGCGGCGCGTCGGTCACGCCCGCACCGGCTGCGCAAGCGCGCCAGACGCAGCGGCCTTTCGACACGTGTCCGGGGGCTATATAGTCCGTGGCTGTTCTGCCTGTGCCGTGACCATGCGCCGCGACCCCGCTTGCTCCCTAACCCGTCCGCGCTCGCTATGTGACTGTAGGCGCCGCGCATGCCTGCGCCACCGCGGCGTGGCGCTGATGCCGCAGCCATGACCACGCAACTGCTCGGCGAGATGTTGCAGGAACGCGGCCTGGTGAGCGCCGCCGATGTGCAGCACGCGCTGGAGCTGCAGGCGCGGCTGGGCGGACGCCTGGGCGCGTTGCTGATGCGCGTGGGCGCGATCAGCGAGGACAGCCTGCTGGAGGTGCTGGCCGCGCAACTCGATCTGCCACTGCTGGGCCGCGACGCGCCCATGCCCGACGAGGCGTTGCTGCGCGATAGCGCGGCGCAATTGCAGGTGAGCGCGGACTGGATGCTCGATCAGCAGGTGTTGATCTGGCAGACCGAGGACAGCGGCTGGTGGTGCGCGGCCCGCGATCCACTGGCACCCAGCCTGGGCGAGCTGCTGCGCGCGGTGCTGGGCGGGCGCGCGCTGCGCATGTGCCTGGTGCGCACGCAGGATCTGGAGCGCACGCTGGAGGCGCTGTCACGCATGCACGCATCGCTGCGCGTGGGCGCGAGCGGCGACGATGTGGCGCACCTGCGCGAACTGGCCGAGGAAGCGCCGGTGGTGGAGCTGGTCAACAACATGCTGGCGCAGGCGGTGGAACAGCGCGCCTCGGATTTGCATTTCGAGCCGGAGGAAAACCAGTTCACGGTGCGCTTTCGCATCGACGGCGTGCTGTATCCGCGGCTGAGCCTGCCGCGCGAGCGCTATAACGCGGTGTCGTCGCGGCTGAAGCTGATCTCGGGCATGGATATCGCCGAGCGGCGCCTGCCGCAGGATGGGCGCCTGAGCCTGCGCGTCAGCGGCCAGGACATGGATACGCGCGTCAGCGCGCTGCCCGGCGTGCATGGCGAATCGATCGTGATGCGCCTGCTGCCCAAGCAACGCGCGGACCTGAGCCTGGAACGGCTGGGCATGCTGCCGGATCACCTGCAATTGATGCGCGAATGGACGCGCGAGGCGCACGGCATCATCCTGGTGACCGGACCGACCGGCTCGGGCAAATCGACCACGCTGTATTCGGCGCTGGCCGCGTCGAACGACGGCAAGAAGAAAATCATCACCGTCGAGGATCCGGTGGAGTTCCAGTTGCATGGCGTGACCCAGGTGCAGACGCACGCAGCCATCGGCTTGAGTTTTGCCAATGCGTTGCGCTCGATCCTGCGCCAGGACCCTGACGTGGTGATGATCGGCGAGATCCGCGATCTGGAAACCGCGGAGATCGCCATCCAGGCCGCGCTGACCGGGCATCTGGTGTTGTCCACGGTGCATACCAACGATTCGATCAGCGCGTTCACGCGCCTGATCGACATGGGCGTCGAGCCGTTTCTGGTGGCCACGCCGATCAAGGCGGTACAGGCGCAACGTCTGGTGCGGCGCTTGTGCCCGCACTGCGCGCGCGCGGCGCCGGCGCCGGCGGGGCTGGATGCGCATGTCGCCGAGCTGGCGCGCGTGGTGCTGGGCGATGTCGCGCCCAACTGGCACGAGGCGGTGGGCTGCGCGCAATGCATGCACACCGGCTATCGCGGGCGGCTGGGCATCTACGAGATGGTGCCGGTCTCCGCCACGCTGCGCGCCATGATCACCGACGGTGCGACCACCACCGACATGATCGCGCAGGCGCGCCGCGAGGGTTGGCGCATGCTGCGCGAGGACGGCTTGCTGAAAGCCTGGCAGGGCGCCACGAGTGTCGATGAAGTATTGCGCGTGACCAGCGCCTGAGGATGCGATGCCGAGTTTCCGTTACGAAGCGTTGAATACCGATGGCGTGGTGATGAATGGCATGCTCAACGCCGACGACGAACGCGCCGCCATGCGCGCGCTGGAGCGCAGCGGCCTGACCCCGCTGAAGGTCGCCGCGCACGTGGCCACGCGCGGCGCGCTGGCGACGTGGCGGCAGCGCAAGCCCAGCGTGCCGGAACTGAGCGTGCCGTTGTACGAGTTGTGCACCATGCTCAAGGCCGGCGTACCGCTGGTGGATGCGGTGGCGGCGCAAGGACAGTCCTCGCACCATCCGCAGGTCACCGCAGCGTTCGCCGGCATGGCGCAAGGCTTGCGCCGCGGCCAGAGCTTTGCCGACGTGCTGGGCAGCAGCGGGCTGGAGCTGCCGCTGTATATCCAGCAATTGGTGCGCGCCGGCGAGTTGACCGGACGCATGGGCGAGGCGCTGTCCGGTGGCGTGGCGCAGATGGAATACGAGCATCGCCTGCACAGCGAGATGCGCAATGCGCTGATCTATCCGACGATTCTGGTGCTGGCCGGCGTCGGCGCGGTGCTGGTGATGTTCGCGTTCGTGGTGCCCAAGTTCTCGATGCTGCTGCACAAGTCGTCGCAACTGCCGTGGCTGGGCTGGGCGGTGCTGGCCGGCGGTACCTGGGTGAATGCCAATGCGTTCTGGCTGACGCCGGCATTGATCGTCGGGCTGATCGCGCTAGTGGTGGCGCTGCGCGAGCGCAGCGTGCGCAACCGCCTGGTGGACCGCCTGAGCGGCTGGCCGGTGCTGGGACCGTGGCTGGTGCAGGCCGAAACCGGGCGCTGGGCGAAGATGATGGGCACGCTGCTGCAGGCACGCGTGCCGTTGCTGCAGGCACTGGAACTGGCGCGCGACGGCCTGCAACTGACGCGTCAGCGCGTGCGCATGGGCGAAGTGACGCGCGCGGTGCGCGGCGGCACCGCGCTGTCGCAGGCACTGGAGGATCAGCAGGCGCTGACCGGCACCGGCTACAACCTGGTGCGCGTGGGCGAGCGCTCGGGGCAGTTGCCGGAAATGCTGGGGTCGCTGGCGCAGCTTTACGACGAAGCCGGCAAGCAGCGCATGAAGCAGGTGCTGGCGCTGATCGAGCCGATTTCGATTCTGGTCATCGGCATCATGGTCGCGGTGATCATCATGGGCGTGATGCTGGCCATTACGAGTTCGTACAATCTGGCGGTTTGAATGAGGCGACAACACATGTACGCACAGCACAGGCAGGCAGGTTTCACCTTGCTGGAAATGATCGTGGTGCTGGTCATCATCGGCCTGCTGATGGGCCTGGTCGGACCACGCCTGTTCCATCAGGCCGATCGCGCCAAGGTGCAGACCGCGGAAACGCAGGTGAAGATGCTGCGCGGCGCGCTGGAAACCATGCGTCTGGACATCGGCCGTTTTCCGACCACGCAGGAAGGCCTGGAACTGCTGCGGCACAAGCCCAGCGACCCGACCATCGCCACGCTGTGGCATGGCCCCTACCTCGACGGGCCGGTGCCGATGGACCCCTGGGGCCATCCGTATGTCTATGCCGATCAGCCCAGCCGCGAGCAAAAAATCACGCTGTACTCGCTGGGTCCGCAGGGCAAGCCGGGCGCAGGCGATGCGATCGGCTACCTGCCCGCCGACCAGACCGGCACCGAGCTGCCCTGAAGCCCGTGGCCGCCGCATGAAACCTCGGCGCACGCGCGCATTGCCTGGTGGCTACACGCTGCTGGAGATGATCGTGGTGCTGGTCATCATGGGCCTGGCGCTGGGTCTGGCTGGGACCTGGATGTTCAGCTTCATCGGCACCTGGCGCGCCAACGTGCACCGCGACACGATCCTTGGCGAAATCCAGCATTTGCCGATCCTGGCGCGCGAGGCGGGACGCGGCTTCATCGTCGACGCATTGCCGGCGGCCGCGAGCTCGGCGCCACAGGCACCGCCTCGGCTGCGCTTGCCTTCGGGCTGGAGCGTGCAATTCGATCCACCGCTGCGCATTCTCGCCAACGGCGCATGCAGTTCGACGCATTTCGTGCTGGGTGACGGCACGCGCCAGTGGGGCGCCAGCGTCGATGCGCCGTATTGCGCCACCGTGCTGGACGACAACGCGGCCACCCGATGAAGCGCGCGCGCGGCTTCACCTTGCTGGAAGCGATCGTGGCCATGGTGATCTTCGCCCTGGTGGCGAGCACTTTGTACGCATGGCAGGCCAGCAACATGTTGACCATCGACCGCGTCGCTTCGCTGGCGCGGCGCGAGCAACTGGTGCGCGACGCGTTGGGCGTGCTGCGCGAAGTCAATCCGATGCAAGACCCGCGCGGAACACGCAGCGTGGGCGACTTGCGCGTGCATTGGCGCGCGCAGGCGATCACGCCCGAAGTGGAAGGCAAAAGCCAGATCGGCAGTCCCAGTGCCTACAACCTGCGCCTGTATGTGCTGGATGTCGAGGTGCGACTGCGCGATCAGGAGGCGCTGCGCTTTCAGGTGCGGCAGACCGGTTACAAGCAAGTGCGCGCGGTAACCGATACGCCATGAAGCGCCACACGCACGGCTTCACGCTGCTTGAAACCATCGTGGCATTGGCCATTTCCATGATGGTGGTGACGATCGTGTTCCAGAGCCTGCGCGTGTTCAGTCTGGCGCGCGAGCGCGTGGCCGCGACCGGCGCCACGGTGGACCGCAATCAACTGACGCTGGCATGGATGCGTGACAGCGTGGCCAGCCTGCTGGCGGTGGACAAGAAACCGTTCAAGGGCAACGCATCCGGCTGGAGTGGCACCACCGCGAATGCCATGCTGCAAGCAGCAGGCATACCGGTACCGGTGCACTGGCAACTGGGACAGAATGGCGCGCCTGCCATCGACTATCGCGAGTGGAATGGCCCCGCGCTGGTGCTGCCAGCGCCAGCGCGGGATCTGCGCTTCGCGTATCTGGATGCAAAAGGCGCCGTGCATTCGCACTGGCCGCCGCGCCTTGGAGAGTTCCCCGATCTGCCCGCAGCCATCGCGCTGGAGGCCCGTGGCCATGCAGCGCCGTTGTTTGTTGTCGCAATCATCGGGCAGAAAAAACCACTGACCGATCAGGGCGCGTTCGACACCGAGGGCGACCTGTGAGGCATCTCGTCTCCCGCAGCATGCGCAACACCGGATTCGCGCTGCTGATGGTGCTGGGCGCCCTCGTGGTGCTGACTTTGCTGGCCGGCGCCACCGCGACCACCGTGGCGCGCCTGCGCGAGGCCGCCATCCACCAGCGGGCGCAACTGCTGGGCACGATCGATGCTTACTCGACCCAACAGACCGTGCTGTTCATGCTGGCCACGCAACGCATGACCTTTGGCGGCCTGACGGTGAACAACGCCATGGTGCTCAATGCGCAAGACCAGGCCATGCAAGGCAAGCCGGGACTGCCGGAGTTCTCGTTCGCTCTGGTGGGCAACGAATTGCGCATGGATGGCGCGTTGTATCGCGGCGTGGGCCAGGCGGATTTTGCGTTGCAGGATGACCGCGGCAGGCTTTCGCCCAACTGGGCGGTTCCCGGGATGATGCAGGGACTGATGCGCGAATTGAAGGTGCCTCTGGATGATCGCGGCAAGCTGACGGATCGCTTGCGCGATTATCAGGACAGCGATGATCTGCCGCTGCTCAATGGTGCCGAGGCACCTGAATATGCCGCGCGCAAGCTGCCGCCACCGCCTGACCGCCCGTTGTTGACACCTTATGAATTGCTGCGCGTGATGAGTTGGGGGAAATACCTCGCGCCATGGAGCGACAGCGCGATCACGCGCAATCTGACCGCGGCGCGCAATGTCTCGATCAACATCAACACGGCCAGTCTGCAAGTACTCGAGGCCGTGCCCGGGGTGACCCCTGAGCAGGCCAGACGCGTACTGGCGATGCGCGCTCTGGCACCACTGAACAGCTTCCCGGAAGCACAGGCGCTACTGCCCTCGATCCCGCCGGACTCGGGCTTGCTGTCCCTGTATCCGGGCAATTCGGGTACGCTTGAGATCTGGCCGGGGGAAGGTTCTGCCGGTTGGCTGATCCACTACACATTGACCCCTTTCGAAAATGACGGCAGCCCCTGGCGCATCGACTACGCCCTCCGCTTGGCCCGCCCGCTACAAGCAACTGTCGCGGTGGCTCGAGCCCGTGGTGCGGCGCTTCTTGCCGGCCCGTTATTTCCGCAGCCAGCGGGAACTGATTCCACTGCGCCCGGGGCGCGGGGGAACTGAGTGGGTACTTGCGCGCGAGTGGTGCCTGTACGCGAATCTGGCGTGCGCGCAGGTGCCGGTCGCGCGCCGCAGGGATTTCATCTCCACCCAGGTGCGCAAGCTGGCGCCGTTCGATGATCCGGAGTGGCACGCCGCGTACGCGGGCGATTTTGCGCAAGTCTGGATATGGTCGCGCGCTGCGGTGCGCGCTGGCACCGATTTCGCGTCGGACGCGCGCCGCCTGCAATGCCTGCCGGAATCCGTGCTGCGTGGCGAGCCACGCAGCAGCGGGACTGAACTGCTGAGCGATCACGAGGGCTGCGAAGGGCGTAGCTGGAAAGCCGGCAATCTCGTCGCCAGCACTTGGTGGCCGCAGTTGCCGGGCGCAAACGAGTGGGCAGCATTCTGCCGCAGTGCCGGCCTGCATCCGGATGCGGTACCTGAACCGCTGGATTTGCCCATGTCCGAACAGGCGTGGTCGCAGACTTCCTCGGTGGCGCAGTTGGGGCAGACCCTGAGCCATTATCGACGCGAGGCGATTCTTGCCGCGGTTGCATTGCTGGTGCTGCTGTTCGCCATGCAGTTGGGTAGCATCGCGCACTTGTGGTGGGCGCGACATGGGGTACAACGGCAACTGGTCACCGAGCGCAACGCGATCAGCGACGTACTGGCGGCACGTAATCGCGCCGAGATTGCACGTGCCGCATCCGAGCAATTGATGGCGCTGCACGACAAACCCTCGCAGCTCGCGCTGATCGCGGGCATCAGCGCGCATCTGCCCGGCACTGGCTGGACGATCGTGCAGTGGTTCGCACCGGATCCACAGCACATCGAAATCACGCTGAGCAGCGCGCGTCCCGATCCACCCGCCATCGTGCGCGCGTTGGAAGGCAGCGGCGTCTTGCATAAAGTCACCGCCAATCTGGCGCAAAGTTCAAGCAATGAGTTATTGATACGCGCCGTGGTCGGCGACCGTGCCGACACCAGCGCCAGCGAAGCCGTCACGGCGGATGGCGGCGACGGCCCATGACCACCCTGCAAAATCTGCGCAACGAAGTACGCGCGAAACCCGCGCTGGGGATCGGATTGGGGCTGATCGCGCTGCTGGCGCTGGCCTATGCCTACGGGTTTGTCAATCAGGCACGCAACAATTCGGCGCAAGCCTACCTGGAAGACGTCGCCGAGTTGCAGAAGATCAAGCTGCTGGCGCAGCAAAAGGATTGGCCGCAGCGCGCCAAGGCCGCCCAGGCGCTGCAATCCGGGTTGCAAGCCGCGATCCCGCGCAGTGACAGCATCGGCCTGGCCCAGGCGACCCAAGCGGCCTGGTTGCGCAGCGCGATTCTGCCCTTCGCGCCCAGGGTGAACGTGGTCATGGGCCAGCCCACCAAGGTCGATGGGTTGGCGGGGTATTGGAAGGTGCCCGCCGACATCAATGCCCAGGTGAATGCGGCGCGCGCCGTGCAAATCCTGCAGCGCGTCGAAGGCACGACCAATTTGATGTATGTGCAGTCACTGCGCATCGTCAATACCGCCAGTCCCGGCCTGCAAATGAGCGTGGTCGCCTATTACCGCATCGTGCGCGGCGCGGAGCGCCAGAATGGCGCTTGACGGCATGCAACAGCGATTGCGCTGGGGTGCGGTTGCCATCGTGCTGATCGGCTTGCTCGCGGGCGCCTGGCTATTGCCGCCGCCATCAACGAGCAGGCTGGTCGGCACGCTGGCCCCTTGGCGTTTGCCGCAGTTTCCGGACAAGGACCTGCGCTATGCGGACCGCGACTTGATCCAGATCGGCAGGCGCATGCCGTTCGGCCGCCAGTCCAGCGCCACGGACGCCAGCGCCGCGGCGGGCAACACTGCTGCGCGGGCGACGCGCTTGCTGGCGATCATCATGGCGCCACAACTGCAGGCGCTGATCATTCAGGATGGTCAGACGCGTGTCCGGCGATACTCTGTCGGGGACAAGCTCGATAACGGTGCGGTATTGACCCGCATCGAGCCCACGCAGATCGAACTGAGCGCTGGCGCGTGCCATCTCAAGGTGTATTTGTTTGGCCGGCATGCCGCCAATGTCATCCCCACCCCGCTTTGCGATGGCGCATCAAGCGCCAGCGCAAAAGCAACCGCCGCAATGCCTGTGGAATCGCATCGATGAAGTTGAAACACCTCGGTCTGTTGCTGCTACCGCTGATGCTGGCCGCATGCCAGACCACGACCACGAAAATGCAACTGCCGGCGCCCTTTCCCGCGCCGCACGCCCAGCGCACCTTGACTGCCAGCAATGGCCACATCCAGCCGCGGCTCAGTTTGAAGGTGAGCGAGACACCCCAGGTCAATGTGCCGACCGAAGCCGTCAGCGCCGTGGAATTGAGCGGCGAGGAACCCAAGCTCAGCGGCGCGCCGATCAATGCCTCGATCGAGAACATGGCACTGCCGGCCTTCATCAACGAGGTCTACGCCAATATCTTGCATCTCAATTTCCAGGTCGATCCGGCGGTTGCCAAACTGACCGATCTGGTAACCCTGCGCATTCCCAAGAAAACCTCGCCACAGGATTTCTACCGCCTGATCGCCACGGTACTGCGCTCGTATGGCCTCGCCGCGCACTGGACCGGCACCGTGGTACAGATCGAACCGGTGCAAGCCACCGTCGGCAGTGAGCCGCCATTGATCATCAGCGGACGCACGCTGCCCTCGGTGCCGCAAAGTCATCGTCCGATCTTCCAGATGGTTGACCTGGAATACGTGCGCGCATCGGACGTGGTCAATTGGCTCAAGGTTGCCTACAAGATCAACGGCCTTACCATCGAGAGCGATGTCAACCGCAACTCGGTGGTGCTGTATGGCAAGCCATCGGTGGTGATCCAGGCCGCGCAAGCGATCGCGGTGCTGGACCGCCCCTATCTGCGCGGCCATTACAGCGTGCGCCTGACACCGGCGTTCATGAGTGCACGTGACCTCGCCGCGCACCTCACTGAAATCCTCAACGCTGAAGGTTATGCAGCGAGCAATGTCATTTCGCCCAATACAAGCGTGCTGGTCATACCGATCAACAGCGTGAATGCGGTGATCGTGTTCGCACCCAGTCAATCCATCCTCAACCATGTGGTGGAGTGGGCGCACACGATCGACAAGCCTGCGCCGACATCGGGTACCAATGACTTCTTCTACTACCAGGTCGAGAACACGCGCGCGGCTGACATTGCCGGCGTATTGCAGGGTCAATCCAGCAGCCGTGGCCCGACGGCTGCACCCATGGCCCCCGCGCCCGGAGCCGCCGCCACACCACAAGCCAGTACTTCAGGTGGCCTGGGGGGAATCGGACAACTCGTCGTGGATGCTTCGCGCAATGGTCTGATTTTTCGTGGCAGCGCCGATGAATGGGCACGCTTGTTGCCACTGATCAAGGAGATGGATAAGCCCGCGCGCCAGGTGATGGTCGAGGTCACCATCGCCGAGGTGACCCTGGACAAGAACGATCAGTTTGGCGTGAACTGGCAGGCCGGGAAATGGACCGTCGGCACACTGGGCTCGTCCACGCCGACCACCGGGACAACTGGCACATCCAGCACCGGTACCACCAGCGGCGGCGGCGGACTGACTTACCTGCTTGATGTCGCCGGACAGAACAAGGCCCAACTGCAAGCCTTGGCGGCCGACTCGCGTGTATCGATCCTGTCCACGCCGCGCATCCTCGTAACCAGCGGATCGGACGCCAGCATCGACGTGGGCACCCAGGTGCCCATCATCACTTCGCAGACCACTGCCAGCCAGACCACGTCGGGCACGTCGAACCTGTTGCAGTCCGTCGAATACCGCAATACCGGTGTGCTGCTCACGGTCAAACCCACCGTGCTGTCCAACAACCGCGTCGATCTGGACATCAGCCAGGAGGACAGCCAGGCACAGCCCATCGCCAGCGGTTCGGGCGTCGCTTCGCCTTCGATTTTCCAACGCAAGATCAAGACCACGCTGACCCTGCGCGATGGCGGCTCGGTGGTACTGGGTGGACTCGTTTCCAACCAGGTCACGACGAGTGACTCCGGGGTGCCGTTCCTCAAGGACATCCCCGTTCTCGGCAATTTGTTCAAGTCCAGTTCGCGCGATAACCAGCGCACCGAGCTGGTCGTGATCATCGTGCCGTACATCATCGAAAACAGCGATCAGGCCGAGCAGATTACCCAGGACATCACCAAGAACCTGTCGCTGATCAGCCCGGCGAGCCTCAAGTCGGGTGGCAAGGTACCGGCCGGCAAAACCGACGGCAAGGGTTCCGGCGATCAGCACTGAGCGATTCGATACCAACCCAGCCAACCGCGCATCGGCGCAACGCGCAAAGTACGCGCTCGCCGCGCATGCAATCGCCGCGTCGGTTTCATCGTGAGACTTGCGCTCCGCGCGAGTTGACTCGCCGGCTTCAGTTCACCCGCCGCCTCAGGTAATTGAGCAGGTCGATGCGCGTGATCAGGCCGAGAAACTTCGGGCCGTCCATGACGATGGCGATATGGCCGCGGTCGAACACCGGCATCAGGCTGGAGACCGGGGTGCGCATGTCGACGAACTCGAGCGTGCGGACCATGGCGGTGGACACCGGATCGGCGAAGCGCGCGCTGTCGGCGTGCACGTGCATGAGCAGGTCGGATTCATCGAGGATGCCGACGATGCGCTCGCCGTCCATCACCGGCAGTTGCGAGACGTCGTAGAGCTTCATGCGCTGGTAGGCCACGGTCAGCGGCTCGTGCGGGCCGATCACCACGGTGTCGCGCTGCGCGTAGGGGCGCAGGATCAGGTCGCGCAGGTCGCCGTGCTGGGTGCGCTCGAGAAAACCGTTGTCCAGCATCCAGTAATCGTTGAACTGCTTGGACAGGTACTTGTTGCCGGTGTCGCAGACGAACACCACCACACGCTTGGGCGTGGTCTGCGCGCGGCAGTATTTGAGCGCCGCGGCCAACAGCGTGCCGGTGGAGCTGCCACCGAGCACGCCTTCTTTTTCCAGCAGCAGGCGCGCGGTGAGAAAGCTTTCCTTGTCGCTGATCGCGTAGGCCTTCTTCACGCGCGAGAAATCGCTGATCGAGGGCAGGAAATCCTCGCCGATGCCCTCGACCATCCAGCTTGCCGACTTCTGTGACAGCGTGCCGTCATTGATGTACTGCGCCAGGATCGAGCCGACCGGATCGGCCAGGATCAACTCGGTCGCCGGCGAATGCCTGGCGAAGCAGCGCGACAGGCCGGTCATGGTGCCGGAGCTGCCGCAGCCGAACACGATGGCGTCGAGGCGCCCGTCCATCTGCTCGAGGATCTCCGGGCCGGTGATTTCCTCGTGCGCGGCAGGGTTGTCGGGGTTGCCGAACTGGTTGATGAAATAGGCGCCCGGGGTGCGCTCGGCCAGCGCCTTGGCCATGTCCTGGTAGTACTCGGGGTGGCCCTTGGCCACGTCGGAGCGGGTCAGGATCACCTCGGCGCCCATGGCCTTGAGGTTGAAGATCTTCTCGCGGCTCATCTTGTCGGGCACCACCAGCACCAGCCGGTAGCCCTTCTGCTGCGCCACCAGCGCCAGACCGATGCCGGTGTTGCCGGCGGTGCCCTCGACCAGCGTATCGCCCGGCTTGATGCGGCCCGCCTGCTCGGCGCGCTCGATCATCACCAGGCCGATGCGGTCCTTGATCGAGCCGCCAGGGTTGGTGCATTCCAGCTTGAGAAACAGCTCGCAGCGGCCGCTATCGAGGTGCTGCGCCTTGAGCATCGGCGTGGCGCCGATCAGTTCGAGCACGGACTGGTGGATCATGCGGATGGACCTCGAAAGTGGGCACGGGCCGCGCGAAGAAAGGCCTCCAAAACACCACCCGGGGTTTTCGAGATTGCCCTATGCAACCGCCGCGGAATGGCCGCGGCGGTTGCTCGGGGACGACGCGTGGCGCACCCGCATGATAGCGGCGCGCGCCGCGCCGCGCGCTTCAGTGCGCGGGCACGCGCGCGTCCTGCCACATGCGCAGCAGGCGTTCCTTGGCGACCATTTTCTCGCGCTTCATGCCGTTGAGCGTGGTGCCGTCCATCGGCAGCACGCCGATCTCGGCATCGTGCACCTTGCTGTCCAGTTCGCGGTGGCGCAAGAACAGACGCCGGAATTCGATATTGGCCTTCATCATGGCTTCGATGTCTTCACGCGGATGATTTTCGAACATCGTGCGACCTCCATAAGGTTGATGAAACACGGGGACGAAGCCCTCTCCCGCCGGGAGAGGGTGGCGCGCAGCGCCGGGTGAGGGTTCGTGCGGCGTGCACGCAGACACCGCCCGCCCGTCACGGCGGTGTCGCAGGGGTTTGCCGGGTGAGCGCGGCCTGCACACCACCCCGCCGGCTGTGCGGCAGGGCATCGGTGGCAGGCGGCGCAATGCATATCGGCGGGCTTCACGACTCCCGCGGGGAAGATACCCCGCGGACCTTGGACGCTACTCCCGGGCATCGACACTGACAAGTACCGCAAGCTGACCCGCGCAAAGCGTGTTGCTGCCGGTCACACAGTGTCTCCAGAATCGCGCATCCATGCGCTTGATCCGGCAGCGACGGGCCGCATAACGATCGGCTGTGTCTTTTCCTGCCGGAGTTGCCCGATGCGTGTCCAATCTGCCCTGTCCGCCGCGCCTGAATCCGTCGCCGCGTTGTTTTCACCGCTGCGCGTCGGCGCCATCGAGGTCGCCAACCGCATCGTCATGGCGCCGCTGACGCGCAATCGCGCCGCGGCCGGCAATGTGCCCTCGCCGCTGGCGGCCACGTATTACACGCAGCGCGCCAGCGCCGGCCTGCTGATCGCCGAGGCCACGCAGATCTGCCCCGAGGGCCAGGGCTACATCGCCACGCCCGGCATCCATTCCGCCGCGCAGATCGCCGGCTGGAAAACCGTGACCGCGGCGGTGCATGCCGCGGGTGGCCGCATCGTGCTGCAGCTCTGGCACGTCGGCCGCATCTCGCACACCAGCCTGCAGCCGGGCGGCGTGGCGCCGGTGGCGCCGTCGGCCATTGCCGCCCAGGCCAAGACCTTCACCGCGGAAGGCCTGGTGGATGTTTCGGCGCCGCGCGCGCTGCGTCTGGACGAAATTCCCGCGCTGGTGCAGACCTACGCCACGGCCGCGCGCAATGCCATGGCCGCCGGCTTCGATGGCGTCGAGGTGCACGCGGCCAACGGCTATTTGATCGACCAGTTCCTGCGCGATGGCAGCAATCGGCGCAGCGATGCCTACGGCGGCACGATCGAGCACCGCGCGCGCCTGCTGATCGAGGTCACCGCCGCGGTGGCCGCGGCCATCGGCGCGGATCGCGTCGGCGTGCGCCTGTCGCCGGCGGCGAGCTTCAACGATGTGCACGACAGCGCGCCGCAGCCCTTGTTCGAATACGGCGTCGAGCAGCTCGATGCATTGCGCATCGCCTATGTGCATGTGATCGAGGGCGAAACCGGCGGCACGCGCGAGGTGGATTTCGATTTCGCCGCGCTGCGCCGCCGCTTTCGCGGCACGTGGATGGTCAACAACGGCTACGACCGCGCCAGCGCGGCGGCGGCGATCAACGCCGGCGCGGCCGATCTGGTGGCCTTTGGACGCCTGTTCATCGCCAATCCCGACCTGGTGCGGCGCCTGCGCGAGAACACAGCGCTGAATGCGCTGGATGCCAGCACGTTATACGGCGGCGACGCGCGCGGCTATACCGATTACCCCGCGCTGGATTGAGGCGCCGGCGGGAACGACGCTGGCTGGCCCGCGCGGATGACGAGCAGGCGCAACGCGGCGACGGTCGTGCCTTGCTTGCCGCCAGCGCGGGTGGGTCGCGGCGCGGCGGGTCGCCGCAGAACCGGTCGGCACCGGCCGCGCGCGGTCTGGGCGTGGCTCAGCGGCAGGCGGCGGGAAGGTATTGCTGCTGCAGCGTGCTGCCGGCCGGAAGCTTGCACGTCCACTGGATCGAGCCGGTGCCGATTGTCGGCGAGAGCGACAGCGTGGCTGAAGTACCGAGATTGATGTTGGCCTTGGGGCCACCGAACGCCACCACGACGGCACCGCTGCTGACCGTGACCCCGGAAACGTAATTGCCCGAGATCGAGGTCGCGGTTGGCAAGCCCGCCGAGGTGTTATTGCTGGGAAACTTACCGAAAGTGGAAACGTAGTCCCACACCGCAGCCTTGGTGCCATCAGCCAGCGACAGGCCTTCGGTGACCTGGGCACGGATCAGGTAGTTCTGGTACGCCGGGATGGCGATGGCGGCGAGGATGGCGATGATGGCCACCACGATCATCAGCTCGATCAGCGTGAAGCCGGACTGCATGGGCCTGCGCATGGGTGGATTCCCCCTGGATTCGGGGTGAATATCAAGCAGGTTCCGGGCCAAACAATGGTTACATCGTGACGTGCGTCACACAGAATGCGCGCGTGCGCCCGCGTCGTTCCCGCGCACACGTCATGCCTGCGCCTCCCGACGTCACCCCTGCCACCTCGTCGTCATTCCCGCGCGGGCGGGAATATGCGGGGCGTGGGGATGCCGAACCGTGGCAGCGCGGCGCGGGGCATCGCGCTGGGCCTGCGCGTCGCGGCGCTGCTGCTGCGCGCTGCGCTGCGCGCCAAAGAAAAGGGCCGCGCGGGGCGGCCCTTGTCAAACCCGTGACAACTGCGATCAGCGGCAGGTGGCGGGCAGGTACTGTTGCGAAATCGAGCTGGTCGTGCTGCAGGTCCAGTTGATGCTGCCGACATTGGCAATGGGCGACAGGATCAGCGTCTTGCCAGCGATGTTGGTGTTCACCTTGGGACCATTGAACGTGGCGGTGATCAAACCACCCGTACTGACAGCGACCTTTGACACGTAGTTGCCGCTGATGCTGGTGTCCGTGGCGATGCCAGCAGACAAGTTGCTACCAGGGAAGCCGCCGTAGTTGCCGTAGTATTCGGCCACGCCGGTCTTGGCGGCGCCCATCAGCGACATGCCTTCCGCAACCTGCGCGCGGATCAGGTAGTTCTGGTAGGCCGGGATGGCGATCGCGGCCAGGATCGCGATGATCGCAACCACGATCATCAATTCGATCAGGGTGAAGCCTTTCTGCATCGTCTTCATGGTGTTACCTCGAAAGTAGTTGGTCAGCTGACGTTGTAGCCTCTGAGCCCCCTGGCCTGTAGACCCTCCTAGGCAGGTCTGCCGGCCAACCGCTGGGATCACTCCACGGCGGCAACGGCCGAAGCTCACCGGGTATCGAAGCAGTGATCGTGCCAACGCCCCCGGTGTCCGCGCGCGAGCCACGCGAACCGGATGAGTGTGCATGCGAATGTGAACGCGGCGCAAGCGTGCGCGGGCCGTGCGCGGCACGCGTCGGCGCCAAAGCGTGCGCGACGTCACGCGCACGCGGCGAACGTAACGGATTTGCAAGCCCTTCCCGCGCGACGGCGCGGTTGGCGGGCGCCCACCCGGTGCCGCCCCGGCGCGCGTGGCAGGCCCGCCGCCGTCCGCGGCGACCACGCACGACCTGCCGCGCAACATTCGCGCAAGGGCAAGGCCTGAGAGGGTGAGAGTTTTTCTCTGAGCCACCCAAACGGTTGTGCGGCAGGCATGATAGCGAGCATGACGACATCCACTGAGCATGACCCGGCGGCGACGCAGACAGGCCTGTTTCTGGACCTGCCCGAGCCCAGCGAAGCCCAGGTACGGGAGGCGCAGGCCAAGGCGGCGATGCAGCGAGAGCAAGGCGCGCCGCGATTGCTCGAACCCAACCGTTTGCAGGTGGAGCTGCGCGCCTCGGACCTGGAATCGTTGTTGCCCGAGGACCACCGGGCGCGACTGGTGTGGGGTTACGTCGAGCGTCAGGACCTGAGTCGGTTGATCGAGGCGGTCAAGGCGCGCGGCAGCAACGCCGGTCGTGCGGCGATCGACCCGCGCATTCTGTTCGCACTGTGGCTGTACGCCACGCTGGACGGTGTGGGCAGCGGCCGCGAAGTGGCGCGGCTGAGCCTGGAGCACGATGCGTACCGGTGGATTTGCGGCGGCGTGTCGGTGAACTATCACGCGCTCAATGATTTTCGTGCGGGCAACGAAGCGCTGATGGACGAGCTGCTCACGGATAACGTAGCCGCCCTGGCCGCGGTGGGTGCGATCACCTTGCAGCGCGTGGCGCAGGACGGCATGCGCGTTCGCGCCGCTGCGGGTGCCGCCTCGTTCCGCCGCCAAGCCAGCCTGGACGACCACCTGAGCCAGGCCCGCGAGCTGGTGCAGACGATCAAGACGCAGGCCCAGGCCGATCCGGGTCAAGCCCGGCGGCAAGCGCAGGCGGCCAAGCTGCGCGCGGCCCGGGAGCGCGAAGCGCGCATCCAGGCGGCGCTGGAGCAACTGCCTGAAGTGGCCGCTGCCAAGAAGCGCAACGGCTCCAGGGCCGAAGACGCCAGAGCGAGCACCACCGACGCCGACGCGCGGGTCATGAAGATGGGCGACGGCGGTTTCCGTCCGGCGTTCAACGTGCAGTTTGCCACCACCTGCGAAGAACAGGTCATCGTCGGCATGGACGTGGTCACCGCCGGCAGCGACATGGCGCAACTGGCGCCGATGGTCGAGCAGGTCGCGCAGCGCCTGGGGCGCAGCCCGGAGCAGTGGCTGGTCGATGGCGGCTTCCCCGCGCACGAGCAGATCGATGCGGTGGCCGGCAGGACCAAGGTCTACGCGCCGGTGCCAGAACCCAGGACGAAGCAGGACGCGCAGGGCAAGGAGGTCGCGCAGGACAAGCACCAACCCAAGCCCGATGACTCCGAGGCGGTGGCCCAGTGGCGCGTGCGCATGGCCGGCAGCGAGGCCAGGGACATCTACAAGCAGCGCGCGGCAACCGCCGAATGCGTCAACGCCCAGGCGCGTAACCGAGGCCTGCTGCGCATGCCCGTGCGTGGCTTGGCCAAGGTCCGCTCGGTGGTGGGCCTGTTCGTGCTGGCGCACAACCTGTTGCGCACCGCCGCGCTGGCACCGCAACTCATCGGTTGGGGGACAGATCCGTCCGCCATGGCGGCGCAGGCCGCATGAGAGGGCAAGAAATGGCCCCAAAGCGCTCAGCCAGCGCGAAGTTCGGGAGACCGACACCCATCACGGGCACCGTCTGCGCCATTCGACCGCACGCGCAGGCGACCACGTCCAGCATCAGCAGCCGTCGCGCCCACGCCGACAACCGAAAAACTCACAGCCTCTGACGCGGCGCGTCACCTCGGTTGACGTGGTGCGGCAGGGGTGAGGGTGGTTGGCCGCCGGTGGACCTTCGTCCCTGGCCCTCTCTGGCGGACTTCCCCGTTGGTCGTTTCCCAGGGGCGAGGGGTCGCCTTGTTCTCACTGGATCCCCGCCTGCGCGGGGATGACGAGCAGTGGAGCACGGGGAGGACGACGAGCAGTGGAGCCCGGGAATGACCTCGTTTTCGTCATCCCCGCGCAGGCGGGGATCCAGTGCCTTTCGCTGTCCTAGCGCCCATCCAACGCCCGGCCCCGGCGCTACACTGGCCGCGCCAGTCGTGACCCGACGGAGCCCACGCGATGTCCTTGCCGCTAGCAAAAATGAGCCTGCAAGCCTTTCTGGACTGGGAAAACCAGCAGCCGGGGCGCCATGAATTTTACCGCGGCGAGGTGTTCGCCAGGGTCGGCGCGCGACGCGTGCATGGCATCGTGGCCTTGAACGTTGCCGCGGCACTGAAGACGCGATTGCAGGGCAAGCCCTGTCAGGCGTTTATCGAAAGCATGAAAGTGCGCGTGGCCGACGACGCGGTGTTCTACCCGGACGTGTTCGTTACCTGCGATGCGCGCGATCTGCGCACGGAGATGGTGTTCGAGCATCCCGTGCTGATCGTGGAAGTGCTGTCGGCCAGCACGCAGGCGTTCGATCGCGGCGCGAAGTTCGCGGCGTATCGTGGCTTGGGCAGTCTGCGCGAGTACGTGCTGATCGACTCGGAGACGCGCGGCGTGGAAGTGTTTCGGCGCAACGAGCGCGGCCTGTTCGAACTGCACGACCAGAGCGGCGCGGCGGCGCTGATGCTGGCCAGCGTGGATGCGGGCATCCCGATGGACGCGGTGTTCGAGGGCGTGCAGGCTGAAGGTATCGTGGGCGCACCTGGCCCGGATGAACCCGCGCGGCAGCCGTGAATGCCGGGATGCTTCGCTGCGCTCAGCATGACAAGCTCAGACATGCAGCGCGTCGATGAACTCTTGTGTCGTCAGCCCTGCTTGTTTGAGCACGCCAGCGAGGGTGCCCAGCTTGAGTTCGCGATGCAAGGGCACCACGCAGCCGCTGGTGCCACGCCGGAGTACGACGTGGCTGCCGCGAAGCGCAGTCGCTGCAGCGTGCGCACCACGGTGTCTCCGGAAACATGCGGCAGGCTAGGCACGCACAGCCACTTCGAAGGTGGTCACCAGCGGCCGCCCTGCGCCCGCCACGGGAAATTCCTCGACATGCAGCGCGGTTGCCTCGCGCAGATTGGTCAACGCTTCTTCAACCGTTGCGCCCTGCGAGGTCGATCCGGTTTCCGGATTCAGCGCGGTAAATCCGCCCTCGGCGGCAGGCAATAAAATGGCAGTGAACAACATGGCGACCTCCCGGAAGAGCCTGGCACTGCATGTCAGTATCGCGCGAAGCAGGGGCTGTCGGGCAGCATGGAGGGGGCGCGCGGCAGCCGTGAATGCGGGGATGCCGAGCCGCACCCGGCACGAGCTGGACCGGCTCAGCGGCAGTTCGCGGGCAGGTATTGCAGGCTCAGGCCGCTGCCGGGCTTGCAGTTCCACAGGATCGAGCCGCTGCCCTTCACCGGCGACAGTTGCAGCGTGGCGCGGGGATCGCCTTGTTGGCCTTGGGCCCGCCATAGGCCATCGTGACCACGCCGCCGGTGACGGTGACGCTGGACACATAATTGCCAGAAATCGAATTGGCGCCCGGCAAGCCGGCCGAGGCGTTGTCGCCGGGCATACGGCCGGTTTCGTTGGCGAACAGTTCCACCGCCGATCGGGCGCTGCCCGCCAGCGACCAGCCTTCGCTGAACTGGGCGCGGATCAGGTAGTTCTGGTACGCCGGGATGGCGATGGCGGCGAGGATGGCGAGGATGGCGAGGATGGCCACCACGATCATCAGCCGATCAGCGTGAAACCGGACTGCATGGGCCTGCGCATGGGTGGATTCCCCCTGGATACGGGGTGAATGGCGAGCAGGTTCCGGGCCAAACAATGGTTACGTTGTGATGAACCTCACACAGTACGGCGCCCCGGCTATTTGGCGATACCGAGAAACACCGCCAGGCGGCGCACGACGTCTTGCAGGATGGGGGCGTCGATCACGCCGATGCTGGCGCCGATCTTGTCGCGCGCCACGGTGACGGCCTTGTCCAGCATCACCTGCGAGGGTTTGCGCAAGCCATTGCCGGCGCCGGGTTCGATGTCCACGCGAAACAGCGGTGCCGCGCGCAACTCGCTGGTCACCGGCAGCACCGTGACGGAGGGGTGCGCGGCGAAGAAGTCCGATTGGATCACCAGCGCGGGCCGCGGTTTGCCCTGATCGCCCTGCAGGACAATGGTGACCAGATCGCCGCGCTTCACTTCCAGCCCGCGCTGCTGAACACGTCCTCGATCCAGTGCAGGCTTGCGCGTTCGTGCGCGTCATCCAGCAGCAGCGCGGATTGGCGCCGGCATGCGTCGGCGAAGCCGGGCGCGCGCGTATCGGGAACCCAGAGCTGCACCGGGCGCAGTCCTGCCTTGCGCAAGGCTTGGCGGTGGCGGGACACGCGAACGGCGATGGGTGTGGTCATGGCGGGCATCGTGCTGTTACAAGTAACAGCCTGGCACCGCCCGGAAGGTCGTGCAAGCCGCGCGCGCAAGGCGCGGCTTGCCTGGAGGCGGTCCGCTCAGGGCCGGCGCGCGAGTTCCGGATTGTCCTTGGTCACCGGCATCAGGTCTTTCTTGGACACGCCCATCCACAGCAGCAGCGGGCTGGAGATGAAGATCGACGACAGCGTGCCGATGAGGATGCCGAACAGCATGGTGATGGCGAAGCCATGCACGGCGGGGCCGCCGAAGAAGAACAGCGCGGCCATGGCGATGCCGGTGAACAACGAGGTGATGATGGTGCGCGACAGGGTGTTGTTGATGGCGCGGTTGAGCACTTCCTCGGGCTCGGCGCGGCGCGCGGTGCGGAACAGCTCGCGCACGCGGTCGAACACGACGACCTTGTCGTTGATCGAATAACCCACCACGGCCAGCACCGAGGCCAGCACGGTGAGGTCGAAATCGCGCTGGGTGAGCGCGTAGAAACCCAGCGTGACCACGGTGTCGTGCACCTCGGTGATCAGCGCGGCCACGGCGAAGCGTTTCTCGAAGCGCGCCCACAGGTAGATCATGATGCCGAAGATGACGAAGATCACCGCCACGATGCCGTCGTTGCGCAGCTCGGAGCCGACCTGCGGGCCGACGAAATCGGTGCGCTTGAGCGTGGCGTCGGGACGCGCGGCCTGCAGGACCTTCATCACCGTGGCGGCCAACTGGTCGGCGGTGCCCTGCTGCTGGCTGAGGTTCTTGTCGGCCGCGTTGTGCGGCTGCAGGCGGATGGACAACTCGCGCGTGCCGCCCAGGCTTTGCACCAGCGCGTGCTCGTAGCCGGCCTTGGCCAGGGTGTCGCGCACCGCGCCGGCGTCGATGGGCTTGGCGTAGCTGACCTCGACCAGCACGCCGCCGGTGAAATCCAGCCCGTAGTTGAGCCCGCGCGTGGCGATCAGCGCGACCGAACCCAGGAACAGCACCAGCGCGATGCCGATGCTGTATTTGCGCAGGTTGAGAAAATGGATGTTGCTGTGCGGGTTGAAGATTTCCATGGCTGGGTCCTTATACCGACAGCGTCTTGAGCTTGCGGCCGCCGTGGATCAGCGCGGTGACGGCGTGGGTGACGGTCACCGAGGTGAACATCGAGGTGAGGATGCCCACGCCGAGCGTGATGGCGAAGCCGCGGATCGAGCCGGAGGCGAAGATCATCAGTCCGGTGGCCGCCAGCAGGTGGGTGACGTTGGCGTCGAGGATGGTCGCCCAGGCTTTCTCGTAGCCGGCGCGGATCGAGGCCAGCGGCGTCGAGCCGTTGCGCAGTTCCTCGCGGATGCGCTCGCAGATCAGCACGTTGGCGTCGATCGCCATGCCCAGGGTGAGCACGATGCCGGCGATGCCGGGCATGGTCAGCGTGGCCTGGAACAGGCTGAGCACCGCGACCAGCAGGATCAGGTTGAACACCAGGGCGATGTCGGCGACCAGGCCGAACAGCTTGTAGTAGATCGCCGCCGCGACCAGCACCAGGCCCAGGCCGAGCAGCACCGAGAGCAGGCCCTTCTCGATATTGAGCTGGCCCAGGCTGGGACCGATCACGCGCTCCTCGACGATGTTCATGGGCGCGGCCAGCGAGCCGGACTTGAGCAGCAGCGCCAGGCTGGTGGCCTCGGTCTGGGTCAGGCCGGTGGTCTGGAAGTTCTTGCCGAATACGCCCTGCACGGTGGCGCTGCTGATGACCATTTCCTTGGTCTTGGAGGTGTGCACTTCCTTGCCGTCGACGGTTTTCACCTCGGGGATGCGCTCGATGTACACCACCGCCATCGGCTTGCCGACGTTCTTGGTGGTGAAGTCGAACATGCGCGTGGCGGCGGCCGAATCCAGCTCGACGTTGACCGTGGGCTGGCCGGACTGCGAGTCGAAGCCGGCGCTGGCGTTGAGCATCTGGTCACCGGAGGCGATCACCTGTTTCTTCAGCACGATCGGCTGGCCGTCGCGCATGTAGTACAGGCGGTCCTCGGGCGGCACGATGCCGGTTTTCACCGCCTGCGCCACGTCCACGTTCTGATCGACGGCGTGGTATTCGATGGTGGCGGTGGCGCCGAGGATCTTCTTGGCCTCGGCGGTGTCCTGCACGCCGGGCAGTTCGACCACGATGCGCGTGGCGCCCTGCTGCTGGATCACCGGTTCGGACACGCCCAGCGCGTTGACGCGGTTGCGCATGGTGGCCAGGTTCTGGTGGATGATCGAGCCTTCGATCTTGTCCATCTCGGCCGGGCTGAGCACCGCGGTCAGCACATAGTCGCCCGCGCCGGAAGCGCCATTGGCCACGGTCAGCGCGGTGTCGTTGGTATTGATCAGCGTGCGCGCGGCGTCACGCGCGGCGGCGGTCTTCAGCACCACGGTGATCGTGCTGCCGCGGCGCTCGACGCTGCGATAGTCGATCTTCTTGGCGCGCAGGCTGTCGCGCACGTCTTCCAGATAGCGATGCATCTGCTGGTCGAGCACGCTGTTGGCATCCACCTGCATCAAAAAGTGCACGCCGCCTTGCAGATCCAGGCCCAGCGGCATGGCGTTGGCGCCGATGGCGCGCAGCCAGGCGGGCACCGAGCTGGCCAGGTTCACCGCCACCACGTACTTGTCGCCCAGCGCATCGCGCAGCACGGTGTAGGCCTTGAGCTGCACGTTGGTGTTGGGAAAACGCAGCAACAGGCGCTCGCCCTTCAGGTCGGGGGTGGGGCTGGGCACGCCGGATTTCTGCAGGTCCTGCGCGATCTGCTGCTGCAGCGCGGGCGTGATCGGGTTGCTGTTGCTGCCCTGGATCTGCACCGCGGCCTGCGGACGGAATGCGTTGGGCAGCGCATACAGGATGCCGAACAGCAGCACCACCAGCACCAGCCAGTATTTCCAGCGGGGAAAGTCGTTCATGATCGGGTTCCACCTGGGCCGCGCCAGCGCGTGGCGCAACGCGAGTTCAAGAGGACTTCAGCGTGCCCTTGGGCAGCACCGCGGAGATGGCCTGGCGCTGGATGCGCACGGTGACGTTGGTCGCCACCTCGAGGCTGATGAAGCTCTCGTCCATGGCGTCGATGCGCCCGACCATGCCGCCGGTGGTGATGACTTCGTCGCCCTTGGCCAGCTCGGAAATCATCTTCTTGAGTTCTTTCTGCCGCTTCATCTGCGGGCGGATCATCATGAAATACATCAGGCCGAACAGCACCACCATCATGATGATGAACTGCAGGCCACCACCACCTGGGGCTGCTGCGGGAGCCGCGCCTGCGGCGTGGGCGGAGGGAATCAGGAAATCCATCGTCGGTCTCGGTCAGGGCCGGCGTGCCGGCGTTCAAAAGCGCTGAAGTATGCCACGCGCCCCGCGGTCCTGCAGGCGCGGCGCACGCCATGCGACCGTCATGGGGCTGGCGCGGGACCGGCGCGGACCCGTCATTCCTACGCCCCGCTGCGCGTCATTCCCACGCAGTGCCTGCCCCCGCGAAGGCGGGGGTGGGAATAAGGGACGCAGCGGTGGCGGGGATGGCTTGCGGGCAAGCTCAGACGAAGCGGTGGCGGCGATGACGGAAGCGAAGGCCATGCCGCGCGCGCCTGCGCGCGAGCAGGTCCGTGCGCAAGGGTTATGACGAAGCGGCGCCGGGGGTACCGCCCCCGCGACGCGGGTGGTATCCTGTACAAATCCTTTTACTGATAGACACTTAGCGCAACACGCGCGTCCGTTCGGGCGGCGTCGGCGCGGGAGGAACCATCATGCAGCTGCTGCAAAAACTCGCCGAATTGCGTGCCGCCGGCGGGCGCGCGCTGTGCCAGGGCCTAGACGAGGCCAGCCTGCGCGGCTTCGCCGACGACGCCAACCTGATCGCCGCGGTGGACGAGGCCGTGGCCGCGTTCGCCAGGCTCAAGGCCGAGATGCCCGAGTTCGTGGCGCTGGACGAGCACGCGCAGATCCAGCGCGCGCAGGCCGGCTTCGTCAATTTCTACCCGGACGACGCGGTCAACCCGTACATCGCGCTGACCGCGCGCGGACCGTGGCTGGTCACCCTCAAGGGCGCGGTGCTGCACGACAACGGCGGCTACGGCATGCTCGGCTTTGGCCACGCGCCGCAGCCGGTGATCGACGCCATGGCGCGACATCAGGTGATGGCCAACGTGATGACGCCAAGCGTGTCGCAACTGCGCTTCGACGCGGCGCTGCGCGCCGAGATCGGCCATACCCGCGGCGGCTGTCCGTATTCGCATTTCCTGTGCCTGAACTCGGGCTCGGAGGCGGTGAGCCTGGCCGGCCGTTTCGCCGACGTGAACACCAAGCTGATGACCGACCCCGACGCGCCGCACGCGGGACGCACGGTGAAACGCCTCGCGGTCAAGGGCGCCTTCCACGGCCGCACCGAGCTGCCGGCGCAGTATTCCGATTCCTCGCGCAAGACCTACACGCAGCACCTGGCCAGCTACCAGCACGACGCCGCGCACCTGCTCACCGTCGCGGCCTACGACGTGGAGCAGTTGCAGCGGACCTTCGCCGACGCCGCGCGCGAGGGCTGGCACATCGAGGCCATGTTCATCGAGCCGGTGATGGGCGAAGGCGATCCGGGCCGCGCGCTGACGCCGGCGTTCTACCAGGCCGCGCGCGAGCTCACCCGTGAACACGGCACGCTGCTGCTGGTGGACTCGATCCAGGCCGGGCTGCGCGCGCACGGCGTGCTGTCGATCGTCGATTACCCCGGCTTCGAGGGGCTCGACGCGCCGGACATGGAAACCTATTCCAAGGCGCTCAACGCCGGTCATTACCCGCTGTCGGTGCTGGCGCTGAACGCGCGCACCGCGGCGCTGTACCGCAAGGGCATCTACGGCAACACCATGACCAGCAACCCGCGCGCGCTGGACGTGGCCTGCACCACGCTGGGCATGCTCACGCCACAGATGCGCGCGAACATCCGCGCGCGCGGCCAGGAGTTTCTGGCCAAGTTCAACGCGCTCAAGGACGAACTGCCCGGCCTGATCACCAAGGTACAGGGCACCGGCTTGCTGTTTTCCTGCGAACTGGCGCCGCAGTTCAAGTGCTTTGGCGCCGGCTCCACCGAGGAATGGCTGCGCCTGCACGGCATCGGCGTGATCCACGGCGGCGCCAATTCGCTGCGCTACACCCCGCATTTCAACGTGAACAGCGGCGAAATCGAACTGATCGTCGCGCATCTGCGGCGGGCCCTGCTGGAAGGCCCGCGCCTGCAACAGCCGGCCGGTGCCCGCGCCGCAGCCTGAACGCCCACCCCGCGCCGCGCCGGCTGGTGCCATGGGGCGCGCGTAAACTCGATGAGCCGGTCGTGGGATCGGCTCATCGTCTGGAGGGGTTTTCCATGCAGATTCGTCTGATCGCGAGCCTGGCGCTCGCCTGCCTGTTGTTCGCCGGCGGCGCCAGCGCCGCCACCACCGCCAGCGGCAAGACCATGACGCCGCAGCAGGAGCGCATGGCCGAGTGCAGCCACCAGTCCAAGGGCATGCACGGCGCCGAGCACAAGACCTTCATGAGCCATTGCATGAAGGGCCACGCCGCCATGCCGATGGCCACGGCCAAGCACGAAATGGCCAAGCCCAGCATGACGGCCAAGCATGAAATGGCCGAGCACGAAATGATGGCCAAGCATGAAATGGCCAAGCCCGGCATGATGGGCGGCAAGGCCATGCAGAACGAAAAAATGAAAACCTGCAGCGCCGAGGCCAAGGCCAAGAAACTGATGGGTGCCGAACGCACCATGTTCATGAGCACGTGCCTGAAAGCGCATTGATCGCGCCACGCGGCGGGTTCGCATACCCTGCGGGCGCCACGGCGCCCGCTTTTCAAGAAGACAAGGCCATGCGCCACGCCCCGCCCGCGCCCACGGCCCCTCATTCCTGATATTCGATCACCCTCCGCATCAGACCAGCGCCAGCACATCACCCAGCAGCGCCTGCGCGGTGATTTCCGGGCCGGCGCCGGGGCCCTGGATCACCAGCGGCTGCGCGCGGTAGCGCGTGGTCTTGAGCGCGAACAGGTTGTCGGTGCCGCGCAGATGCGCCGCCGGATGCGTGGCGGCCACCTCGACCAGCCCCACCTGCGCGCGGCCGTGGCGATCGATGCGTGCGAGATGGCGCAGCACCGCGCCGCGTGCCGTGGCCGCGGCATGGCGCGCGGCCAGCGGCGCGTCCAGCGCTTCGAGGTTGGCCGCGAACTGCCCGGTGTCGAGCGCGCGCAGCACCTCGGGCACCAGGTTCTCCACCTGCACGGCGGCGCGGGTCAGCGCGAAGCCAGCCGTGCGCGCCAGGATCAACAGCTTGCGCGCGACATCCTCGCCGGACAGGTCGGCACGCGCATCGGGCTCGGTGTAGCCGCGCGCGCGCGCCTCGCGCAGCAGCGCCGAGAACGGCCGCGTGCCGTCGTAGCGGTTGAACAGCCACGACAGCGATCCGGACAACACGCCTTCGAGGGACAGCAGCGCATCGCCGCAAGCGTGCAGCCGGCGCAGCGTGGACAGCACCGGCAGACCGGCGCCGACCGTGGCCGCATCGCCATAGCGCGCGTGGCCCGCGCACGCCGCCTGTAGCGCGTGCCAACCTTGCAGATCGCCGCCGGCCAGCGCCTTGTTGGCGGTGACCACGTGGTAGCCGCGCGCCAGCCACGCCGGGTGGCGCGCGGCCAGCACCGCGCTGGCGCTGGCATCGATGATCACCTTGTGCACTGCCGCGTCGGCATCCAGCGCGGCCAGCAGGGCCGCGTCGTCGCGCGCGGCGCCGGCGACAGCCAGCCGCTCACGCAGGCTGCGCTCGGCCAGGCCCGCGGGATCGGTCTGCTGATGGCGCGAGTTGGCCGCGCCGACCAGGCCCAGCGCCGCGCCCGCCGGCGTGTCCAGCAACCTGAGGAATGCGCCGCCGACCATGCCGGTGCCGAGCAGCACCACGGCGTGGCGCCGCCGCAACGCGCGCGGCAGCGACGCCTGCCCGGCCAGCAGCGCATTCACGCCGGCACCTTGCGCGCGGCGGCGTGCCCGACCCATGCACGCTCACGCATGGCCGGCTGCCTGCACCAGCGCGGCGCGCAGCAGCGCGCCCAGCGCCGCGGTTTCCTTGAGGAACGCGTCGTGGCCGTAATCGGAGTCCAGCACGTGCAGCTCGCACGGCGCGCCGAGGCCGCGCTGCAGCGCGCACAAGTCGGCCACCGGCACCAGTTGGTCGGTGCTGAAGCCGATCAGCGTGGTCGGCACGCGCACCGCGGCAGGATCGAGCGCGTGCAGATCGATGGATTCGGACAACGCCAGGAACCGCCGCGCGTCGAAGCGCTGCACGAAACGCGCGCCGGCACCTTCCAGCCAGTCCTCCGCGGCCACGCGCACGCGGCCCGCGGCGAGCACGGCCGGCGCATCGAAGCGCCGCGCCAGTTCACGCGGGCTGCGGTAGCCGATCATCGCCAGTTGCCGCGCCAACGCCAGGCCGCGCGCGGCGTCGCCGCTGTCCAGCGCGAGGCGCACGATGCCGCGCTGCACCGCGCGCAGCGCCGCGGCCTGCGGGTGCGCGCGGTGCGCACCGGCGATGGCGATCAAGCGCCGCAGCCGCGCCGGAAACTGCGCGGCGAAAGCCAGCCCGACCATCGCGCCGTAGGACGCTCCCACCAGCGCATGCAGGCGCGCGATGCCCAGCGCATCGAGCACGCCGGCCAGGGCCTGCGCCTGGTCACGGCTGTCGACGGCGTCAGCCGCCAGGCTTTCCGCATCCAGCCAGTCGAAACTGAGCACGCGCCAGCGCGCGACATCCAGCGCGCCGTCGCGCGCGGTCTGCGTCTGCCACCAGCCGGGCTGCCCGGCGGCGTCGGCCACCTGCCGGTCCGCCGAGATGCCGCCCAGCACCGCGATGACCGGCGCTGCGGCCGGCCCGTGCAGGCGCCATGCCACGCGCAGCGCGCGCGCCTCGTGGCCGTGCGCGGGCCGCAACCACAGCCGCGCTTCGCCTTCATGCAGGTCGCTGTCGTGCGGCGCGGATGCCGAAGTCGTGGATTGCGCCAGCGCGTGCCGGGCGGGTTGCAGATCGAGCAGGCTCATCGGTGGCTCCGGTGATCCAGTCCCGCGGACTCCGGAAGCGCGCAGCGCAGACCATCCGCGCCCGCCCATCTTCCGGATCGCGCACCATGCGCGCTCCGCAGGAATTGGCACCTTGCGCATCGCGCTGGCTGCCTCGGCGTCACTGGGCCTGTCCCTACGCCGATCTGGATGAGGTGCGCGCACTCTAGGCGCGCATCAGTAACATGTCAATAGACGTTTAGACGTCTGTACGTCCATTGACATCGTGCGGCGTGCACGCCGTGACCACCGCGCGGTGCGGCGCTATGCTGCGCGCCCGCGCCGCGCCTGCCGCGTTTGCGCATCACCCATCGCGCCACCCCATGCCCACCGATCTGTCCCGCGCCGGTTTCGCGCGCATTCCCGCCACCCGCATGCGCGCGTGGCTCGAATCCCATGGCAGCCTGCGCGACTGGCCCGCCTTCGCCGCGAGCTGGAACCAGCTCGAACCGGACACCTACCTTGCCGCGCTGGGACGCCAGCGGCGACGACGCTACGCGGTGTTCACGCTCGATGCCGCCGCGATCCGCCTCGAAGTAGCGCAGCCGCACTACCAAAGCGTCCACTACAACGCGTTGCAGGGCGGCATCGAACGCTGGTTCGCGCCGATCCTGCCCGCGATCACCGCCAGCGCCAGCCTGCTGTGCATCCTGCGCAGCGCGCACGCTCTGTTCGCGCCGTTGTCGCCCGCAGTGCGCCGATGGCACGTGGAGGTGCACCAGTTCCGCATCGAGGCACGCGCGGATGCCGCCGGCGAGCCCACCCCGGAGGGCAGTCATCGCGATGGCGTGGACTGGGTGCTGGTGCTGCTGATCGAACGCCGCAACGTGCGCCACGGCAGCACCACGATCCACGCGCCGGATGGCAGGCAGCTGGGCGAGTTCACCTTGTCCGCGCCGCTGGACGCGGCGCTGGTGGACGACACGCGCGTGCTGCACGGCGTGACCGCGGTGCAGCCCATTGACCCCGCGCTGCCGGCCTGGCGCGACGTGCTCGTGGTGACCCTGCGTGCCCTGCCGCCGCCTCACCGCCATCCAGCGCCTTTCGCTGTCCCGCCTCCTGGATGACCAGCTTCGCTGTTGAGAAGCGCAGACTCCGGCCTCGTCGAAGCGCGATCAGCCGAGGCCGCGCGCGAGGTCGTCGATGATGTCGGTGACGGATTCCAGGCCTACCGAGACGCGCAGCAGGCCGTCGCTGATGCCAGCCTCGGCGCGCTGCGCGGTGCTCATGCGGCCGTGCGTGGTCGTCGCCGGGTGCGTGATCGTGCTCTTGCTGTCGCCGAGATTGCCGGTGATCGAGATCATGCGCGTGGCATCCACCACGCGCCACGCGGCCTGCTGACCGCCGCGCACCTCGAACGCCACGATGCCGCCAAAACCTTCCTGTTGCCGCTGCGCCAGCGCGTGCTGTAGGTGCGTGGCGAGTCCTGGGTAATACACCCGTTCGACCTGCGCTTGCCCCTGCAGCCAGAGCGCCAGGCGCTGCGCATTCTCGCAGTGTGCGCGCATGCGCAGACGCAGCGTTTCCAGGCCCTTGAGAAATACCCAGGCATTGAACGGACTCATGCTGGGCCCGGCGCTGCGCAGGAATCCGAAGATGTCCTTGCCCACGCGCTCGGCATCGCCGACCACGGCTCCGCCGAGGCAGCGGCCCTGGCCATCGAGGTACTTGGTGGCGGAATGGATCACCAGATCGGCGCCCAGCGCCAGCGGTCGCTGCAGCGCCGGCGTGCACAGGCAATTGTCGATCGCCAGCAACGCGCCGTGCGCATGCGCCAGCTCGGCCAGCGCGGCGATATCGACCAGCTCGAGCAGGGGATTCGAGGGCGTTTCCGCGAACAGCAGCCGCGTGTTCGGACGGATCGCGGCGGACCAGGCCGACAGCTCGGTCTGCGCGACGAAATCCACCTGCACGCCGAAGCGCTTGAGGTAACGCTCGAACAGATTGATCGTCGAGCCGAACACGCTGCGCGAGCACACCACGTGGTCGCCCTGCTGCAGCAGACCCATGCAGGTGGCCAGGATGGCGGCCATGCCGGACGCGGTGGCCACGCAGGCCGCGCCGCCTTCCAGCGCGGCCAGGCGATCCTGGAACGTGCGCACGGTGGGATTGGTGAAACGCGAATAGACGTTGCCCGGCGTGGCGCCGGAAAACCGTGCCGCGGCCTCGGCCGCGCTGCCGTAGGCGAAGCTGGAGGTCGCATAGATCGCCTCGGCGTGCTCGCCCTCGCTGCCGCGCACCTGTCCGGCGCGCACCGCGAGCGTGTCGAAATCCTGCGGAAAATCACTGCCCATGTGCAACCCCGTCGCGTTGAGTTCGGATCCCGGCACGAACACGCCGGCACGGCCTGCGGCCATGGGCGATGGTAGCGCGGGGGCCGGCGCGTGCGGCGCAAGCGCGGCGTCACGCACCGGCACCGCTACAATGGCCGGCTTGCTGCCATCCGTGGGTCACCATGTCCGCGCACCTCGACGAAACCCGCCGCCGACGCACCTTCGCCATCATCTCGCACCCGGATGCGGGCAAGACCACGCTGACCGAAAAACTGCTGCTGTTCGGCGGCGCCATCCAGATGGCCGGCTCGGTCAAGGGGCGCAAGGCCGCGCGACATGCCACCTCCGACTGGATGGCGCTGGAGAAAGAACGCGGCATCTCGGTGACCAGCTCGGTGATGCAGTTTCCCTACGCCGGGCGCATCGTCAATCTGCTGGACACGCCCGGCCACGCGGATTTCTCCGAGGACACCTACCGCGTGCTCACCGCGGTGGACTCGGCACTGATGGTGATCGACTGCGCCAAGGGCGTGGAGGAGCGCACCATCAAGCTGATGGACGTGTGCCGGCTGCGCGACACACCGATCATGAGCTTCGTCAACAAGCTCGACCGCGAGGGCCGCGCGCCGATCGACCTGCTCGACGAGATCGAGTCGGTGCTGCAGATCCAGTGCGCGCCGATCACCTGGCCCATCGGCATGGGCTCCAGCCTCAAGGGCGTCTATCACCTGCTCGACGACGAGGTGCACCTGTACGAGCCGGGGCGCAACTTCACGCGCCAGGATTCCACGATCTTCAAGGGCCTCGACGCCCCCGAGCTGCTGGCGCGCATCGGCGCGCAGGCGCTGCGCGAACTGCGCGACGAGCTGGAACTGGTGCAGGGCGCCTCGCATCCGTTCGACCGCGCGGCCTACCTGGCCGGGCAGCAGGCGCCGGTGTTCTTCGGCTCGGCGGTGAACAACTTCGGCGTGCAGTTGCTGCTGGATTTCTTCGTCGAACACGCGCCTGCGCCGCGACCACGCGCCACCATCACCCGTCCGGTCGATCCCGTCGAGGAAAATTTCAGCGGCTTCGTGTTCAAGATCCAGGCCAACATGGACCCGCAGCACCGCGACCGCGTGGCGTTTCTGCGCGTGTGCTCGGGCCACTACGCGGCGGGCATGAAGGCGCTGCAGGTGCGCACCGGAAAAGAGGTGAAGCTGGCCAACGCGCTGACCTTCATGGCCGCGGACCGCGAGATCGCCGAAAGCGCCTGGCCGGGCGATGTGATCGGACTGCACAACCACGGCACCATCGCCATCGGCGACACCTTCAGCGCCGGCGAGAAACTCACCTATACCGGCATTCCCAACTTCGCGCCGGAGCTGTTCCGGCGTGCGCGGCTGCGCGATCCGCTCAAGCTCAAGCAATTGCACAAAGGGCTGGCGCAACTGTCCGAGGAAGGCGCCACGCAGTTCTTCCGCCCGCTGCTGTCGAATGATCTGATCCTCGGCGCGGTCGGCGCACTGCAGTTCGAGGTCGTCGCGTATCGCCTCCGGGACGAATACGGCGTGGATGCCGGCTTCGAGGCGGTGGGCGTCGTCACGGCACGCTGGGTACGCTGCAGCGATGCGAAAACACTCGAGGAATTCCGCGAGAAATACGCCATGAACCTGGCCGTGGATGCAGCCGGCGAACTGGTCTATCTGGCCCCCTCGCGCGTGAACTTGCAGCTCGCCCAGGAACGCGCGCCCGGCGTGACGTTCGCGGCCACGCGCGAGCATGCGACTGCGCTGGCGGGCTGAGCACGCCACGCATCGAGTCTGCCCGGGTGCTGCGCGCGGTCTGCGCCGATGCGGACTGATACGAAATGGCAATCAACCATCGAGAATGATCAGGCTGCATCCCCGCGCAAGGCCTGCCCCCATGAAGGCGGGGCGGGAATCCAGTGGGAATGGCCTTGTCTTTCGTTCCCCGCCGCCTCATCGTCATCCCCGCCGCCTCATCGTCATCCCCGCGCAGGCGGGGATCCAGTGACTTCAGCAAGCGATGGATCCCCGCCTGCGCGGGGATGACGAGCCGACTTGCGCGGGGAGACGAGCCCAAACGACCGGCCGTTCGCTCGAAGAATCTGATCTTGGCGAATACACGTTGATATGAAACCACAACGTGCCCGTCCCGGATCCCTTCAGGCCACGCGCGTCGCGTCCGCGCTGGCAGGCGTGGCGCGTGCAGCAGCGCCCGCGCGCAAATCGGCCGGATCGAAGTCATCGACGTTGATGAATTCGGCGCCGGCCTCGCGCACGTGCTTGAGCAGGGCGCCTTCGCTGGCCGTGATGGCACCGGCGCGCACCGCCGCGTCCACCTGCGCGGCGTACTCGTGCGCCTTGACCAGGCCGGCCTTCAGCGCCTTTTGCAGCTTGCGTTCGACCGGCTCGGCGGCGACCACGTCCGCCAGCAGCGCATGCAGGCGCCCGACCGGGTGGTTGGCGCTCGGCGTGAGATAACACCACTCCAGCATCATCGCGCGCGCCGCGCCGGGCGCGGTGATGGCGGCGGCCACGCGCCGCCCCAGCCGGTCGGACGGCGGCACCTCGCGCCGGCCCAGCGGAAACACCAGCACACGCAGCAGCCACGCCACCGGGCGGATGGGGAAGTTGCGGATCACGCCGTCCAGCGCGTTCTGCAGGCGCCAGATGCTTTCGTGGAACGCGAATGCCAGCAGCGGACGCTCGGCCTCGGGGCGACCGTTGTCCTCGTAGCGCTTGAGCAGGGCGCTGCCGATGTACAGATAACTGAGCACATCGCCGAGGCGCGCGGAGAGTTTCTCCTTGAATTTCAGGCGCCCGCCCAGCGTGCCCATGGCCACGTCCGCGCACAGCGCCAGCGCGGCCGAGTAGCGGTTGAGCTTGCGGTAATAGCGCTGGATGTGCGCGTCACCCGGCGCATTGCTGAGCCGCCCCAGACTCATCGCCAGAACGAAACTGCGCACCGCGTTGGACAGGCCGAAGCCGACGTGGCCGAACAGCGCCGCGTCGAAATCGCGCAGCGCCTTGCGCCGGTCGGGCTCGGCCACGGCGGCCATTTCCTTGAGCACCCAGGGATGGCAGCGAATGGCCCCTTGGCCGAAGATCATCAGCGAGCGCGTCATGATGTTGGCGCCCTCGACGGTGATGCTGATCGGCGCGCCCTGCCAGTTGCGCCCCAGATAATTGCCCGGGCCGAGGATGATGCCCTTGCCGCCGTGCACATCCATGGCGTCGCGCACCACCTCGCGGCCGATCTCGGTGGCGTGGTACTTGGCGATGGCCGAGGTGACCGCCGGCTTCTCGCCACGATCGACCGCCGCCGCGGTGGAACGCGACAGCGCGGTGACCAGATAGCTCATGCCGCCGATGCGCGCCAGCGCTTCCTCGACACCCTCGAAACGCGCGATGGACAGCCCGAACTGCTTGCGCAGGCGCGCGTAGGCGCCGCTAGCGGCGACCGCCAGGCGCGCGAAACCGGCGGCATTGGATGGCAGCGAAATCGCGCGCCCGACCGACAGGTTCTCGACCAGCATGCGCCAGCCGTGGCCGGCCATATCCGGCCCGCCGATCAGTTGCGTCAGCGGTACGAACACGTCCTTGCCGCGCACCGGGCCGTTCTGGAACGGGATGTTCAACGGCATGTGCCGGCGCCCGATATCCAGCCCCGGCGTCTCGCGCGGGATCAGCGCGAGGGTGATGCCGCGATCCTCGCTGTCGCCGATCAGGTGTTCGGGGTCATACAGGCGAAACGCCAGGCCGATGATCGTGGCGACTGGTGCCAGGGTGATGTAGCGCTTGTCGAAGGTGAGCCGCACGCCGGGCACTTCCTCGCCCTTCCACAAGCCCCTGCAGACGATGCCGTAGTCAGGAATCGACGTGGCATCCGAGCCCGCATACGGCCCGGTGAGCGCGAAGCACGGCACCTCGCGGCCATCGGCGAGGCGCGGCAGGTAATAGTCCTTCTGCTGCTCGCTGCCGTAGTGCAGCAACAGCTCGGCCGGGCCCAGCGAGTTGGGCACGGCGATGGTCGATGAGGCCGTGGGGCAGATGCTGGAGACCTTCTGCAGCACCGCCGAATGCGCCAGCGCCGAGAACTCCAGGCCGCCGTAGCGCCTGGGGATGATCATGCCGAAGAATTTTTCGCGCTTGAGGAACGCCCACACCTCGGGCGGCAGATCGGCCAGCTCGTGGGTGATGTGCCAATCGTCGAGCATCGCGCACAACTGCTCCACCGGGCCGTCCATGAAGGCCTGTTCCGCGGCGCTGAGCACCGGCTTGGGCTCGGCCAGCAGCTTGTGCCAGTCGGGCTTGCCCGAGAACAGCTCGGCCTCGAAGCCCACGCTGCCGGCATCCAGCGCGGTGCGCTCGGTCTCCGACAGACGCGGCAGCGCATGCGCGAAGGCTTTCAGCAAGGATCGGCTGAACAGCACGCGGCGCAGCGGCACGATGGCGAACGGCAAGCTCAGCACGGCCAGCACGATGGCGGCGATGAGCGCCTCGCGCGCACTGCCCTCGATCAAGCCCATGACCGCCGCCAGCACGATGCTCGACACCGACCACAACCAGGCGCTGCCGCGCAGGAACGCCAGCAGCAACGACAGCGCCAACAGCGCCAGCACGATCAACACGATGGTCATGACTCTACCCCGGCAGGTGTGCGCGGCAACGCGCGCACGAAATCGGCGATGGCGGCGACGAAGGCATCATTGGCGTCGCCCGCCAGCATGTGCGTGGCACCCGGCACGTTCACGTGAACAGCGCCGGGCAGGAGCTGCATGAACTCGTCCACGGTAGTCGCCGAGACGACATCGCTCAAGCCGCCGGAGACCAGCAGCGTCGGCAGGCGGATGCGGCGCGTGGCATCCAGCAGCGCCTGCTGTTGCGCGCGGCCCTCGTGCTCGACCACGTCCAGCAGCGCCGGATCCCAGTGCCAGCGCAGGCGGCCATCGTCGCCACGGCGCAACAAGGCATGCAGGCGCGCCTCGCTTTTGCGCGCGCCGCGCTGCGGCAGATAGGCGGCGACCGCCTGCGCGGCGGCCTCGTAATCGGCAAAACCCTGCGGATGCGCGCGCATGAATTCGAGGATGCGCGCCACGCCGGTCGGTTCCCAGCGCGGGGTGATGTCGATGAGTGCCAGCGCCGAGAACGGCACCGGACGCTGCGCATCACCGGCCACCACAATGCCCAGCAGACCGCCCATCGATGCGCCGATCAGCACCGGTGGCGTCGGCTGCGCGGCTGCCAGCGCGCGCAAATCCTCGATGAACTGCGCGAGGTGGTAGCGGCCATCGGCCACGCGCCCGCTGTCGCCGTGGCCGCGCGCGTCGAAGCTGACGCATTGCCAGCCCGCGGCCGCCAGCTTGCGGGTCGCGCCGCGCCACGCCTGCCGGGTCTGGCCGAAACCGTGCGCGAACAGCAGGACCGGCGCATCCGCCGCGCCGCAGCGTTCCACCGCGAGGCTGAGGCCGTCGGGGGCGATGAAGTGCTGCGTCTGCAGCGCTGCGTGTGCGTTGAGCGAATCCATCGCGACAGTGTGCGCAGGCTGTGGCGCGCACGTCAATACGCTTGCGTACGGGGTAATTGGGCGCGCGCCGTCCTACCATACGTGCATGCCCAATCCAGGTATGGTCAAAATCGAACGCTCGCGTCTCAGCGCCGCCGACTGGGAACGCGCGGCACTGGCGTTGATCGCTGAGCAGGGTGTCAACGCGCTCAATGTCGAGGGTCTGGCGCGCGAGCTGGGCGTGACCAAGGGCAGCTTCTACTGGCATTTCCCGAGTCGCGAGGCGCTGCTGAACTCCGCGCTCGAACGCTGGGAATCGGACGTGGAGCGCGAGCTGAGCGCCGAGGTCGAGTCGGTCAGCGACCCGCGCGCACGCCTGCGCGAGCTGTTCCGCCGCATCGCGCACGAGGTGCAGCCGCATCGCGTGTATGCCGCGCTGCTGCGTGCGCTGGATCATCCACGCATACAGTCATTGATGGCGCGCGTGTCGCAGCGACGCATGGATTTTCTGGCCCTGGCCTACCGTCAGGCCGGCATGGAGCGCAGCGCCGCGAGCCATCGCGCGCGCCTGACTTACGCCGCCTACGTCGGCTTCCTGCAAATGAACGTGCACCTGGGCGTGCCGCGTCTGAGCCAGGACGACTACGAGGCCTACGTCGAACACGTGATCGACACCTTGATCGCACCATGAGCCGCGGCCGGCGCAGCGCCGCTGCAGGCGCGCTGGCAATGCCGTCTGCGGCGCCCGCACGACCCGCGCGACGCGGCCTGCGGCCGTAAACGTTTCCATCGATTCGCGCGCTGCACTGCGGCGTGATCATGCTCGCGCACGGCCGTTATGGTCGGGTGCAACCGCCTCGGAAACCGCCGCATGCCCAGCACGCTCGCCGCCTTGAATCAGTGGCTCGATGAAGTCGCGCTTCTGACCCAACCCGCACGCATCCACTGGTGCGACGGCACGCAGGCCGAATACGCCGCGCTCGGCGCGCAGATGCTCGAACGCGGCGAACTGCACGCGCTGAATCCGCACACGCATCCGCGCTGCACCCTGCACCGCTCGCATCCGGGCGATGTGGCGCGCGTCGAGCACCTCACCTACATCTGCACGCGCGAGCGCGCCGATGCCGGCCCCAACAATCCGTGGTTGGCGCCCGCGGAAGCGCACGCGAAGATGGATGCGTTGTTCGCCGGCTGCATGCGCGGGCGCACGCTGTACGTGGTGCCGTACTGCATGGGCCCGATCGACTCGCCGCTGGCGCGCTGTGGCGTGGAGATCACCGACAGCGCCTACGTGGTGGCCAACATGCACCTGATGACGCGCATGGGCGCGCCGGCGCTGGCGCGCATCGAGCGCGAGGGCCGCTTCGTCAAGGGTCTGCACTCCACCGGCGAGCTCGACCCCGAGCGCCGCTTCATCATGCACTTCCCCGAAGAGCTCGCCATCAAATCCTACGGCTCGGGCTACGGCGGCAACGCACTGCTGGGCAAGAAGTGCCACGCGCTGCGCATCGCTTCGTGGCAGGCGCGGCAGGAAGGCTGGCTGGCCGAACACATGCTGATCGTCGGCATCCAGAGTCCGCAGGGGCAGACGCACTACATCGCCGCGGCGTTTCCCTCGGCCTGCGGCAAAACCAACCTGGCCATGCTGGTGCCGCCCGCGGACATGCGCCGCGCCGGCTGGAAAGTGTGGACGGTGGGCGACGACATCTGCTGGATGGCGCCCGGCAAGGACGGCCGCCTATGGGCGATCAACCCCGAGGCCGGGTTCTTCGGCGTGGCCCCCGGCACCAGCGCCAAGACCAATCCCAACGCGCTGGCCATGCTCGATCACCACACGATCTTCACCAACGTCGCCGTCACCGCCGATGGCCAGCCATGGTGGGAAGGCCTGGACGCGCGCGTGCCCGCGCTGGACTGGCAGGGGCGCCCGTTCGACCCCGCACGCGGTCCGGCGGCGCATCCCAATTCGCGCTTCACCGTCAGCGCGCGGCAGTGCCCGAGTTTCTCGCCGCACGCCGAGGATGCGCAGGGCGTGCCGATCAGCGCCATCGTCTTCGGCGGCCGCCGCGAATCGCTGCTGCCCCTGGTATTCGAGGCCCGCGACTGGGCGCACGGCGTCATGCTGGGCGCGGCCATGGGCTCGGAAACCACCGCCGCCGCCAGCGGCGCCGTCGGCGTGCTGCGCCGCGATCCGATGGCGATGAAACCCTTCTGCGGCTACAACTTCGCCGACTACTTCGCGCACTGGCTGAGTTTCGACCGGCCCGGCCTGCAGTTGCCGAGAATCTTCCACGTCAACTGGTTTCGCAAAGGCAGCGACGGCAACTTTCTATGGCCGGGCTTTGGCGACAACCTGCGCGTGCTGGCGTGGATGCTGGCGCGCTGCGAGGGCGGCGCCGCGGCCGTGGAGACACCGATCGGCCGGATGCCGCACGCGCACTACCTGGACACGGCCGGGTTGCGCCTGCCCGCTGCGGCGCTAGAGGCGCTGCTGCATGTCGACCCGGCGGGCTGGCAACGCGAAATGGCGGCGCTGGGGGATTATTTCAGCGAATTCGGCGCGCGCCTGCCGGCCCGCCTGGAAAGCGAACGGCGGCGCGTGCTGGAGGCGCTGGAGGCCAATAAACCAACGCGACGCGCGGCGCAGGGCTGATGAATCAGTCTGTCGTGTAACCCGCCTGGCGGATCGATTCCGCCAGCGTCGGCAGCAACGGCGCGAAGACCCGCGCGTAACGCCGCCAACGTCCGATGCTGTCGGCGCGCAAGGACTCGACCACCTGCGCATAACTCGGCGTACTGATGTAGCCGCGCTGCTGCGCGCTGGACGCGAAGTGGGCCATCGCAGTCGTATCCAGGACACCAAGGCAGTTGCCAAGACCTTGCAACGCGGCTTGCGGATGGGTCACCAGGTCCTCGTAGCGCAACTCGAATGGCGTGGCGCCCAGCAGCGCGGCCTGCTCGCGAAATTGCGCATCGAACGCGGCATAGGCGCGGGCAAGACTGGCAGGCGACGCGCTCATTTCCGCAACCTCTGGATCCGCAAACGGCTGCATATAGCAACTCAGGACCACATCGCATGGATGGCGTCGACAGATGACCACGCGCGCAAGCGGAAACAGCCGCAGGATCATCGGCAAGGCCAGCATGTTCAGCGGATTCTTGTCCACCAGACGCTGTCCAGGCGCGCGCGTGGCCAGGGCATCGGCCGCGCGCCAGTAGCCGGCGCGCAAATCCTCGATCTGTTCCGCGCGCAGCGCGCCCAAGCCCTGCGGATAGGCAATGCCTAGCGCCTGCATGCGGCGTATGGCGGACAACACCAGCGGGCGCTCATCGATGCTGGCGAAATCCGGGTGTGCCGCGAGCATCTGCTCCAGCAGCGTGGTGCCGGAGCGCGGGAAGCCCAGCACGAACACCGGAGATTGTGCAGCGGATGGTGCGGGGGCCCGCTGCGAATACGCGGTCTCCGCCGCTGGCAATCCCGTGGTCAGCACAGGCAGCCAGCGTTCATGGATCGTGCGCTGCGCGCTGGTTGCCGCGAGCAAGGCATGCGCCTCGCGCAACACGGCAAGCGTGGCATCGACATCACCCAGGCGATCACACGCACGCGCCAGGGCGAAATACATCGCCGCGCGACCGCGCGTGCTGCCGGCGATGGCCAGCGCTTGTTGCAACGCCTGCCGCGCAGCCGGCCAGTCCTTGCGCCGCGCCGCCAGGATGCCGCGTGCATGCAGCAGTTCCTGTCGTGCTTCCGCTGCCGCGATCTGGTCGGGATCAGGCAGGTCTGCAAGCAGCCGTTCGGCTGCATCCGGCTGATTGATGCGCTCGAGCAGCAATGCATGGCGTGCCTTGGCACGGATTCTGGCCGCAACTCCGGCGAACGCACTCGCGAAAACGTGCTCGGCATCGTCAAAGTGGCCCAACTCGAGCAGCAACCAGCCCAGTTCCAGCCAGGCCTCGTCGGAATCGCGTGGCCAATGCTCCCAGCCCCGCACCAATTCTTCCGCCGTGACGGCGTCACCCGCCGCATGGGCGGCCACGGCGGCCCAGATGCGCATGCCCGGTTCCGCATCGGGCGCCGCGCTGGCGGCGCGCAAATGCGTCGCGGCCTGCGCTGGATTGCCGGCATTGAGCAGCAATAATCCGAGGTTGGTGCGCACCCGCGGCGCGGCCGGATTCAATTCCAGCGCGCGTTCGAAGGCCAGGCGCGCGTGCTCGACCTGACCCAGCGCGCGCTGCGCATTGCCGAGGTTGTTCCAGTATTGCCAGGTGCGCGGATGCGCCTGCGTCAGGCGCGCAAAAAGCACGGCCGCCAGATCGTGATTTCCAGCCTGCTGTTCGCAGCTCGCGCACAGCGACAAGGCGCTTTCGTCATCGGGGTAGTCGGCGAGCAGCACGCGCGCGGCATGCAGTGCAGCGTCGATGCGCTGCTCGCGCAGGGCCGTCAGCACCTGCCGGGCGCGGTCCTGCAGCGAGATGCGATCCATGTCAGTACCCCGCAGGCAGGTAATTGAATCGGCGCATGACTTCGCGATGGTCGGCGATGATCCGCGCGACCTGCTCGCGACCGAGGCGCTCGCGCCATTGTTTGGCGAGGCCCTTGCGAAAAAACGGCACCGCGCCGGATACCGCCTCGCGAAAGCCATCGCTGCGCTCCATGCGCTGCAGACGCTTGAAGTCACTGAACTCGATGGCGCGCATGATGCGCGCGCGGTCGTCGCCCAGCTTGAGCATGCGCGCGACGCGGGTGAAGGTCTTGAGTGGTTTGTCCAGCATGTCCTCGTAGCGCACCAGCAGCACGCCACGTGCCTCCAGCGCGGCCCAACTGGCGACATGCTGCGACCACGAGCCGATGATCTCGCTGACGAACAGCGCGTCATTGCCGGTGGCGAGATTGGCATCCGCCATGCGCGCGATGGCGGTGTCGAGCGTCAGCCCGAAATGTGCCGCGAAGCTGATACACACGTCCAGCGGATTGCGTATCACGTAAATCGCCCCCGCAGTCACCGTCCAGTTCTGCAACGCGTGTCCGTCGAAACTGCCGGCGAGATTGTGCGTTTTGACGAATACCGTGCCACGCGCTGCAGCGGCGATGTCTGCCTGCACGGCAACGCGCGACCGGCACAGGGCATCGACATCGAGATCGGTGGAAGGCGCGCCCGCGACACGGCTGAAGCGCTCCGGATTGGCCTCGTCCACGGCATATCGTGGCCACGTGTCGAATGCCAGCGGCGCGCGCGCGTCGGCGACCAGGTTCGCGATGAAAGCGCGTAGCCAGGTGTTCCCTGACTTCGGATAGGACGACAACCAGACGATGTTGCCCATGATGCTCCCGGCGCGCGCCCGCGAATGCCACGCGCAGCAGATGGTAATGGCCCCTGGAAATGCACGGGCCGCCGTGATCAGGCCAGATTCAATTCCTGCCCGGCCGCCTTGCCGAATTCACCGATGGCGATGACCAAGTCGCCGATCGCCAGGCGCTCGGCGTCGGTCAGATGCGGATTCCAGGCATCCATCAGCACGATGACGCGGTTGTGCTCGCTGCGATTCCACGCTTCATGCTCGTAGGTATCGTCGAACGCCACGGCCTCGCCCTCGCGCCATGCGTGCAATTCACCGCCGACATTGAGCGCGCAATCGGCAGGCACCAGCAAAGGCAAATGCACCACCGTGCGCGTGTTGGTGACGCCGCGATGCGGCAGGATGTGCGAACCCGGCGTCAGCAAGGAGAAGCAGATCTCCGGCGCATGCTCGCGGATGCGCAGCAGTGGCGCGGCTTCGAGCGCGGCAAAGGTTCGCGGACACTGTTCGCTGTTGTCCGCATAGCGCTCGCCGTGGCGGTAAAAGAAATACGCGTTCCAGTGCCCCGTGCCGTCCTTGCCGGTCAAGTAATTCCTGGCTTCTTCGGTCTTGTGAAAACGCAGAAACGGCTCGAATCCGCGTTGCTCATCCAGCACACGCAACATCTCTTCGCGAATGACGGAGGTGCTGGCTTCAAGCCGGTCGAGCCAGCGCATGGCGGCTTTCGGCAGATACGGTGCTGTCGGCAGGCCCGGGAAATACAAGAAGGTCGGCCGCTGGCGTGCATCCTGATACGGCGGTGGCTGCAGGTGCAGATAAATGCGCAGGCACTGCTCGACGCGCGCCAGTTCCGACGTCCCGAAACGCTGTCGCAAAGGTTCGAGTACCTGGTCATACAGGGCCAGCCGGCCCTTGTCGACGTAGGCCATCGCGCGCTGCAACGGCGCGCGCAGCGAGGGGTGCGTGGTGGCATCGTTGAGCCAGCGCCCACTGCCTTGGGCCTCGCTGATCGCGCGGAAATAGTGCACCAGCGCGCCATGCGCATCGCCACTGCGTTCGAGTGTCTGCGCCAGATGAAAACGCGCGACAAAGGCATCGGGCGCCAGCGCCAGAGCCGCACTCAACGATGCGCTCGCCTCGGCAAACTGGCCGGAGGTCAACTGCGCCTGACCGAGACCGGTCAGCGCGGTCACATCACCTGGCTGCGCCGCGACCAGGCGCGCGTACAGGCTCAGCGCATCACCCGCGCGCCCGCTGGCCAGCGCGCGAGCGGCCACGAAGGCCAGCGCCTCCGCATGCGCCGGCTCGATATCCAGCACCGCGGCATACGCGCGTTCGGCCTCGATCATCACCCCACGCGCGAGCGCGGCCTGCGCGGCCTGCACGAGGCGGGCTACCGCTCCCGCACCATCAGCAGAAATTGGATTCATCCGGATCGATGCTTGGCAAATCAGGTGATGGGCGACTGTAACTGATGCATTCAACACCCTCAAACCGCACCGGCAACCGCTGCGGGCGGATGCTTTACAGGAACGATTTCAGCTCAGGGATGAATTCCAGGTAGTGCCGGTAGCGCCCGATCGAGCTGGCATACACCGGCTGGCGCGCTTGCCACAGACTCGAGGTGGCAATCTGCCCGGTCGGCGCCACCGGCGCGACAGCAGACACGGACGCGGACGCAGCGGCGTCATAGCCGATGTGCGCCAGCACGCGCACCATCGCGGCGTGCCGATCGTGCACCAGATCCTCGTAAGCCACACGCAGAATGCTCGCGCGTGCGGACCAGTAAGACACGATTTCCTCGCAGCCGGCATCGACTTCCCTGATCCAGGCGAAGTCGTGGCTGAAGCGTGTCGCCGGACTCTCGAAAAACTGGAACCACAGCGACAGCGCGACATCGGCTTTGTGCCGTGCGCAGTAAATGATCCTTGCCTCGGGAAGCGCGGCCGTGATCCAGTCGAGGTGCAGAAAGTTCATGGGGTTTTTGTCGATATAAACCCGTGCCGCTGCATCATCCCGGATGATGTGCGTCCGGTACATGGCGGCACTGGAAGTCAAGGCATCCTCCCATGCCTGTCGCGGCGTGCCGGTGACGGCGCGATCGATATGCTCGGCGAAGTTGAGTTCTCCGCGCGACACGATGCCGGCGTGGCGCGCCATCAACTCGGACAACAGCGTGGTGCCACTACGTGGCATGCCGATGACGAAAACCGGCACGCATGCCCGATCAGGTGCCCGATTGCGCGGCAACTGCCCCTGCAAGGCACGCGCCTTGTCACGCAACCACTGCGCGCGATCCCATGGCTGCACGGCGCGCGCGGCGGCGTTGGCGATGCGCAAATGCTCCGCGGCAGCGCGGTAATCACGCAAATCGTCACTGATCTTGGCGCGCGCGAAATGGACGCTGGCCTTCGTGCTGGCGGGAGCCGACCTCTGTAGCATGCCATCGATGAGCGCGATATCCGTGTCGGCCGCATTGTCGAAGCGCTTGCTCAACGCCAGGCCAAGTGCCGCAAGCCGAGCCCGCGCAGCATGCGGACCAAGCGCGAGGTCGCGATAGAAATTTCGCGCCTCATCGAATTGCCCTGTCTCCAGCGCCGTTTTAGCCAGCAACTCCATGAGGGGAAGGTGATGTGGATGCGCCACCATTGCCGCGCGACCCAACGCATGGGCCAAGCCTGACTCGGCGCATTCGATCATGAACTTCATGCAGGTGCAGACCGTGTCGACATCTTTCAGGATTTCAGGCTGCATGGCGAAATCACACAGCATCGATGCCGCTGCATGCGTGCGTCCGCGCTCGCGCAATCCATCCGCGACGAACCAGACCGGCTGCAGCCACTGCGGTGCCGCGCGCGCGGCCGCCCGCGCGCAGGCAGCCGCATTGTCCATGTCGCCGATGGCGCGATAGGCTAAGGCGCGATGAAACTCGATCAGTGCCTGCCTGCCGAAACGCACCTCGGCCTCGGCCAGAACGGCAAGTGCCGCCTTGGGCCACGATTGCCGTACCAGCCCGTCGGCGACAGCGGCCCAGACTTGCACGGGCAGCGGCGACAGGCTGCCGACCAGATCCAGCAAAGGATTGGCGGGGTCCGCGCGCGCAATCGCGTCCGCGAATCGCGCCAGCATTTTTTCAACATCGACCATTGCCCCGCCTTGCCCTGGTTTCAAATTCCGCGGATCACCGCGGTATCGCATCCATCACAGCGCGTACCACGGCATCATGTCACCGGATGAATCACGCGTGCCTGCAGGCGCGCCAGCACGCCCAGCCTGGATCTCGGCGCTGGAGCTAATCGACGCACTCCCCTGCGAAGTGGCCTGTGCACAACTGACCGCAGCGCTCGCCGATGCAACCGTAACCGAGTGGCTGCAGTGCATTCAACAGCTGCGCCTGCGTCGGCAATCGGCACTCGCCGGGCACGTCGCGCGGGCCGCGCTCGCGCAGTATCCGGACACACTGGATCTACGCCGCACACTTGCCATGGTCCTATTCGAAAGTGGCCAGCTCGCATTGGCCACGGCAGCGCTCGAAACCATCGAGCGCGATTTCCCGGGCGATGCCGCGACGACCTTGACCCTGGCGCGCGCCCTGGCGCAGGCCGGCCGCGCCGGGGCCGCGGCCAGCGTGACATCGCAGCTGTTTGCCGCGACTACACAGCCAGTCGATGTCTTGATCCAAGCAGTGGAAATCCTTGATGGCTGCGATCGCAAAACTGAAGCCCTACGCTTATGCGAGAACGCCATCGCTGGCGGTTGCACGGATGCGCGCCTGCACATGCAGGCCGGAAGCCTGGCCAACCAGCTCGGGCACTTTACCCATGCGCGCGCCCATTTCATGCAGGTCGTGGCGCATGACGAGCGGGCCCACGAATGGTTTGTCGCCAACGGGCTGGCCATCGCGCAGCGTTATGCCGAGGCATCGCATCCAGATTTCGCGTTGTTCGAACAGGCGCTCACGCGCAGCGATCTTTCGCTACGTGCACGCGCATCCCTGTTGTTCGCGCTGGGCAAGGGCTTCGATGATATTGATGAGATCGGGCAGGCGGCCACACGGTTCTCCGAAGGCAATGCACTGCGCAGGCAACTGCGATCCTGGTCGCGCGATGATTGGGAGCGACTGGTGCAATCGCGTCTGTGCGCACAGGCACCGGCGCCGATGCCACGACCGGCTGACTGGACCCCGGTCTTCATCGTCGGCATTCCACGTTCCGGCAGCAGCCTGGTTGCCGCGCGTCTTTCGAGTCATGCGGGCGTGCGCAATCGCGGCGAGTTGCCATGGCTGCAACACTTGGCGCGGCAACTGCCCGACCCTGCCAGCGCCGCCGCGTCGCGTTTGCACGAGCTTGCCGACATCTATCAATCGCACTTGCTGCAGGATGACGCGCCGGCACGCTTCTATCTCGACAAACAGCCCTTGAACCTGCTGTTTCTCGACCTGATCCTGAGCCTGTGGCCGCACGCGAAAATCGTGCATTGCCACCGCGCAGCGCGCGCTACGGCGCTGTCGCTGTGGATGCAGGACTTCGCCGACGCGCAGCATGGCTACGCTTTCGATTTCGACGAGATCCGCGCCTTCATGCATGGCTGCGAACAATTGATGGCGCACTGGCAGCAACGCTATCCGCGTGCGATCCACCGCGTGGATTACGAAACATTCATCGCCAGACCCGACTCGTGCATTGCTGCACTCGGCGCATGGATCGGCATCGATCCGCTGCAATCCTCGCCCGATGCAACCGCGCCCGGCAGTATCGCCACGGCAAGTTTGTGGCAGGCGCGACAACCCGTTTATTCGCGCTCGATTGGTCGCTGGCGCGCGTATGCGCAAGCGATTCCGGAACTCGCCATGTTTCCTGATGCGTGATGGCATGCGCGACGAACGCATCTCGCGCTAGTCGATAGCGTAACCCCAGTGCCGCAACATCGGCTCGAGGATCGGCAGGGCCGGCTGCAGCGCCTCGCGATAGCGCTGCCAGCGATTGACCCGGCGCGGCGTGATCGGCTGGATGACCTCGGTGTAACTGGGCGTGGCGATGTAGCCCTTCTCCTGGGCGCGCGCCTGCGAATTGAGCAGGGGCTGCGCATCCATCAGCCCGAGGAACGCCGCCAGGCGCCTGGCCTGCAATTCCGGTTCGGCGACCAGCGTCTCGTAACGCGACACGAATACCTGCGGTTTGAACAGCTCGACGTGGTGCAGCCAATACGTCATGGCAGTGACATAGCCGCGCGCCAATGATTCGACATCGGCGCACACCGCGCCCAGCACTACCGAACGAAAGTTCTGGAAGTAATTGCTCAGCAGCACATCGCGCGGATCGCGCAACGCGAGAATGTAACGTGCGTTGGGAAACAGCCGGTGGATCAGCGGCAGCCACAGCATGTTCAGCGGATTCTTGTCGACCAATTGCGTGTCCGGCTTGCGCGCAATCTTCGAGCGCACCAGTTCCCAGTAACCCTCGCGCAGCAAATCGCAGTCGCTTTGCTGCATGCGCGCCAGCTCACGCGGCACGCGCAACCCTGCAGCGGACAGCCGATCACCCAGCACATTGAAGAACGGACGCTCGTCCATCGACTGCAGGGCCGGATGTGCGTCGAGCATTTGCTCAAGCAGGGTCGTGCCGGAGCGCGGGAAGCCGACGATGAAGATTGGTGACTGCGCGGTATCCGGTGCACGCAACTGCGGCCAGGCTGTGTAGTCCTCGTTGCTGAGCGTGTAGTTGGCAGCCGGAAACATCGGTGCATCGGGCAGGAAACGCTGTGGCGCGGCGCGGCGCATGTCCTCGATCTGCAGCGCATGCGCGGTTTGCAGCGCCTGCAGCGCCGCCGTGCGCTCATCCAGCTTGTCGCAAACCTGCGCCAGCGCGAAGTAGTGATCGAAATCCTCGGGGCTGCGCGGGCCACGCGCATCGAGCAACGCGCGCGCACCGGTGAAATCACCGGCACGCTCGGCCAGTCTGGCCTCGCTGTGTGCGATGTCGTGCGCCACCGATCCCGCTGGATCAGGCACCTGCAGCTTGATGCGCTCGATCAGCACGCGCGCGTCCTGCAGCCGGTTGCTACGCTCATAGACGCTGGCCAGCAGCGCGATCGCGTGAAGATGTCCGGGCGCGCGCGCCACCAGATCCTCCAGCAATTCCTGCGCGGCTGCTGCGTCGCCGATGGTCATCAGAGCGAAGGCGAGATCGAACTGGGGACCATCGGCCAGCGGCAACCATCCGCGCCAGCCCTGAATCAGATCTTCAGCAAAATAATCGCGGCAGGCGAGCGCGGCCTGCGCAGCCTGTATGGCGATGTCGGCCGCTTGCGGCTTGAGCGCGTGCGCATGCAGCAGCAGATCGCGCGCGGTTTCATACTCGCGCAGGCGCAAGCGCATGCTGCCCAGGCTGGCCAGCAACTCGGGGTCGTCGGGCGCGGCCCGCAAACCTTGCTCGCAGGCGCTGATGGCCTCGGGCACATGCCCGCTCTGACGCAACGCCACGGCAAGATTGGCCCAATGCAAGCCGGCATCCGGAAACAATTGCGTCAGTTGCTGGTGCACGGCCACGGCTTCTTCATTGCGACTCTGGTGGTGCAGGCTTAGCGCGAGCAGCACCAGCAGATTCTCGTCGCCTGGTTGAGCGCGCAGGCGTTCGCGACTCAGTGCTTCGGCATGCGCCGGGTCGCCGGACCGCAACGCGTGAACGATATCCTGCATGGGTATCCCCGCAAAAAAAGAGCCGCGCGGACGCGCCGCGCGGCTCGATTCTAAAGGCAAGCGTAGCGTCAGAACTTGACGGTCACGCGACCCCAGTAGTAGCGCCCGATCAGGTCGAAATCGGCCGGATCCGTGTTCGCATTCAGCGTGTTGTTCGCATACAGGAACGGCGGCTGCTTGTTGAACACGTTGTTGATGCCCACCTGGATCTTGGTGTTGATCGGCTGGATCTCGTAGGCAAGCGAGACGTCGTTGTAGGTGGTCGAGCCGAAATCAAGCTCCTGCGGATTGTTGGCCGCGAAGCTCGGAATCGCGCTCATGCCCTGCGACGGATCGGTGGAACCCAGGCGGAACTTGCCGATGTAGCGCATGCGCCACGACGCTTCCCACGGGCCCATCGTCCAGCCGATGTTGGCCTGCGCACGCCAGCGCGAGAACAGGCAGATGCCGCCGACCGAGGTCGGGCACGCACCCTGTGCCGCGGAACCAAACGGCAGGAAGTGACCCGCCATGTGGTACACGCTGTTGCCCGGCAGGCCCGGCGCGGTCTGTACATCGAACTTGGACAGGTAGGTGCTGTTGAGGCCGACCGTGAAGTGGCCAGGATCCACACCCATCACGTCGAACTGCGGCAGGTTGTAACGGAAACCGAAGTCCACACCACTGGTGTCCGTCCGCCCCAGATTGACCGTGGGCTGCAGGATCTGCGCGATCTGACCCTGGTTGGGGCCGGGTCCGAAACGCGTGATCAGCGGGCAATACTGGGTCTGACCCGCGGAGCACAGATCCAGGATCGTCTGCGCGCCAACGCTGGTGATGGTGTTGTTCAGGTAAACGCGCCAGAAATCCAGCGAGGTGGAGAAGCCAGGCAGCCAGCTCGGGTCATACACCAAGCCCCAGTCGAAGGACTTGCCCTTCTCCGCGCCCAGCGGGAAGCCCGCGTAGGCCGAGCCGGAATTGACCGCCTTGATCTGCTGGCCGGTGGCCACGTCGTTGTTCACGAAGGTGCCATTGGTCGGCACGTTGACGCAGGCCGGATCGACCGGGCTGCCGGTATAGCCGTTGCAGGGATCGCTGCTGAGCTTGGGCGCGCTGCTGACGGGCGAGCCGTACACATCGCCCACCGTGGGCGCACGGAACACCGTGGTCACCGTGCCGCGCAGCAGCAGGTCGTTGATCGGACGCCACTCGAACGCCAGTTTGGTGTTGTTGGTATTGCCGAAGGTGCTGTACTTGGAATAACGATCACCCAGGGTCACGTTCAGCGACTTGGCGAAGGGCAGGTCCTTGAGGATCGGGACGAACAACTCGCCGTAGGCTTCCTTGACGTTGTAACCGCCCTGCAGATTGGCACTGCACTGGCTGCCCAGGGTGCAGTTGCCGGTGGCCGGATTCAACAGCAGGACCGGGTCGACGATGCTGTTGGAATACTCCTGCCGATAATCCGCACCGACGGCCAGACGTACCGTGCCGCCCGGCAGATCGAACAAGGCGCCGTTGGCGTCGAAATGCTCGTAACGCTGCAGGCTGTAGGCGTTGCTCACGGCCTCGGCCGCAGCCGCCCTGAGCAGCGCAGCATTGGCACCATCATTCACGGCGAATCCATTCAGCGGGATACAGCCCGAGATGATGTTGGCGGTCGGAACGACCCCAGCTACAGGTACACCGCAGACCACATTGCCGGCTGCATCAAGGCCTGACGGACCCATCTCCTGATTCAGTGTCTGCACGTTGGGCAGGCCGCCGGTGATCGTCACCTGCGAGGTGTGGCCGTAGCCCAGGCCCAGGTTCCAGTCCCAGTCGTGCCCGAGTAGCTGCAGGCTGCCCTTCAAACCGGTGAACAACTGGTCAGTCGTCGTGCCGTACTGCGCGAAGCGGTTGCCCGCGCCGGTGAGACGCGCGCGGAAGTCCAGACCATTGACACCGTTGTAAGCCACGCCGAAGGGGTTGTAATAGCTCTGCGCCGAGATCGAAGCGCCGTATAGCGAACCCAGCAGCGCCGGAGCCAGCTGGAACGCCGAGGATGCCTTGGTGTGATAGAACTGCAAGTACGCGTCGACGTTGTCCGACAGATGGTAGTCGCCGCTCAACCACGCATAGGTGCGCTCCTGCGGGGTCATGATCAGGTTGAGCGGCGCGTAGTTGAATTTGTCGCTGTTGCCAAAGCAGTGGTAATTGGCGGTGCTGACGACCTGGCTGTTGCCACCCGGATTCAATGACACGCGCGAGCAGCCAAAGGTGCTCTGCATGGCGGTGGGCAACTGAATGTTCTCGGCCGGGTTGAAGGTCGAACCACCGACATACTGATACGGCGGGGTGTTGGTGCTGCCGGTGAGCGAGACCGAGTTCTTGGAGAAACTGCGGTTGCCGGCCAGGATCGCATCCTGCTTGTTGTACTGGATGCCGCCCATGATGCTTCCCTTGTCGCCAGACTGGCCGAAGGTGAAGCTGTAACCCTGACGCGCGCCATCGCTGTGATCGGAGATGCCGTAGTCGGTGCTGAACTCTGCGCCCTGGTAGTTCCTGCGGGTGATGATGTTGACCACGCCGCCGATCGCGTCGGCGCCATAAATGGCCGAAGCGCCATCACTCAGCACCTCGACGCTCTCGACCATGGAGGTCGGGATCGAGTTCAGATCATTGTTGATGATGCGGTTGCCGTTGAGCAGGACCAGTGTGCGGTTGGAACCAAGGCCGCGCAGATTGACGGTGGATGCACCGGTGCCGCCGCCGTTGTTGGTCTGCGGATTGGCAAAACTGCCGGTGTTAGCCGGGATCGCCTGGATCACGCTGCCGAGGGTCGGGCTGCCGGTGCTCTGGATCGCCTGACGGCTGATCGAGATGACCGGGTTCGAGGTTTCGATGTCCACGCGGCGGATGCGCGAACCGGTAACCACGATGGTCTGCAGTTCTTTTGCCTTGGTGCTGCTGGGTGGAGTGGTGGTGGTGTCCTGCGCCATGGCGCTGCCGGCGACACCTGCAGTGGCAACCGCGCCCAGCGTGAGCGCCAGGCGTACGGCTGATGAAAGCTTGTTCGTATCGAGGTTCATTAAACTCTCCAACGTCGGTGGTGTGACGTGTGTCGGGACATTGTGGTTTCGTCCTTGAACGGCCTAGGGAGGCCCTACCCTTACCCTGGTGCGACCGACTCTAACAACTTTCTAACCCCGTTGGAATACCCACTTCACTTCGCCACCGTAAGCATCGTGGCAGCCAGCGCTGCCCCGCAGCCCGACGACGCAAGCATGCAGCGCCATGCGCGAAGTTCAGACAGGCTGGAGATAATCTTGCGGGCGGAGCACGACCCCGCTCGCGATCAAGCCACGGAGCCGTCATCTGATCGCAAGCGCGTGAGGCACGCAGGCCACGCGCATGCCAACTCGCCGCCGGCATCAGCGGCCCGAGCCTGGAACGGCGTGCCTCAGAGATCCTGTTGGTATTGCACGTAGGGAATCCGCGCGGCAGCACCGGGCACGTTGGCGCCCGGCGGTGGTGCACCCTGCGACCACAGGTTTTGTGCACCGACGCTGAAAGCGCCGTGCCATGGCAGACGCCAGGTGATGCCGAGGTCCACCGTGGTCCAGGACTGCAGATCAAGACCGTTGCCCAACGCGCTGCCGGGGGTGAGCACGCGACCGGTCACCACCCCGGTGATGGAGCCGCGGCCGATGCCGAAGTGCAGGGACTTTTCGTTCAGGCCATCGAGGCCGGGCAGCAGGGTGGCGTCGGTGTTGATGCGGCCGTAGCTGGCGCCGAGTTCAAAACGCAAGCCACCCATGGCGAGGTCGCTGTTGGCGCTGAACCGCGTGGTGCTGCCGAGTAAATCCAGGGGCAGGCCAGCCATCACGCCAGCGCCGCCGTACAGCGGAGCCAGCGTGGGCGCAACCAGCGGCCCGCCGAGAGTGCTCGGACGCGACAAACCCAGCGAGAACGCCATGCCCACGGGGCCGCGCGCATAGCCGGCGCCGAATTCCGCCGTGGTCACGCTGCCCAGATTGGTTTGCCCGTCCGCGCACAGCCCGTCGCGCATGCCCGCCTGCGCCACGGCGCACCCAGGCGCGCGCCAACTGCGTTGCGCGATGCGTGCATCGGCGCGCAAGCCGTTGTCGAACTGATAACGCAGCGTTTCGGTGAGCAGCGGTGAGGCATCGACCGCGCGCAGATTGAGTGCGCCGCCAAGCAAGGGCGCACGCCAACCACCTGCGTCACCCGCCGGACTGGACGCCACGATGGCCAGCAGCTTGCCGTCGTTGCCGCGCCACAACGGCAACACCACGCCGGGCGCGATTTCGGTGATCTGCGCCGGCACACGATGCAACAGTGAACTGGCCAGAGCTTCCTGCGAGCGCGCATTGCTCAGCGGCCGCCCAAACGCCAGCGCTGGCGCGGAAAATCCGACAGCCAGTGCCACGGCAGGCAGCAACAACGAGAGCAGGCGGGACAGCTTCATGGCGGGGTTCAGGACGATGCAACAGCGCTCAATGCATGTGTCGCCGAGTTTACCGCTTTTTACATTTTTCTAATAGCAGGGCTACGCACCACCCCATGAATGCGTGGGCTGTATCACACATCCCATACAATGATCTGAATTGCCGGGCAATGTTGGCACTTCGTCCATTGCGGGCAGTATGCAGGGCGGTGGGGTGATCCGCCGATGCCATGGGCGACACCTCACGATTGGCACACTCGACTGCGCGTTGCGCCGCGCCGCACTGGCCGAAGTAGGACTCGAACAAACCGTCCAAGTCACTGTCATGCAAGCGCTTTCCAACATGAAGTTTTTCGAGTTACTCCAAAAGTTACTCACGCCAGAGCAAAGTGACCCCTGCCGGCAGACTCACTCACGCCTGCGTGTAGTCCTGCACGAAGTCACTCGCGCCCGCGTGTACTGGTCGGTAAATCTCCGGGCCTGCCGCGCAGGTGGAGACCGCGCAACTGAAGACCTCAAGGCGCGGGTGGGGTGACATTGGCGGCGATGATGCGCAACGCATCCACGATGGCCGCGAGCGCGTAGAACAACGCGCAAAACACAATCCCCTCGCCGATTGCCTCACCCAACACCAGAAAGCCGGCTGCGGTTTGGTTTGCAAACTCGATGGCGTTGAACAGGCCGCCAATCACGCCGCCGACCACGCTTAAGATGCCCAGGGTCCGCAGGCTGTGCTGGAGAGTGGTCGAGATTCCTTCATGCTGTTTCGGCGCTGCAGCCTCAGGCAGCGGGTCGGACGCAAACGCCTCTTTCAAGATGCCCATTTCACTTTCTCCTCTAGGTAACTGACAAAGGCAGCCGGCGCCACACTTGCCCCGCACGGCGCCGGGGCTATCGGTCATCCTGAAATGTGGATCAGCAGGCAGTGACGCCGCCGCACTCATTCGTTTTCGTTGTGCTGACGCTCGCAAGCACCCCATTTGCGGTGAACTTGAGCGTGGTGCCGCGCACGGTCGAGTTGGCGTGCCCTACGAATGGACCCACGAACGGGATGAAGCTGGACGCGCTGGGCGTCGCATGGATGTAGCTGTATTGAATGGTCGTTGTGCCACCGCGTTGTGCGTGACGGTGTTCGGCTTGCCCAACTGAGCTTCGACCTGCGCCAGCGTAGTGACACCGGGCTTGAGTGCCGAAAGCTGCGACGGCTTGATGTCGGTCCCGACGTTCATACAGCCGGCGAGCAAAAGGACTGCTGCAACAATGATCAGAATTCGCATGGCGGTCTCCCCTGTTGACGCCACCAATCTAGCACTGCACGTTCGTGAGGAGCTGCAGACTCAACCGCGCCGCGTGTACTGTGCGGGAAATCGCCGGCTGACTCATTCGCACGCATACGCGCGCATGGCCGGAAGGTACACATCGGCTAGCATTTCGCCCATGGCAAGTTCGTCGTGCATCGCGCCTTGCCTTCAGCCGTGCGCGGGCCAGTCGATAGGCCGCCATGCCACTTGCACCGACCGCCGCGAAGCTTGAGTGCGCGGCACGGCCTGCCGGACTTGGTGCGGGCGTTGCACAGGTTCGGATTGGTGCCGTCGTAATCGTCCGCCACGCCGCGCTTGGTGCTGCCGGCTTTGCGCTGGCGGATGGTCGCTGTCATAGGCCCAGCACTTGCAGCCAGCGCGCGACGGTCAAGGCGATCAAGAACAGGCGGGTGCTGACAACGCTATTCATGGGCGCGTGTCCGCTTGTCCGTAGCGTGCCGCAGACAGCCGGGACGGGTTTATGGTGCGCGCACGATAAACAGTTGCGGTGGTCATGGCTGGGACTCGGCTGCTGCGTGGGCGCCTTGCGCTCGGTCAATGGCGAGCTGCATGCAGCCGCGTTCGATGGCGCAGAAAGCCGCATCCATTTCCGCGAGCAGCTCGGGCGAGTCGGGTTGCAGAGTACCGGCGAGTATCTGTTCGTTGCGGGCCGGGAGTAACAGGCGTCTGGCCCGTGCCTGCATGACCATCGAAACGGTTATGTCGTTGCCGCCCATGCCCGCGAACAGCGCTGCCAGGCGCTTGAGTTCGCCCGTTCGATGTCCACGTGTCCGGCACGCTGGCGAGCAAGTCACTGCGTCGCTGCGCCGGGTGTCGAACAACCCGTCGCAGATGGCGCAGCACGTAATGCGACGGATGCGGGTATCCGTTACGGCGCTCATGCGACAGCCTCGGGCATGTGCGCCGCGCTCGGGATCAGCCAGCCGTGCTTGAGGGTGCCTATGCGGTACGCCTCACGGGTGCCGGTGATGTTCAGCCAGCGCGTCAGCGCCGCATCGGACATCGGCATGCAGAAGCCCAGCGCTCGATCGGTGGCGACGGCCCGCACAATCTCCGGGCCGATGCCGTGCACCTTGGCGATGGCGTGCAGGCGCTCGCGTGTGGCGGCGTGGGCGTCGGGCAGCAGGGCCAGCAGTTCGGCCTTGTGCTTACGGGCAAGCTCGATCAGGGCAACGGGCAGCGGTTCGCCGGATTGCGTCGAAATCTCGATCACATCCCCGTCACGGCGGACGCTGACGCCGGCGTGTTGCAGTTGGCGCAAGGCATTCATAGGCGCACCCTCGCCGGTAGGGGGTTTCTATCCGCCACACCGCCACAAGCCGCGTCGTGCTTAGGTTTGGGGGCTTTTTCATCCGCCACAGGCGGCACTGTGTGGCGGATGTCGAAACCGCTGGAACCCGCGTCCTGTCTACGTTGTGGCGGTGTGGCGGATAGAAGGGGGGTATCTGGCGACGCAAGGTATCTGGACCACGCATCTTCGAACGCGTGTCGGTGGTAGCCCTTTGGGGTCGCGCCGCTCGGCAGCCTGATATTGACGGGCGAAATGCCGAATTCGCCCAGCTTGCGGGCTACCTGCCGGGGCGTGATCGGCTTGCCGCGATTCCAGGTTGCCCAAGGCCCTTCGGCGTCGGCCGCGAGTGCCTCCACAACATCGGCGGATGCGATTCGGTCAACACCGCGCGCGTCGAACGCCTCGCGGATGGCGGCAAGCAGTTCATCGGCAGGGGCGTCCGTAGGCTGTCCACAAAGCGCCATGGCCGCATCACGCGCAAGCTTGGGCCAGTCACCGCCGGCCACCTCGGCAATCGCCAGCAGCGGCTCGAAATTGTCTTGCGCACGATCGTTCAAGCCCGGCACTGAAGCAGGCAGCGTGCGCCCGATGCGCTCGGCATTGTCGGCGGTCCACCGGATGATCTGCGCGCGAACGATGCCGAAGGTTTCCGGCGGGGCACGGCGCAGAGACTCCACGCGCTCGCCCTGCAACTTGCGGCGCATGCGCAGCGGGATGGCTCGATCTTCGAGTGTGTCAGCAATCCTGCCAATGCCCGAAATGGCTTTTCCCGCCCATGTGCTGAAGCGCTGCGGCTCGAAATCGTCGCCCTCGCACCTGATGACAAAGGCAGAATCTCGCGTGTGACCTGAATTCAGGATTCCGCGGAGTGGTTCGTTGTCGCGCAGGAATGAATCGGCTTCGTCGATCAGCAACGTTGGCCGCCACTTTTCTACAGCCCTGAAAACTGCGGCTGGGCTGATGCTGCTTGCTTGCAGTGGGCGGTGCGCGAGCTTGCCCACACACGAAAGCATGACAGTCTTGCCGCAACGTTTTTCGGGTGCGGAAATATGCGCGATCGGGCTGACTGTCAGCACGTCCAGCAAGTGCGTGTGGACCGTCCAGAGTGCCGCTGCGTGGATCGTCGGCAGATCGGCGACCACGAAGCGGCTGAAGGTCCCGGCGATCTCCGTCAGCAGCCGCGCGCCGTCCACCGGATGCGGCCAGGCGGCGGGTTCGTCGAACATGGCTGCGGCGCTTTCCACTTGATCGGGCTTCTTGCGCTGGGCTCCCACCTGATCGTCAAGCACCGACGCTCGCAACCCAAGTTCAAGTGCAGCGTCGGTGCGCTGGCGTTCGTAATCTACGGGGCCAAGCTGGGCCAGCTCCGCGATGCGCTCGGCGGTCGTGTCGGGCTGGGCGTAGGTGGTCTCGGGGTCAACTTGACCGGGCCGGTTGTCGCGGAACACGCACAACGCGGCGCGGTCGGCGGTCATCGCTCACCGCCGTTGCCGCGTGCGCGGATTCGGTCGGCGATCCAGGCGGTAACTTCGACTTCAGGCCAGGCGCTCAAGCGCGCAAGTTTGACCGGCTTCGGGAACGTGCCGCCGCGGATGCCGTCGTAAATGGTCGAACGTTGCAGGCCGGTCGCGGCGATGACTGCGGGCAGTCTCAAAAGTCGTTGCGTGTTGTCCATGATAGTCACCGGTGCCGCGCGGATGTCGCCGGCTTCGGATTCGCAAGCTATGCGCCCGACCGGCGCTGCGCCACAACAGCAGCCTGCTATTTTTCTGGGCTGGTGTTGTTGCTTTCGGTCAGGTATTGACGTACCGCCCGCAGCGGGTCACCAGCGCCGGCGGCGTCGTAGGCCAGCACGGCGACTTCGAGGAATGGCGAACCTGCGCATGCACTCACGGGGACCGCTGGGCCGTCTGCCGACAGCGCGGCATCGATCAGTTGCACCGGGTAGGGGGGCGAGACTCGGCGCGTCTGCTGGCGTGGCATGTGCTCGACCGCGTGGCTGGCGGCTTGCTCCACGTCTTGCAGCGTCGCCAGCAGGCGCAGTGCTTCCGGCTCGCGGCGGTCGTAACGATGGAAAAACGACACGCGCGCAGGGTCCGCTTGGCAGCGCTCGGGGTGCCGCGCTTCGATGGCTTCCAGCAGTCGCAGCCGGCTTTCCTGCATGGCCTCGTCGCTGGCATCCAGCAGCACGCGCAGCGCAGCAGCGGCCTTGTGTGCATCGGTCGCGAGCTTGACCAGCGGCGCGCGTGCGTCCGCCAGGCGCGGCCCTTGCGCGGTGTAGTAGGCAATCGCCGGCAGGATGCGTTCCAATCGCTCAACCTGCGCAGGGGTGACTTGCAGCCGGTGCAGTTCGCGCTTTTGGGCATCAGTGAACGTGCGTCGCCAGCAGTCCTTGCGTGCGTCGGGTGGCAGTGCATGCGCCAGCAGGTGCTGGGCCTGCTGGACAGTCATGGACCCGGATGCTTTCTGCTTCGGCATGCTGGCCTTCTCCAGCCCTTCAAGGATCGCCACGGCAGCCGGTGAAGGTGACCGGCGTTCGGGAGCTACCCTAGCCGTGGCGAAGTCGGGTCATTGGCTGCGCGTCCAGTTTTCGCAGCGCAGCCCCGGCACGCGTCGGAACTCGCGCAGGTTGTCCGTCACCAGCACCAGGTTGTGCGCGACGGCCTGCGCGGCAATCAGCAGGTCCAGCGGGCCGATACTGGCGCCCTTGCGTTCCAGCACGGCGCGGATGCGCCCGTAGGCTTCCGCGTCCGCAGCCTCGAACGGCAGTGCAGAAAATCCCTGCGTCACGATATCCAGGGCGCTGCGCACTTGCGCGGCACGTTGCGACTTCTCAGCGCCGTACAGCAATTCAGACAGCACGATCCCTGACATGTGCAGACGGTTCGGCGCGAGTGCCGCCAGACGATTCAGCAGCGCATGCGGCTCGCCCTTCATCGCAGCGATGATCGTGCAGGTATCCAGAAGGTAGGCATCCGCCACGGCATCAATCCAGCGCAGGCACGGGACGTGCGACGCCTTGTCCGGGCCGCTCCCAATCCTTGAATGCGTCCCCAGCTTTGGCACGGGCCAGCGCGAACACGTCGGCAGCAGTGCGCGGCTTCGGGCGCAGGATCAGTGCGCCATCCTCGGTGCGACTGATCTCCACTTCCTCGGCATCGATGCGGAAACGCGCGGGAATACGCACGGCCTGCGAGTTGGCGAGCGTGAACAGTTTGGCGGTGGCGTTCATGGGTAGGCTCCCGGCATCCGCAGTGGACGCCTACGGTTCAGTATAGACCGCTGCGGATATGGTGCACAGATATGAGTCAAGCGCGCCGGATCGGCACCACGTCAGCACCGATGCGCAGGCCGTCCAGATAGTCAGCCCACGCCTGCATCATGGCCTTGCGTTCGGGCAGGTGCTGGGCGCGGTTGTAGGCATCCTTGACTGCGTTGCTCTCCTTATGGGCCAGCTGGCGTTCGATCACGTCGGACGGGTAACCCTGTTCGTGCAGCAGCGTGCTGGCGGTGCTCCTGAAGCCGTGGCCGGTCATGGTGTCGCCCGCAAAGCCCAGCGCGCGCAGGGCCACCGTGATTGCATTCTCGGACATGCAGCGGCCGGGGGTGCGTGGTGACGGGAACAGGTACTGCCCGCGTCCGGTCAGCGCGTGCAGGTCGCGCAAGATGGCGACGGCCTGCGATGACAGCGGCACGATATGCGACGCGCGCATTTTCATCTTGTGGGCGGGAATGCACCACGTGGCCTTGTCCAGATCGATCTCTGACCATTCCGCATGCCGCAGTTCGCCGGGGCGGGTGAACACCAGCGGCGCGAGCTTGAGCGCGGAGGCCACCACGAAGCCGCCTTGATAGCTCCACAGCGCGCGCAGCAGATCGCCCAGCTTGCGCGGATCAGTGATTGCAGCGTGGTGCCGGACCTTGGGCGACTTGATCGCACCGCGCAAGGCAATCGTCGGGTCAGTCTCAGCGCGACCGGTGGCGATGGCGAAACGGAACACGGCGGACAGTTTCACCTTGATGCGCTTGGCCGTTTCCAGCTTGTCGGCATCCTCGTACCTGCGCAGCATGGTCAGCACCTCGGGCGACGTGATCGCGGCAACAGGCCGATGCCCCAGCGCAGGAATCGCCACCTTTTCGACGAGCCACGCATCTTTGGCGGCGGTGGCTTCGGACACGTCGCGCCGGGCCAGCCAGTCGCGGGCGACGGCCTCGAACGTATCGGCGTCGATGGCCTTGGCGGCCTTGCGCTCGGCGCTGGGGTCGATGCCTAGCGCCACCAGTGCGCGCGCCTGATCGCGGCGCTCGCGGGCTTGGGCCAGTGACACAGCCGGCCATGCGCCCAAACTCAGCATGCGTGCCTTGCCGCTGTGCAGATACCGGAAGCGCCACAAGCGCGAGCCGTTCGGCGGCACCTCAACGCATAGGCCTTTGTCATCTGTGACCCTGTAGAGCTTGCCACGCGGGCGCATGGCCTTGAGCTTGGTATCGGTCAGCATTTGAGTAACTCGAAAAGCCGCTTTTTGCGGGTTACTCAGAATCCTACTCAAGCCAGAGGCCGGCTGCAAGCGCACAGCCTCGGACCTTCCCGGACGGGAAAGTGAGCATTTTGCTGGGTTTCTGCCGGGTTTCTGGACGTCTGCGGACGTGCCCGGAAGTGCTTGTGGCGCCCGAAGTAGGACTCGAACCTACGACCCCCTGATTAACAGTCAGGTGCTCTAACCGGCTGAGCTATTCGGGCGTGAGCTGCGTATTGTTGTGTCCGGCGTGCAGCGCGTCAAGCCGCGGTGACCAGCGTCAGCCGTCCGTCGTGATCCGGTAACAGGGCTGGTAACCCTTGCCGCCGGGCAGCTTCATGCGGTGCTGCGCGACAAAGGCCTGCAGCATGGCGTCGAGCGCGCGCATGATCTCGGGTTCGCCGCTGATCGCATAAGGGCCGTCGGACTCGATCGCGCGCATGCCTTCTTCCTTGACGTTGCCGGCAACGATGCCGGAGAAAGCCCGGCGCAAATCAGCGGCCAGTTCGTGCGCGGGTCGGTCGCGATGCAAGCGCAGCGCCGCCATCGCCGCATGCGTGGGCTGGAACGGCTGCTGGTAGGCGAACGGCACGTTGAGCGACCAGTTGAAGAAAAACGCATCCTTGTTGTCCAGGCGCTGCTCACGCACGCGGTCGACGCCTTTCGACATGGCCTTGGCCACTGCCTGCGCGTCGTCGATGATGATCCGATAATGGCGTGCGATGCCGGCACCCAGAGCCAGGCACAGAAAGCGATCGATCTGTTCGAAATAGGCCGCCGATTCGCGCGGCCCGGTGAGGATCAGCGGCAGGTTCTGTCCGGTGTTGTCCGGATGCAGCAACAAACCCAGCAAATAGAAAATTTCCTCGGCCGTGCCGACGCCACCGGGGAACACGATGATGCCGTGACCGATGCGCACGAACGCTTCCAGGCGCTTCTCGATGTCCGGCATGATCACCAGATGGTTGACGATCGGATTGGGCGACTCGGCGGCGATGATGCCGGGCTCGGTGATGCCGATATAGCGGTTGTGGTGCCGGCGCTGCTTGGCATGCGCGATGGTCGCACCCTTCATCGGCCCTTTCATGGCGCCCGGCCCGCAGCCGGTGCAGATGTCCAGCCCGCGCAGGCCGAGCTGGTAGCCCACCTGCTTGGTGTAGTCGTATTCAGCGCGCGCAATGGAATGCCCGCCCCAACACACGACGAGGTTGGGATCGGCATGCGGGCGCAGGATGCGCGCGTTGCGCAGGATCTCGAATACGGCGTGGGTGATGCCCACCGAGTCATCGAGATCGAAGGCGCCGGCCGCGAGGCTGGTCGAGGCATAGACGATGTCGCGCACGACCGCCACCAACAGCTCGTTGATGCCGCGGATGATCTGCCCATCGACGAAAGCCTGCGCCGGGGCGTGGCGCAATTCCAGCTTGATGCCGCGATCCTGCTGCAGCACCTGGATGTCGAAATCGGGGTAGCGCTCGAGTGTCGAACGCGGATCATCGCTTTCGCTGCCCGAGGTCAGCACCGCCAGCGCGCAGCGGCGCAGCAAGCCATGCAGCCCTGATGCGCTGACATCGCGCAGCAAGGCCACCTCGTTGCGCGACAGCACATCCAGGCCGCCCGACGGTGAAATGCGCGCGCTGACCACGCCTTTGACCGGCGGTTGCGGCGGCAGGTAGTCCTCGTCGCGCGCTTCCCTGTTGCTATTCATGGCATCGACTCCGCTGGCGCGCCGCGTGCGCGCAAATTTCGACCGGGCAGCATCAGCCCTGGCGCTGGCGATTGCAAGCCGCTGGCGGGAAAACGCCCAATGGAAACAAAAAGCCGGCATCCTTGCGGACGCCGGCCGTGCTGGCAACAAAACACCGGTCAGAATTTGTAGCGCACCGTCAGCTGCACCGACCAGCGCGACAACACATCGGATTTGTTGGAGCCCACGCTGTCGAGCAAGCCGAAGGTCTGCGGCGTGTAGTTGCCGTTGGCGTCGGTATAGCTGCTCAGGTCATAGATGTACTTGCCGGTGGCCGGATCGATGCCGGCAAGATTGGCCAGGGTGCGCGTTTGCGGGTCATAGCCGAGCGCCGGCAACTGGCCCCACTTCTTGTCGAGCATGTTGAGGAAGTTGTAGATGTCCAGCACCACCTCGCCCTTGTTGCCCTTGAACAGGCCCGGGATCTCCTGACTGACGCGCAGATCGAGTTGGTGTGTCCAAGGCAAATAGCTGGAATTGCGTGGTACGTCGCGACCGGCGTATTGCTGCAGACCTGGCTGTGACTTGATGTAGTTGAAGAACTGCTGTTGCAACTGCGCCGAGGTGTTGCTGGTGAACTCGACATCGCCGGGGCCACTCGGCACGTAGACCAGATCGTTGTAATACACGCTGTCGCCATTGCCATCGCCGCCATAGACCCAGCTGTACGGCGTGCCGCTGGAAATGTTGAGGTAGGCGCCGAAGCTGGTGCGGTAGTCGCGGAAGAACTTGTGCGACCACGACAGATAGCCGCTGAGTCGATCCCGCACGTTGTAGTTGGCCGGGTAGGCCACATCGGCATTGGGATTGACGGCCGGGTTGTAACGCCAGTTGGAGTAGGCCACCGACGACGAGCCGGCATTGACGCTGCTGGCGCGGCCGTGGGTCCACGCCAGTGACCAGCCAAACCCGTCGTTACCGCCCGGATGCTGCAAGCGCAACGTGGTGTAGGTGGCACTACCCAGGTCCGAATTGCCCAGATACATGACGCTGCTATAGGCCGGGTTGGCGTTGGCCATCGCGCAGCTCGAGCTGGTGCAAAGAGTGCCATTGCTGTTGAGCTTGAAAAAAATGGGCCGGCCATCCGGGCCGATCGCCGTCGGCTTGCCAAGGTTGAGGTTCTGGTACCAGATCGCGTTTTGATCCTTGACGTAGGAGATCTCTGCACTGGCCACCATACCCCACCACGGTAACTCGTGGTCCAGCGCCAGCGAGGTCTTCATCACAGTGGGCTGCTGGAAGTTATTGGCCAGCAGATCGATGGTCTGCTTGGGTTGGTTGGTGGCTGGCTTGGGCTGGTTATATGGATTGGATGACAGCGGGCCACCGGTCGCCTGGTTGTAGGCGGTGTAGGTGACGACGTTGATGCCATTGTTGGTGAACGGATTCGACTGCCACACCGCCGGCGTGGCGCCCATGAACAAGCCGATACCGCCACGCAACTGCGTGGGCAGTGCGGTGTCGAAGGTGTAGTTGAACGACAGCCGCGGCTCGAGCACCGAATGGCCGTTGATGGTGTTGTTGTTGGGCATGCCAAAGGCCTGCGCGAATCCGGCGTTGTAGGCCGGCTTGGTGCCGACCTCGGGGATATCCCAACGCAGACCGTATTGCAGGTTCAGCGCATCGTTGATCTGCCACACGTCCTGCGCGAAGAGGCCCCAGTTTTCGTAGGACCAGATCGCCGAGGCATTGGCAAGGTTGCCGCCGGTCGGCTGGCGCAATTGATAGTAGGAATAGTTGCCGGCCTGGAAATTGGCGATGCTGTTGAACTGGTAAGCACCGGCGAAATACTGCAGGAACAGGTTGTTGTAGTCGTTGCGCAGATAATCAACGCCGAACTTCACGGTGTGGTCATTGAGAAACAGCGTGCCCGCCCAGAATCCGGTCCAGGTCTTGGTGTCGAGGCTGTTGGCCTGATACGAATAGTTGGTCCCCATGTACACGCTGGGGCCACTGGTGCCGTTCACGTAGACCTGCACCTGCGGCGACAGCGGTCCATTCAACTGCGGCGTGCGCGCGTAGCTGCCATAGGACACGGTGGCCTCGGATGAAAACGTGTCCGACCAGTCGTCATAGCTGTTGATGACGTAGTTCCTGAAATCGCGCAACTGCGAATAGTTGGCACTGGCCAGGTTGATGGTGCCGCGCGAACCGCCGCTGCCGCCGACCACGGCCAGCGTGCTCTTGTCGCGGTCGTAGCGAAAACTCATGCGATGGTTGTTGTTGATGTTCCAGTCGAACTTGGCGAGGTAGCGCTTCTCGTCGGTATTGGGCGCGCCGAGCGCACTGCTGCCGGTGACCAAACCATAGCCCTGCGCGATTTGCGTGATTTGGTCGAGCTGCGCCTGGGTGATCGGCACGATGCTGCCCTTGCCCGAGCCGATGATGCCGACGTCCGGCGCCGGCGCCGTGGTCTTGCTGTCCTCGTAAGCCACGAAGAAGAACAGCTTGTCCTTGACGATGGGGCCACCGAGGGTGAAGCCGGCCGTGGTCTGCTTGTTGAAGCCCGAGAAACCGTTGCCGGACTGGTCATCACCGACCCATTTGCTGGGCAGGTACACGTAGTACAGGTCACCATGGAACTGGTTGGTGCCGCTCTTGGTCACCGCGTTGATCTGCGCGCCGGTGTTGCGTGCGTTGGTGACGTCGTAGTTGTTGGTGGCGACGTTGACCTCGCTGATGGTGTCGATCGAAATCGGCGAGCCCAGCGACGGCGTGCCGCCGGCCTCGAGGCCGAACGGGTCATTGGTCGGCACCGCGTCGATGCTGATGTTGTTGTAGCGGCTGTTCTGGCCCAGCGCGGAAATAGCGTTGCTGCCGGGCGTGACGTTGACCATCGGATCGAGGCGCACGTAATCCTGCAGACCGCGCCCGGTGCCCGGCAAGGTGTCGATCTGATGCTGCGTCACCGTGGTGCCCAGGCCGCGATTCTCGGGCTGGAAGATGCTGTTCATCGCGGTAGCCGTCACGGTGACCGCGCCGAGTTCCTTGGCCTGCACGCCGAGGGTGAAATCCAGCGTGCTGGTTTCCGCCAGCTTGAGGTAGATGCCGCCCTTCTCCGAGGTCTCCATGCCCTGCTTCTTCACCGTGATGTCGAACGGGCCACCCACGCGCAATCCCTGTGCGTTGTAGTTGCCCTTGGCATCGGTGGTGAGCACGCGCGTGGTGCCCGATGGCACGTTGACGATGGTGACGGTGGCGCCCGCCACCGGCTTGCCCTGCGCGTCGACCACCTGCCCGGTAACCGATGAGGAGGTGTTTTGCGCGAGCGCGCTGGAAAATGCCAGCAGCGACGCGATGGCGAACGGCAGTGCCTTGACCCGGATGCGATGATTCATGGATGTGCCCTTGATCACGGAAGAGAGGGATGGGGCACAGTCGCGCTGATCCGCGCATGCGGACGCAATGACGTGGCTGCGAACCCCTTACGCGAAGCTTTCGGACGCGTAACAAAAGGCTAACAGCTTCGCATGACAGTTTTGTAAAACATGCCGGATTGTAAACAAGCAATCCATGCCGCACCCGGCGGCTGCCGACTGCGCCAATCGACACTGGCCGGCATCCGCGCCGGCAATGGCGGCATCTGGATGCCAGAGTGCTCGGGTCATCACGGCCAGCCGCTGCGCGCAAACGGATGAGTCCGGCGATATCGCACCCGCCGCGCCCGTTGGAACACGCGCGAATCAGTGGCTACGATCAGATCACGTTTTGGCCTGGCGCCGCACCGGCCGCCGTCCGCGCCGCCGCCAGACCCTGATGCCGGACGCTGCGCCCGCGCAACCGCGCGCAGCAGGGTCTTCACGCAGGCCCATTCGTCACCTGGCGGACATGATCGATGACCCCGCGTGAGGTGGATCCGCTTGCCAGCGGTCGCTGCAGCGGCGTTTCAGCGCGCCGCCAGTCCGGACTGTCGATCAGCCCGCGAGCCGGCGCGTCTTGGCATCATCCGAACGCGTGATTTCAAGGGCTTCGAGATAGCCCGCGTCCAGTCCGGTGACGTATTCGCCGTTGAAGCACGAAGCATCGAAGTGCGTCAGCGCTTCGTTACCCTCGGCGACCGCCGCTTCCAGATCGGCCAGATCCAGATAGACCAGCCAGTCGGCGCCCAGCAAGGCCTCGACTTCGGCCTCGCTGCGCCCGTGCGCGACCAGCTCGTGCACCGCCGGCATGTCGATGCCATAGACATTCGGGTAGCGCACCGGCGGTGCGGCCGAGGCGAAGTAGACTTTGCGCGCACCGACTTCGCGTGCCATCTGGATGATCTGCTTCGAGGTGGTGCCACGCACGATCGAGTCGTCCACCAGCAGCACGCTCTTCTTGCGGAACTCAAGCTCGATCGGATTGAGCTTGCGGCGCACCGACTTCGCGCGCTCGCCCTGCCCCGGCATGATGAAGGTGCGGCCGATGTAGCGGTTCTTGACGAAGCCCTCGCGGAACGGCACGCCCAGCACTGCCGCCAGCGAACTGGCCGCGGTGCGCGCCGTGTCGGGAATCGGGATCACCGCGTCGATATCGTGGTCCGGGCGCAGGCGGCGGATCTTGGCGCCGAGGCGCTCGCCCATGCGCAGCCGCGCCTTGTACACCGACACGTCCTCGATCATCGAATCCGGCCGCGCCAGATACACATACTCGAAGATGCACGGCGCATGCACCGCACCGCGGGTGCAGACGCGGCTGTGCAGACTGCCGTCGAGACCGACGAACACCGCCTCACCCGGTGCCACGTCGCGCAAGCGCTTGAAACCGAGTATGTCGAACGCCACCGATTCGGAGGCCAGCGCATAGTCGTTGCCGGCGCTCCCTTCGCGCACGCCCAGCACCAGCGGGCGGATGCCGTTGGGATCGCGGAACCCCAGCAGCCCCTGCCCCATGATCAGCGCCACGCAGGCATAGCCGCCGCGCGCGCGCCGATGCACCTGGGCCACGGCGTCGAACAAAGCCTCGGCGCTGAACTTGAGCGGCGCCGCGGCAGCCAGTTCGTGCGCGAGGACATTCAGCAATACCTCGGAATCGGAATCGGTGTTGATATGCCGACGGTCATCCTCGAACAGCTCGCGGCGCAACGCATCGGTGTTGACCAGGTTGCCGTTGTGCGCAAAGGCGATGCCGTAGGGTGAGTTCACGTAGAACGGCTGCGCCTCGCCAACCTCGGCGCTGCCAGCGGTCGGGTAGCGGCAATGGCCGATACCGGCGCGACCCCGCAGCATGCGCATGTGCTCTTCGCGGAACACATCGCGCACCAGGCCGTTGTGCTTGTGCAGGCGCAAGCGCGCGCCGTCCAGCGTGGCGATGCCGGCGGCGTCCTGGCCGCGGTGCTGCAGCACGGTCAGGCCGTCATAGAGCTGTGGTGCAACATCGCTGCGACCAACGATGCCAATGATTCCGCACATGGTTTCAGGACTCGGGGGATGCTGGGGGCGGAGTGACGCGGCGGGGCAATGCAAACGGCAACTTGACGGCTGCCAGCGGTGATGGATCAAAACGCACGTAGCGCGCCACCTCGGGCGGCAGGTGTGCCTGCAATGCTTCGGCCGCGCGCTGAAAACCGGGCAGCAGGACCGAATGACGCCACCAAGGATCGCGCGGAAACGGCGTCATGCCCAGCAGCAGTACACCCAGGGTCACGATCAGCACGCCGCGCGCCGCGCCGAACAGCATGCCCAGCATGCGATCGGTGCCGGACAGGCCGGTACCTTGCACCAGCATGCGCAACAGCCAGCCGAGTACGGCACCCGCGATCAGCACCAGCACGAAAATCAACGCCCACGCCGCGAACAATCGCGCCGCCGGCGCGCGCAGCGCCGCGGGCATGTAGGCCGAGACCGCCGCGCCGAATTGCCATGCGGCCCACAGCGCCACGATCCAGACCGCCAGCGCCAGCACCTCGGCGATCAAACCGCGCCACAGTCCCAGCAGCACCGAGATCACGATGATCGCGATGATGATGTAATCGGCAGTGCTCACGGCAATCCCGCCGGCTCAATGCGCAACGGCCACGATGCCATCCTGCGCCAGTTTGGCCTTCAACTGCGCGCGCAAGGCCACGGCGGCATCGCGGCTGGCCTCCGGCCCGACGCGCACGCGCCACAACGTGGCTCCCTGCGCGGTGCGCACGGTGTCGGTATAGGCCGCGAATCCGGCGGCAAGCGCACGGCTCTTCAGGGCCTGCGCCACGGCAGCGCTGTCGAAGGCGCCCAGTTGCACCACCCAGCCGCCGGGCTGCCCGGCCGGCAAGGCACTGGCCGCCTGATCGGTGCCAAGATTGCCCGGACTGGAAACCAGTACCGCCGGCGCGTTGGGCTCGTGCGCGCGGATACGCAAGCGCGCCGCCTCGGCCAGCGCACGATTGGGATAGGGCCCGGCGGTCACCCGCGTCATCGCCTGCGCCTGGCGCAGGATCGGGTGGATGGTGGCGTGGATGCCGAGCTTGGCCAGGCGCCGCACCAACTCGCGTGCATTGACCGAATTGATGTACACCCCGAGGTCGATGATGTAACTCGAGCGTGCCGCGGTACCCACCGGCAACGGCACCGAGAGTTGCTTCGGCTTCACCACGGTGGCGGCCCGCGGCGGCTGCATGGCCGGCGCGGCAAGTGGTGCGGTGGCGTTCTCGCCCGCGACCGCGGACGCGCCCCCGCGAGGCATGCGCGGCGGCGGTGCGAACGCCTGCGCCATGCCGGGCGCCGGGCGCGGCAGCGCCTCGCTGCTGGCGGCATCCGGCGGCGCACCGGGCAGGGTGACCGTCGCCAGACGTTGGCCGGGCAGCGCCGAAGCCGCGGCGGCCTGCGTCATGGGCGCCTGGCCCGTGCTGGCAGCCGCTGCCGTCGGCGCCGGCGCGCCCAGCTCCAGCGTCTTGCTTTGCAAGGGCGGCTCGGGCTGCGCCGGAATGCCGAGGCTGACCGAGGTCGTGGCGCTGCCACCCTGCTCGTGCCCGGAGAAGAACATCGGCACCGCGATGACAACCAGTGCCAGCAACACGGCGGCACCGATCAAACGCTGTTTCAGGCGTGTATCCACGACGGTGCTCGCGGGCGGGAAAGGCGGCAGATTATAGCGCCTGCGCCGTGTCCCTTCGCTGCCAGCGCCAGCGGATTCAGGCCTGCGGCGGCGATCGCTCCAACACCGCGCCGGCAATATGGAACGAGCCGAAGGCAAGTACGCGCCCGCGCATGGGCAGCGCCGCACGCGCCGCGGCCAGCGCGGCGTGCACATCGGCATGCAGGCTGATCGCCGCCTGCGGCAGTGCCATCCGCAAGCGCGCGGCGACGCTGGCCGCGTCAAGACCGCGCGCGCCGGCATCCAGGATGCCGCAGACGTGCCAGTGCGCGATGCGTGCGCCGAGCGCGGCGCCGATGCCGGCAATGTCCTTGTCGGCCAGCGCGCTGAACACGGCGTGGGTGAGCACCCACGGTTGCGCATCCAGCCACGCCGCCAGCCCGGCGGCGGCCTGCGGATTGTGCGCAACGTCCACGATCAAGTCGGGGGTGCCGCCCAGATCTTGCAGGCGGCCTGGCAAACGCACCGACGCAATACCCCTGGCGTAGTCTTGCGGCGCCCATCCGAGTCGCTGGCGCAGCGCCCACAGCGCCGCCAGCGCGGCAGCGACGTTCTCGGGCTGGCGCGGGCCGGCCAGCGACAGTTCGAGCAGGTCGACGGCGGCGATCTCTCCGGCCGCGGGCAAGGCATGCCCAGCGCCTGCCGGGGTGCTCCAGCGCCAGCCGTCGACCTGCGCCACGATGGCGAAATCCAACCCCAGCCGCAGCAGCGTGGCGCCCGCATCCGCGGCGCTCCCGGACAGTCCGTCAGGCACGTCGCTGCTGCCCAGGATCAACGGCCGCCCGCTGCGCGCGATGCCGGCTTTCTCGCGGCCGATGCTGTCGCGATCCGTGCCCAGATACTCGGTGTGGTCGATGCCGATCGTGGTGACGATGGCGGCATCGGCGTCGATGATGTTGACCGCATCCAGGCGCCCCCCGAGGCCCACTTCCAGCAACGCGACCTCGAGCCGTGCATCTGCGAACAGCAGCAGCGCGGCCAGGGTCCCGTACTCGAAATAGGTCAGCGGAATGGCGCCGCGCGCCTGCTCGATGCGCGCGAAGGCCGCGCACAGGGCGGCATCATCGGCCTCGCGTGCGTCGATGCGCACGCGCTCGTTGTAACGCAGCAGGTGCGGCGAGGTATAGGCCCCCACGCGCAACCCGCGCGTGCGCAACATGGCTTCGAGAAACGCCACGGTCGATCCCTTGCCATTGGTGCCACCCACGCTGATGACACAGCGCGCCGGCGATGGCGCACCCAGCGCCTGCCAAACCATGCGCACGCGCTGCAGGCCCAGTGCGATCGGCTGGGCGTGCTGGCGTTGCTGGTATTCCAGCCAATCGGCAAGCGTGTCGGGCAGGGTCATCGGTGAGTTCCGCAAGGCGGCGCGCAGCATGCGCAGCGCGCGCGGCGTGTGCAAGCATGGCGCGCATGTTGCGTTTGCCGCGCGGCTTTGGCCTGATGCACCGCATGACCCGTGATCTGCGCACCCGTCTCGGCGCCGCGCTTGCGGCCGCGCCGCCTGGCGCATTGCGGGTGGCGTACAGCGGCGGACCCGATTCCAGCGCGCTGCTGCATGCGCTGAGCCTGCTGCCGGCGGCGCGCGCGCGCGACCTGCAGGCGCTGCATGTTGATCACGGCCTGCACCAGGACAGCGCGCGCTGGGCCGCGCACTGCCTGGCGCAATGCGCGTGCTGGCAGGTGCCCGTCACCCTGTTGCGCGCGCGCGTGGATACGCGCACTGGCAGGGGCATGGAGGCCGCAGCACGCAGCGCGCGCTATGCCGCGCTGGCCGATCGATTGCCGGCGGGTGGCCTGCTGGTGCTGGCACAGCACCGTGAAGATCAGGCCGAAACCGTGCTGCTCAAGCTGCTGCGCGGCGCCGGTCCCGAAGGTCTGGGCGGGATGCGCGACCTGCGCACCTTCGCCGGCGGCTGGCTGTGGCGGCCACTGCTGGAGGTGCCGCGCACCACGCTGCATGCGCATATCGAAGCGCACGGATTGCACGTCATCGACGATCCCGCCAATCGCGATCCCGCCCATGCGCGCAGTTTTTTGCGCCAGCACGTCATGCCGCAACTCGGACGCCACTGGCCCGCGGCCTCCACCGCGCTGCTGCACGTCGCGCGCGTGCAGCGCGCGCTGGCCGATGATCTTGCACAGCGCAGCGCGGAAGCCTTGCGCACGCTGCTGGATGCACCGACGCAAACACTCGACATCGCCGCCTGGCTGGCCTTGCCGGAAGTGCTGCACGCCCCCGTGTTGGCACGTTGGCTGCACCCGCTCGGCCTGGATGCGCCCGGCAGTGCGCAGCGCAGCGCGCTGCAAACCATGCTGCGCGAGGCCGCGCGCGATCGCAACCCGCAGCTGCGTTACGCCGGCAGCGTGCTGCGCGCCTGGCGCGGCCGACTGTATGCGGAACCTTGGTCGCCGCCACCGCCAGACGAGTGGACTCTGGCCTGGGATGGCGCGCCGCTGGCGCTGGCGGGCGGCGCTTCGCTGTACCTGGATGCCGCCGCGCGATTCAATCCGCTGTTGCGCGTGCGTGCGTGCCGCGTGGGCGAGCGCGTGCGCCCGGCCGGCGCCGCACATGCGCGCGATCTAGGCAGCCTGTTCCAGCGCGCCAACGTGCCGCCATGGCAGCGTGCGCGCTGCCCGCTGGTCGAGACCGCCGCGGGCGAGATGCTGGCGCTGGGCGATATCGCGCTGAGCGCAGCCGGACAGGCTTACTTCAACGCGCACGGCGTGCGCCCGCGGTGGCGGCGCAGCGCGCCGCTGCCACCCGCTCAATCGATGCCGGCGATTGAATCGCCGCCTGCGCTGCGCTAGCGTTCGCGGCCATGGCCAAGTCCACGCGCAACGCAACAACCGTCCCCGGCCCAGCGGCCGCCTTCGAACAATCCCTGGATGAACTCGAGGCCCTGGTCGCACGCATGGAACAAGGCGATCTGAGTCTGGATGATTCGCTGGCCGCGTTCGAACGCGGCGTTGCCCTGTACCGCAACTGCCAGGGCGCGCTGGACCAGGCCGAACTGCGCGTACGCAAACTGCTCGATCCCGAAGCCCCCGATCTCGCCGAACCCTTTGAATCCGACGCACCTTGAGCTGGGCCCTGCGTTCGTTGCGTTGATCCGCCGCAGCGAAGCCGCACTCGAACGCGCCCTGCCACCCGCCCATCCCGGTCCCGGTCGCCTGCAGCAGGCCATGCGTTACGCCGCTCTGGGCAGCGGCAAGCGCCTGCGGCCGCTGCTCACCTATGCCACCGGCGTGCTGCTGCAAGCGCCGCTGGCGCGCCTCGATGCGCCGGCCGCGGCGGCCGAGCTGATCCACGCCTATTCGCTGATCCACGACGATTTGCCGGCAATGGACGATGACGACCTGCGCCGCGGCCGCCCCACCTGCCACGTCGCTTTCGGCGAGGCCACGGCGATCCTCGCCGGCGATGCGCTGCAGGCACTGGCCTTCGATCACCTCGCGCATGACGCCGCGCTCGATGTCGATGCCGACACGCGCCTGGCCATGTTGTGCACCCTGGCCACAGCGTGTGGTGCCGAAGGCATGGCCGGCGGCCAGGCGCTGGACCTGGCCGCGACCGGCGGCGATCTGGATGTGCCCGCGCTGGAGCATCTGCATGCGCTGAAGACCGGCGCGCTGATCCGCGCCTGCGTGCGCATGGGCGCGCTGGCCGCCGCGGCCGATGCCGCCACGCTACACGCGCTGGATGACTACGCGGCGGCGTTCGGCCTGGCTTTCCAGATCCGCGACGACCTGCTCGATGTCGAAGGCGCCACGGCGACGCTGGGCAAGACCGCGGGCAAGGATTCGCGCCAGGGCAAACCCACGTTTCCGACGCTGCTGGGCGTGGACGGCGCGCGCCAGCGCCTGCATGAAGTCACCGCGCAGGCGCTGCAAGCCCTGGCGCCGTTCGCTGCCCGGGCCGACTTGTTGCGCGAACTGGCGCAGCACGCCGCGGCACGCGCGCGCTGAGGCACGCGACCGCGGCGCATGCCTCAATTGATGAAGCGGATCGTCAGCGGATAGCGGTAACGCGTGCCGTTGCTGGTCTGCACCGCGGCGATGATCGACATCACGACATCGAACACCACGACCAGCGGTATCAGCAAGAAGCCGATCAGCATCAGCATCAGCACCCAGGAAACGAGGAATGCGATGAGCATGGTGAGCTGGAAGTTCACCGCTTCCTTGCCGGCCTCGTTGACCAGCGGCATCTGCTCCTTCTTGATCAGCCACAGCACCAACGGGCCGAGAATGAATCCTAAGCCGCTGACCAGGCCGAGCAGCGCCGACAGGTGCGTGAACATGGCCCAGTTGCGCTGATCCATCTCGCTGGATTGCGCCGGCGCGCTGGCGGTCGGTGGTGGCGGTGGTGGTGGCGTGGTGTACTGGGTTTCTTCGCTCATGGCAGGCTCCCCGTGGTCATGCCGGCAAGCCTCACGCGCGCCGCGCGCAGTGTCAATCGCAACCTCGCCGCAGGCGCCTCACGCCGCCAGGGCTGCACGCAACAAACCACCCTGCGGAGCCAGCGCGGCACTGCCTGGAAACACGCGTGTGGCCAGCACGCGCTCGCCGATGCCCAGGTGTGCGGCCAGCAAACCCTTGAACACGGCGCGGAAATCGGTGGTCGCGTGGATGTCGCGATTCTGATACAGCTGCTGCGGGCGCATGCCCGGCCACTGCCCGCCGACGCGCCCGCCGGCCACCGCGCCGCCGGCCACGAACATCACCCCGCCGGTGCCGTGGTCGGTGCCGTTGGTGCCGTTGATGCGCGCGGTGCGGCCGAATTCGGTGACCACCACCATGACCATGCGCGACCACACCGGCTGCGCCGCCTGCGCGAAACTGGCGAAGGCGTTGTCGAGCTCCTTGAGTTTGCGCGACAGGATCGCGGCCTGATTGGCGTGGGTATCCCAGCCATAGTCCTCGACGAAGCCGATGCGCGGACCGTCGGCCCTGGCCATGAACGTGCCTGCGGCCTGCATCAATTGCGGCAGGCGGCCGCCGCTGCCCATGGCCTTGGCCTTGCCGGCCGCCATCGCGTCAGCCGGAGCCAGCGCCGCGCCACCGCTGGCACCCTGATTGGCCAGTGCGTCGGCGAAGGCCACTGCCAGCCGCGGGTCCTCGGCGTACAGCGGTTCCAGGCGCTGCAACAGAATCGGATTGACGCGCATCGGCAGCGGCGGCGACCACGTCGTGATGCGGCCACCGCCGCGCATCATCAGCGGCATCACCGTGCTCACCGCCAGGCCATCGATGCCCGGCAGTGCGGCGACGGCGCGATTGAGCCAGCCGGTCTGCGCGCCATCCGGCGTGGCGGTGCCGTTTTCCACGCAATCCTGTGCCTCGAAATGCGAGCGCCCCCAGTACGGCGGTGCGGCCGCGACGATCGGCAGCAACTGGCCACGCTGGTAGAGCTGCTGCGCGAAGCGCAGCGCCGGATGCAGCGCGAAGGTGCCGTCCAGGCGCAGCGCAGCCGGGTCTTCCGCGGTGGGGCCGCTGGGTGTCAGCGCCAGCGGCCCGCGCAGCTCGGCATAGCCCGGATCGCCATACGGCGGCAGCGCATGGATGCCATCCAGACCCCCACGCAGCATCAGCACCAGCAGGCGCGTGTCGGCGCCCGTGGCGGCAAGGGTGATGCCCGGCCACAGCGTCAACGTGGCGGCGGCCGTGGCGGACAGTCCCATCAAGCGCAGGAATTCGCGGCGCGTGCTCATCTCACACCCTCCACTGGAATTCGGGGCTGGCGAACAGCAGCGCCAGCGCCTGCTCGGGCGCCTCGGCGCGCGCCAGCGCGGTGAGCGTGTCGGGGCGCAGCGCGGGGCCGATCACGCCCGCCGCCAGCGCCCGCGGCTCAAGGCCCACGCGCACGACACGCTCGGCCAGTGCCTCGGCCACCTGCACGCGCTTCCACAGCGCATCCGGCGCCACCCAGTCGGCGGCGACATCGGTGTAACCGGCCGGCGAGCGCGGCATGAAGGTGGGCTGTCCCAGGCGCATCAGCAAACCTTCCCACGGTTGCGGCTTGTCGCCCGGATCGATGGCGCCGGCGCGCAAGCCGGCAACCAGCAGATCCTGCGGCGTGCGGATCTTGCGCGCCTCCGGCGCCCACGTCACCGCATGCTGCAGTAGTGCGGCATATAGCGCCGGCAGCAAGCCGCCACTGGCGCGATAGGCCTGCGCCATGGCATCGACCAGTTCCGGCGGCGGCGTATCGCTGACGCAGTGCGTGGCCAGTTTGCTCGCCAGATGCCACGCGGTGGCCGGATGCATGGCAAAGTCAGCGAGGATGGCCTTGGCCTGATCCTCGCCGCGCTGATCGTAGACCTTGCCCAGCACGCTGACGTTGCCGGGCTCGTGCGCGAACGGGCGGAACTTGAACGCGGCGGTGACCTCGCCCTGCTCCAGCTCGCGCGGTGTCGGCAGACTCCAGCCAGTCAGCGCGCGCGCGAACTGGGTGACGTCGGCCTGGGTGTAATGCGCGCCGACGCCGAGCGTGTGCAGCTCCATGATCTCGCGCGCGAGGTTTTCGTTGAGTCCCAGCTTGCGCGCGGGCTGTCCGTCGGCACGGCGCGCCAGGCGCCGGTCGACACGCTCGGCCAATGGCGAATCCGGGCCCACCGACTGCGCCTGATCCAGATAGCGCAGCATGGCCGGATGCTGCTCGACCGCGATCAGCATGTCGTAAAAGCGCCCGTTGAGGTGCGGGCGGATCGCCTCGCGCTCCATCGGCGCGGCGTACAAGCGCACCGGGAACTTGTCCACCGATACCGCGAAGTGGTTGGACCAGAAGCGCACCAGGCGCTCGGCGAAGGGTGTTTCGCTGCGCGCAGCCAGCTGCCAGCGCGCGCTGGCCTCGCGGCGCAGATCGGCGCCAAACATCTGCACATACAAGCGCGCCAGCGGATTGACCGGCTTGCCGTCCTTGCCAATGGCAGGCGGCCGTGGCGTGCCTGCGTCCGCACGCTTGAGCGCACGCCGCTGCTGCTGCAACTGCGCCTCCTTGCGCAGGTAGTCGAGGCTATCCGGCAGGCCGGTGAACACGCCCAAATCCTCGGCGCGCTGGCTGGATTGACGCAACGCCCAGGCCTCGGCATCGCCCAACGCCACGATCTCGCCGTTGTGCGCACCCAGACCGAGACGATTCAGCGCGCTCGCAGCGCGTCTTGCATCGGCAGCACCCATCACCGCACTCCGCAGCCAGAACACGGCCGCATCTGTCCATGCACAACGCGCGGCCAGGTTGCGCGTTGACGCGGACCGGGCTAGTCGGCGCCGGCGACGGTCATCGCGCCGATCAGCAGCGAGGGCGTCATCAGGCCGCCGCGCGCATCCAGATCGCGGCCCACGGCTTCGATGCCGGCGAACATGGCGCGCAGGTTGGAGGCGATGGTGACTTCCTCGACCGGGTACGCGATCACGCCGTGCTCGACCCAGTAACCGGCGGCGCCGCGCGAGTAATCACCGGTCACGGTGTTGACGCCCTGCCCCATCAGTTCGGTCACCACCAGCCCGCTGCCCATGGCATCAAGCATCTGCGCGAAGTCCAGCGCACCCGGCTCGAGAATCAGGTTGCGCACGCCGCCGGCGTTGGCGGTGCTGGACAGGCCCAGTTTGCGCGCCGAATAGCTGCCCAGGACATAGCGCCCGAGTACGCCGTTTTCGATCAAAGGCTGCTCACGCGTGGCCACGCCTTCGGCATCGAACGTGGCCGAAGCCGGGCCGCGCGGCAGACGTGGCCGCTCGATGATGTTGATGTGCGCCGGGAACAGACTCTGCCCGATCTGATCGAGCAGGAAACTGGCACGCCGGTACAGCGCACCACCGCTGACCGCGCCGACCAGATGTCCGAGCAGCGAGCGCGCCGTATCCGGCGTGAACAGTACCTTGCAGGTGCGCGTACCCAGCGTGCGCGCACCCAGTCGCGCCAGCGTGCGCTCGGCGGCGCGGCGGCCCAGCGCGGCGGCATCCATCAGATCCTCCTGCGCGCGCGCGCTGTCCCACCAGTAATCGCGTTGCATGCCATCCGCGCCGTTGCCGGCGATCAACGCACACGACAGCGAGTGCTGCGTGGCGTGCTCGCGGCCGAAGAAGCCATGCGAGTTGGCATAGACCTCGAGCGCGCTGCCGCTGCCGACGCTGGCGCCTTCGCTGTTGGCGATACCGGCGATTTCGAGCCCGGCGGACTCGCAACGTTGCGCCAGCAGCACGGCGTCCTCCACGCTCAACGGCCACGGATGCCACAGGTCGAGGTCGGGAAACTGCGTGGCCATCAGCGCGGCATCGGCAAGTCCGGCGGCCGCATCGGACTCGGTATGCCGCGCGATGGCGCAGGCGTGCTCCAGCGTCGCCGCGATCGACGCGGGCTTCAGATCAGCCGTGCTGGCGCTGCCCTTGCGCTGACCGAAATACACGGTGAGGCTGAAGCCGCGATCGCGCGTATGCTCGATGGTTTCCACCTCGCCCATGCGCACATTGACGTTGAGTCCGGTCTGCACGCTGGCGCTGACTTCGGCCGCACTGGCGCCGGCACCGCGCGCGCGCGCGATCACCTCCGCGGCGATGGCGCCAAGCCGGTCGAGTTCAGCGGCGGGGTTCAAATCGGCATCGCCGGCGGCGATCACGGCACTGGGCATGGATAGGTCTCGCATCGCGGGCGCGCTACGCTGCGCGTCCCATCAGCCGCGCAGTGTGCCACGACATGCCATCCGACCACGACGAAACCGAAGGCTTCGAGGCACCCAGTCGCAGCCAGCGGCGCCGCGATGCGCTGGCGCTGTTCGATCTCGGCGAAGCGCTGCTGACCCTGCCGCCTTCGCGCCTGGCAGGCATCGATCTGCCCGACGACGTGCGTACGGAAATCGCCCACGTGCGCCGCATCACCGCGCCGGTGGCGCGCAAGCGGCAATTGCAGTTTTTGGCCAAGCTGATGCGGCGCCATGATGAGGATGCTTTCGCAGCGGCGCGCGCGGCGCTGGGCGGCGACATCGTGGCGCATCGCCGCGAGGTGGCCGTTGCGCATCGGCTCGAGGCGCTGCGCGAGCAGCTTCTGGCCGAGGGCGATGCAGCGCTGGGTGAACTGCTGCAGCGTCATCCGCTGGCCGACCGGCAGAATCTGCGCGCGCTGATCCGTCAGGCCCGTGTCGAGCGCGCCGGCAATCGCCCGCCACACGCGTATCGCGAGCTACTGCGCCAATTGCGTGCGCTGGAATCCGCAGTCGCCAAAGCGACCACGGATTCGACTCCGGAAGACGCGACGGACTGAAGCAGCCTCAGCGTGTCGCGGGCTCGTGATCGGTACTGCGGATGAACTTGACGATATTGGCGTGCACCTTCACCAGGTCCTGCGGCCGCACGTAGAGCATGTGCCCGACGTGGTAGTAGTGGAACTGGATGTTGTGCATCAGCTTGCGTTGCATCGGCAACTGCTCGAACTGGTACCACGCCGCGTAGTACGGCGTCGCCAGATCGTAATAGCCGGCATTGACCATCACCTTCAGATCCGGGTTGTAGCTCATCGCTGCGGCCAGATCGGGCATCACGTTGGTCGCGATATAGGCCGGCGTGGTCTGTCCTGGCGGCGTATGCAGCAGGTTCCAGTCGTTGCCCACGGTGTTGGAGACGATCTTGTAGGTGTGCTTGCCGCCGAACTTGAGCGTCTTGCGCACGTAGTCGTTGAACGCCGCCGTGTAGGCCGAACTGATCGCCGCGCTCTGCGGGTCGTACATGGCCGACTCCGCCAGCGGATCCATGGTCGGGCCGGAGAAGCGCGCATCCAACCGCCCGGTGGTCTCGCCGCGCGGCAACAGCAGGGTCTGTTCGAATTCGGGCCCGGTCACGCGCAGATCCGCGCGCAGCACATAGCGCTCCGGCAAGCCGGTGTAGGTCGCCATCTGCCTGGCGATGGCGTCTTCCTGCGCCACCGGTAGCGCGGCGCCCTCGTTCAGCGCCTGCAGGTATGGCCCCATCGCCCAGGTCTGCACCTGGTCCAGCCAGGGATGCAGCGTGGCTGGAGGATTGGCCAGTGCCTTGTGATACCAGGCGATCGCGGCATACGAGGGCAGTGCCAGCGCATAAGGCAGGTTGATGCCGGGATTGAGGTTGGGCTGATCGATGCTGGTATCGAAGTTGAGGATGCTCGACATCATCACCACGCCGTTGAGGTCAATGTTGTCCTGCTGCTCGAGGATGTTGGCCAGCACTGCATTGCGCGTAGTGCCGTAGCTCTCGCCGATCAGGTATTTCGGCGAGTTCCAGCGCCCGTATTGCGACAGGAAATTGCTGATGAACTGGGCGAAGGCCTGGCCGTCCGGATCGACGCCGTAGAACATCTTCGGCGTACCCACGCCACCCTCGGCCTTGCCGAGGATGCGGCTGTACCCGGTGCCCATCGCATCGACGAACACCAGATCGCTGGCATTGAGCAGACTGTAATCGTTGTTGACCAACCGGTACGGCGCCGGCGGCGTGTGGATGTGACTGTCGGTAACCACGCGCACCGGGCCGAATGCGCCCATGTGCAGCCACACCGAGGACGAGCCCGGACCACCGTTGTACAGGAAGGAAATCGGACGCTTGGCGGCATCCACGCCGCGCTTGATATACGCCACATAAAACATCTCGCCGGTGGGCTTGCCCTGCTTGTCGTGCAGGATGATGGTGCCGGTATCGGCGGTGTAGTCGATGTGCTTGCCGTTGATGGTGACCTCGCCCGTCGTCGCCGAGGTATGCGGCATGGCCCAGTAATGATCGATGTTGGTTGCATGCGCGCCCGGTTTGGCTTCCGGTTTGGCGGCAAATGCAGAAATCGGCAGCAGCGCGGCGGCGATGGCCACGGCCAGTGCAAGATGGCGAGCAGACATGGAGGACTCCTGGGGCAGACTGGGTAGGGATAGGACGATGCGACGCAGAACAAGAGTCGCGCGGCGCGCGCAAGTTCCGCGCGCCTGAGCACCCGGCAACGGCGCCTTACGATTCAGCAATGCGCATCGCTGCACGCATTCGACGTCGGTATGCGCAGCGTCCGCGCGCAGGAACCGTCGGACCGATGCAAAACAGTGTTTTCTATTACGCCTTTGTAGCCTGCGCATCCGCGCTCCGCCCGCGGACCGGGCCGCGCGCTCTTGCATGGGCGTCTGCCCGCCCCAAGCCTGAGGGTTCTCCCTCATCTGGAATTGCCATGGAATACCGTCGTCTGGGTTCTTCCGGTCTCAAACTCTCCGCGCTGTCCTTCGGCGCCTGGGTCACGTTCGGGCGTCAGGTCGACCAGCGCGCCGCACGCGACATGCTGGCCTATGCGCACGCGCAGGGCGTCAATTTTTTCGACAACGCCGAGGTCTATGCCCACGGTGTGGCGGAGGAGGTGATGGGCGCCGCGCTGCACGAACTGGCCCTGCCACGCGACAGCTACTGCCTGTCCAGCAAGGCTTACTTCGGGCGCTTGCCCGATCCGGCCCCGACCCAGCGCGGCCTGTCGCGCAAACACCTCACCGATGCCTGCCATCAGGCGTTGCGCAGGCTGCGCGTGGATTATCTCGATCTCTACTATTGCCATCGCCCGGACGAGGACACCCCGGTCGCCGAAATCGTGCTGACCATGGACACGCTGGTACGCCAGGGCAAGGTGCTGTATTGGGGCACCAGCGAATGGCCGGCTGTACTCATCAACGCAGCCGCCGAATTCGCGCACGCGCACCACCTCATCGGCCCGCAGATGGAGCAGCCGCAATACAACATGCTGCACCGCGAGCGCGTCGAGCAGGAATACGCGCCGATCTACAACTCGCTGGGTCTCGGCATCACCACGTGGTCGCCGCTGGCTTCCGGACTGCTCACCGGAAAATACGCCGCCAAGGTTCCGGCGGACTCACGCCTGGGCCAGAGCGATAATGCTTGGCTACGCGAGGCCGTGCTCGATGCCGAAGGCGGTGCGCACGCGCGCCGCGCCGCCGCGCTGCCGGCGCTGGCCATGGAATTCGAATGCAGCCCGGCGCAACTGGCCATCGCCTGGTGCCTGAAGAATCCGCATGTCAGCACGGTGATCCTCGGTGCCAGTCGCATCAGCCAGCTCGAGGAGAATCTCGCCGCGCTGGCCGTCGCGCAGCGCCTCGATGCAGCCGCGTGGCAGCACATCGAGAACAACCTCGCCGCAAGCTGAAGAAACCACGCAGCAACAATGCGGCTTCATGGTCACGGGCGCCCGATGCCCGCGGGCTGCGATCGATCGACAGCGGTGTCCATCATGATCGGGCAGCCGCAAGCTTTCGCATGCCTTGATTCGTGGCTGGCGGCGAGCAGCACTTGCATTGCAGATAGGAATGATTATTATTTGCTGTGCCGATCGGAGAATCCCCATGCTGCTGCACACCCCGCCTCTGACCTCTCACCTTGCCAGCGTTGTCCGCACACCCGCACCAACTGCACCGCAGCGAGCGCGGCAAGTCGACAGCCATCAGCTGCTGGCCGGCGCGCGCGAACTTGCCATCGAGCACCTGGGTCAGACTTACCACTTGCGCCTGACACGCAACGACAAGCTGATCCTGACCAAATAAAGCCACGGCGACCCGCGGCAGATGGCGTGCGGATGACGCCATGGCACCGAACCACGTCTCGAGCGAACCAACCATGAACCTGCGCGCAGTGAACGGCATCGCGCCTGACGAACAGGATGCAGGCACTTTTCATGATGGCCATGCCGCGCCGCTGCAGGCGTTCCTGCATCAGCGTGCCTTGTGGCTGCGCGGACTGGGGCCACTGTTGTGCTGCGCGCGCGCGGGACGCATCGCGCGCGAGCGGTGCCTGCCTGATGGCGCGCTGCTGGTGAGCGTCAGCGCCGAGGTCCGCGCCGCCGGTCCGCGTGAATGGCTGAGCCTGGAAACACTACGCGGCGAGATTCAGGCGCGGCTCTATCTGCTGCCTGATACCGATTTCTGCCAATGGGACGCGCTGTGCGCCAGGCTGCCTTGCCGCAATGACACACTGCCGGGCCAGCGCGCGCTGGCCGGCACCGCCCTGGTCGTGCAGTGGACACGCACCGCGCCGCGCTTACGCGCATTGCGGACGCGGCAGCTATCGACGCCGGGACAGGTGCTGGCCCTGCAACTGGCGTGCGAGGAAGCCTGCCAACTCGAACGCTGACTCTGCGCGCGTGACAAGCCGCGGCGCAACGCGCGCCGAGGCCCGGGCGCGGCATGGCTTCTGTCCACCGTGCCTGAGCGAACGCGCTTTATACTGGACCCCACATCGGGGGAGAGTGACATGCCATTGGTTTTTGCACTGATTCTGGTCGTGGTCGCGGTGATCGTGCTGGTCAAGCTGGTGCGCATCGTGCCGCAGGGTTACGAGTGGACCGTGGAGCGCTTCGGCAAGTACGTCGCCACGCTCGATCCCGGCCTGCATTTCCTGATCCCCTTCATCTACGCCATCGGGCGCAAGGTCAACATGATGGAGCAGGTGCTGGACGTCGCCAGCCAGGATGTGATCACCAAGGACAATGCGGTCGTCAAGGTCGACGGCGTGGTGTTCTACCAGGTGCTCGACGCCGCCAAGGCCGCCTACGAGGTGGCCAACCTGGAGCTGGCGGTGATCAACCTGGTGATGACCAACATTCGCACCGTGCTGGGCTCGCTGGATCTGGACGAATCGCTGAGCAAACGCGACGAGATCAACACGCGCCTGCTGCGCGTGGTCGACGAGGCCACGCATCCATGGGGTCTGAAGATCACGCGCATCGAGCTCAAGGACATCCAGCCGCCGCGCGATCTGGTCGACTCGATGGCGCGACAGATGAAGGCCGAACGTGAGAAGCGCGCCAACATCCTCGAAGCCGAGGGCTTCCGCCAGGCCGCGATCCTCAAGGCCGAGGGCGAGAAGCAAAGCGTCATCCTGGCGGCCGAAGGCAAGCGCGAAGCCGCATTCCGCGAAGCCGAGGCGCGCGAGCGTCTGGGCGCAGCCGACGCCAAGGCCACCGAACTGGTTTCGGTGGCGATCGCGCAGGGCGATGTCAATGCGCTCAATTACTTTGTCGCCATCAAATACATCGAAGCATTGAAAGTGTTCGGCGATTCGCCCAACCAGAAAACCATGCTGCTGCCGATGGAAGCCACCGGCGTGCTCGGCGCGCTGGCCGGCATCACCGATCTGGTGCGCACCGCGCAAAGCGAAAGCAGCGCACGCAAGGCGGTTGCAGCAGGCCCAAGACCATGACCCAGTTCATCGTCAACATGCCAGGTCACTTCGTGTGGTGGTCGCTGGCGCTGGTGCTGGCCGCAGCCGAGGTGCTGGCTCCCGGCTATTTTCTGCTGTGGATCGGCATCGGTGCCGCGGCCACTGGCTTCGTGGTGATGCTGCTGCCGCAACTGGGCGTACTGGCGCAGGCAGTTGCCTTCACCGTGCTGGCGTTTTTGTCCTGCGTGGCCTACTGGCGCTGGCTGCGCCCGCGCCTGCAGCGCAGCGAGTACAGCGACACAACCCTCAACCGTCGCGGCGCCAGCCTGATTGGGCGCCGCCTGGTGCTGAGCGAGGCCATCCACGAAGGCCGCGGTCGTGTGCGCGTCGGCGATGGCGTGTGGCTGGCAACGGGACCGGATCTCCCCGCCGGCAGTGAGGTCGAGGTTATCGCCGCCGAAGGCATCCTGCTCAAGGTGCGTGCTGTGCAAGACGCAGCGTCGACAACGGCCGAAGCTGCCAACCGCGGCTGATCAGGCCAGCAGCAGGCAGGAAACACCGGCCAGCGTGCAACTCACACCGATCAACTTGCGTGGCGTCAGCGGCTCACGCAGCAGCAGTGCCGCCAGCAGCACGATGAACGCCGAGCTGGTTTCATTGAGGATCGCGGCCACCGTGGCCGGCGCATACTTGTAGCCGCCGACCCACAGCAGCACGGCCACGTACTGGCCAATGAACGCGGCCAGCAGCAGCAGCGGCCAGCGCAGGCGCCTACCGCGCAGGCAGTGCAGTGGCGACTGCCGCCGCCACGTGAACACCAGACCCAATCCCAGCAAGCCACCCAGGGTGCGCAACAACACCATCCACAGCAACGGCTGCCAGGCCAGCCATGGTTTGATCAGCACGATGGCCACTGCCATCAAGAAAATCGCGGCGATGCCCTGGATGAATCCGCGCCGCGCACGTGCCCTGTCCACGGCCGCTGCCTGCCCCTGCGCATGACCCACCACCAGCACGCCCAAGCTGACCAGCACGAAACCCAACCATTGCAGCGGACGCATGGTTTCGCCCAGAAACAGCACCGACAACACGATCACGAATGGGCTGTACAGGTTGCCCAGAATCCCGGCACGCCCGGCACCGAGCTTGTTGAGCGCGGCAAAATACAGGCTGTCGGCCGCCGCCATGCCCAGCAACCCGGACAACAACGTCACACCCACGCCGAGCGCGTCCAGATGCGGCAGCGGCGTGCGCAGTGCCAGCACGCTCAGCAGCAGCATGCCCAGCACCAACAGGTTCTTGAGCAGATTCAGCAGCAGCGGCGGCAGCGTCTCACCCAGGCGTTTGTAGATAATGACCGCCACCGCCCACGCCAGTGCACTGCCAATGGATAGCGCCTCACCCAAGCCCATGGCGCCCTCCGCCCCACACGCACCAGCGCTGCATTATCCGTTGGATTGCGCACGCCGCCTATCGCTTTGGCCTGGCGTTCGCACCCGGACCACCCCTGAATTGCGAGGCCGCGCATGAGCGCGCACCGTTCACCGTTCAATACGCGCGTGGCTTTTGTCGTCGAGACGGCACGGCGTCTGCATCAATACGGCACCGCGGCGCCACGCCTGGAAATGGCCGTGTCACGCATGGGCGAGCGCCTGGGACTGCGCATCGAGGTCTGGTCGAGCCCGACCGCGATCATCCTTTCGGCCAGCACGCTGGACGCAACCAACGCCGCTGCCCTGGCCGAAGTCACGCAGGTAATGCGCCTGCCGCCAGGCGATGTGGATCTGGCGCGCCTATGCAGGGTCGATCGCATCGCCGACGAGGTGATTGCCGGCACGCTCGACGTCGAGGACGGCTTCCGCCAGTTGCGCGCGTTGACCGAGCCGCGGCCGCGCTGGTGGTGGCCGCTGAGTGTCGCGGCATTCGGCATTGCCGCGGCCATGGTGGCGGTCTTGCTGCACGGCGCGTGGGTCGATCAACTGGCTGCGGGCGTGATCGGCATCGTCATCGGCCAGGTCACCGTCAGCAGTGCCGGGCATCCGCGCATGGCCGTGGCCAGCGAGGCGATCGCGGCTTTGCTGGCCACGCTGATCGCCGGTGCCATCGGCGCCTTCATCGTGCCATTGGCGCTGAAAACGGTAGTGATCTCGGGATTGATCGTGCTGATGCCAGGTCTGGCCCTGACCAATGCGGTGCGCGAGATTTCCACGCAACACCTGGTCTCGGGGACGGCACGCCTGGCTGGAGCGCTGTCCAGTCTGCTCAAGCTCACCTTCGGCACGCTGGCCGGCGCGCAGATCCTTGACCTGCTCGGCTGGCACGCCCTCGGCGCGCCGCTGGCGGCGGCGCCGAACTGGATCGAGTTTCCGGCGCTGCTGCTGGGCAGCGCAGCATTCGGCGTGCTGTTTCAGACCGCGCCACGCGATTGGCCACTGGTCATGGGTGCGGCGATCATTGGCTATCTGAGCACGCGCATGGGCACCGGGTTGTACGGGCCAAGCTTCGGAGTGTTCGTTGGCGGATTGATCATTGCCGCGTTGAGCAATCTCTATGCGCGCTACCGGCATCGTCCCGGTGCGCTGCTGCGTGAGCCAGGCATCATTCTGCTGGTACCGGGAGCGGTCGGCTTTCGCAGCGTGTCCTTGCTGCTGGAGCGCAATGTGCATATCGGCACCGATGCCGCCGTGCTGCTGATTTCATTGCTGGTGGCGCTGGTCGCGGGACTGCTGTTTGGCGATTTGCTGATCGGCCCGCGACGCAGCCTGTAGGCCGCAAATGAAACGCCGGCACATGACCGGCGTCGCATGGCGTTCAACAATTCGCCTGGGCGAATCGATCCATTGCAGATCGGTCTGCACGGCTTGGCATTCTGCCGCGGCTTGCAAGCCATTCGGCATTGCAGAGCCGCGCCGCTTCTGTCTGCACCATCCTTGGTTCCGGCGCGCAGCGGGCGCTGGCCCACTGCGCTCTGTGCCAGGGCGGTTTTGCAAACCGCTCTGATACTTACTTGATCAGCATGTCCGCTTCTTTCCTGCCGGCGGCCAGCGCTTCGTGGAACCAGCGCGGGCGCTTGCCACGGCCACTCCAGGTTTGCTGGGCATTGGCTGGATTGCGGAACTTGGGCGCCACGACGCCCATGCTCTTGCGCGCACGCCGCGCGCGGCCACCAAAAACATCCTCAAGGCTATAGCCTTCCTGTTTGACGATATTCTCAATGCGCTCACGCAACGCGCCCAGCTTTTCCTTGGCCAACTCCGCCTGACGCACTTTGGCGTGCTCGATCAACTCGTTGAGCTGGTTGTGATTGAAGGTTTTCAGATCGATGGCCATGACTCGTCTCCTGAATGGATATGGATTATGCGGATCAACGGCTGACCCGCTGCAGCATGAGGATTTTTGCACGCTGCATGCAATTGCACAATATTCAGTCAATAACCGCAACCATGAAATAGCTGTAATGCGCGGTTTACAAGCAACCGTGCGCGGCGGAACCAGACCACTCGTGTTGCCGGGTGCATTGGCAGTGGGTCACGGCCTGTGCGTCGTACTGCACGCCATCATTGGCTCGCCGAAGGCTTGCACTTGATCAGGCCTTTGCCAATCAGGGCGAATCCGCGCGGATGCGTGTCATCAGTTGCTCTTTATTCAGCATTTCACTGTCCGCAGCATCGCGCCGGCGGTATTCTAACTGGCCGGTAGCCAGACCACGCTCGCTGATGACGACGCGCTGCGGAATGCCGATCAGTTCAATATCGGCAAACATCGCGCCCGAGCGCAAGCCGCGATCATCCAGCACTACTTCAATGCCGCATCCTTGCAATTCGGCATACAGCGCCGCCGCGGCCTGATCGACAGCCGCGACGCTTTTGGGATTGATGACGCAGATCGCCACCTGCCATGGCGCCATGGCACGCGGCCAGCGGATGCCTGCAGCATCGTGATTCTGCTCGATCGCCGCAGCCACGATACGGCTCACGCCAATACCGTAGCAGCCCATGAATGGCGTTTGCGCCTTGCCTTGCGCATCGAGTACCTGCGCGCCCATGGCCGCGGCGTATTTCTGACCCAGTTGAAAGACGTGCCCCACCTCGATGCCGCGCGCGATTTGCAGCGCGCCGCTGCCATCCGCGGCGGCATCGCCGGCTTGCACGTTGCGAATATCGGCGACGTGATCCGGCTCGGGCAAATCGCGGCCCCAGTTGACGCCCCGCAGGTGATAACCGACGGCATTGGCGCCAATGACAAAATCGGCCATGGCGGCAACGCTGCGATCGGCAACGAGGGTAATGGCCTTGCGCGGTTCCCGCGGTCCGATGAAGCCTGGTTCGCTGCCCAGGTGTTCGACAATTTCGGCCTCATTGGCCAGACGAAATTCAGCCAGCCCCGGCAGCTTGGCCAGCTTGATTTCGTTGAGCAGGTGATCTCCGCGCAGCAGCGCCAGCACAAAACCGGATTCGCTGACCAAGGCAATGGATTTCACCGTGCGCGCCAGATCGACACCTAATAGCGCGGCCACCTCGGCGCAGGTTTTCTGCGTCGGCGTGGCCACGCGCTGCAGCGCTTCGGCTGGCGCTGCGCGTGCGCCCGGCGCCAGTGCTTCGGCCATTTCCACATTGGCGGCGTAACCGGATGCGCTGGAAAAAGCGATGGCATCCTCGCCGGAATCGGCCAGCACGCTGAACTCATGACTGGCGCTGCCACCGATGGCGCCGGTGTCGGCCTGCACCGCACGAAAGCGTAAACCGAGCCGGGTGAAAATGCGCGTGTAGGCGTCGTACATGTTCTGATACTCACGCGCCAGACATTCCGGTGTGAGGTGAAACGAATACGCGTCCTTCATCAGGAATTCGCGCGCGCGCATCACGCCGAAGCGCGGGCGGATCTCGTCGCGGAACTTGGTCTGGATCTGGAAGAAATTAATCGGCAACTGGCGGTAGCTTTTCAGCTCGTTGCGCGCAAAATCGGTGATCACTTCCTCGTGGGTAGGGCCATAGCAGTATTCCTGATCCTTGCGGTCGCGGATTTTCAGCAACTGCCCGCCGAATTTTTGCCAGCGCCCGGTTTCCTCCCACAGCTCGCGCGGCTGGATCGAGGGCATCAGCAATTCGATGGCACCGGCGCGATTCATTTCCTCGCGCACGATGGCCTCGACCTTGCGCAGCACGCGCAGCCCCAGCGGCGTCCACGTGTAGATGCCGGCGGCAAGCTTGCGCAGCATGCCGGCGCGCAGCATCAGCTGGTGGCTGACGATCTCGGCATCGGCTGGCACTTCCTTGACGGTATTCAGGTGAAACTGGCTGAGGCGCATCTTCGAAGTCCGCGTAAAGGGTGCAGAGTGTAACGATGCCGCCGGGATTCAGGCGCGCAGCCGTGCCAGCGCCTGGCGATAGCGCCGTGCGATGGCTTCGCCATGCACGTGCCGCCCGGCGCGCACCAAGTGCTGCCCGGCGACGCAGACATCGCGCACGAGCGCTGCGTTGCCGGCAAAGATCCAGCTGTCCAGCACTTCCTCGGGGCGACGCTCCGCCAGCAGCACATGCGCACCATCCAGATGCAGCAATGCCGCATCCATCGGCGTGTCGTCGAGACCGGCCGCCTGGCGCCCGCCCGCCAGCGCCAGCGCAACCAGGCGCGCGCCGGCATGCGGCTGTTGCGCACTGGCGGCGAGATTGCGGGCGCGTCGGGCCAGGCGCTGGCCGTACTCCAGCCAGCGCAATTCCTCCACTGGCGAAATCGACACATTGCTGTCCGAGCCGATGGCGATACGCCCGCCCGCGTCCAGATAGGGACCGAGCGGAAACAGCCCGTCGCCGAGATTGGCCTCGGTGCTCGGGCACAACGCCACCACCGCACCGCTGCGCGCAAGGCGCGTGGTTTCAGCGGAATCCATGTGCGTGGCATGCACCAGGCACCAGCGCGCGTCGAGCGGTGCATGGTCGAGCAGCCAGGCCACCGGGCGCTGGCCCGTGGCCGCCAGGCAATCATCCACCTCGGCGGTTTGCTCGGCGATGTGGATGTGCAGCGGGCCCTGCGCGGCCAGGCCCGATTGCAGCAGCTCGTGCAAGGCCTCGGCCGGCACCGCGCGCAGCGAGTGCAAGGCAATGCCGACATTCAGCCCCGGGCCTTGAAGCGCGCGCAATTCGGCCAGCAAATCGAGGAATGCATCGAGCGTGTGCGCGAAGCGTTGCTGGCGTGCCGCCAGAGGGCGCTGATCAAAACCTCCACTCATGTACAGCGTCGGCAACAAGGTCAGCCCGATGCCGGTTTCGCGCGCGGCGGCGATCAGGGCCGCGCTCATCGCGCTGGCCGGGGCATAGGGTTTGCCGTCCTGCGCATGGTGCAGATAGTGGAATTCGCACACCTGCGTGTAGCCGGCTTCGAGCATTTCCACGTAGGCCTGTGCCGCAACCGCGTGCAGAGTCTCCGGATCGAGTCGCGCAGCGAAGGTGTACATGGTCTCGCGCCAGCTCCAGAAGCTGTCCCGCGCATCGCCAGCACGCACGACGCGACGCTCGGCAAGTCCCGCCATCGCGCGCTGGAATGCGTGCGAATGCGCGTTGACCAGGCCTGGAATCACCCAGCCGTGCCAGCTCGTCTCGGCGACGGCGGCGTCGCAACCGCAGCTGTGCGCGCGCCAGCTCGCGCCATCCCAGAAATTGGGCATCGAAAGATTTGCATTCACCGGATCACTCCGCTTGCCGTCATGGCGGCCCGCACGCGACGCGCGGGCGAGCGAGCCGTCAGGTTAAGCCATAATCGAGTGATGCACGATGCCAATCCGCCACTCGATACACGCCATCCTGTTCAAGGTGAGCACGAGCCTGAAACTTCGCCATGGCGGCGGCGACTGGTACTGTGGGGCGGCGGAATCCTGGTGGGCCTGGTCGCGGTGGCTTTCATGAAGCTCACCAACCTTGCCTACGCGATCTTCGCCGCGGCCATCGCTGGACGCGCCTGGCTGGCGCTGCTGATCACCCCGCCCGGTTTCGCCCTGATCGCCTGGTTCATCTCGCGCCACATGCCGGATGCCCGCGGTGGCGGCATCGCCGAGGTCATCGCCGCACAGGACGAGCAAAGCCACGCGCTGAGCGAGCGCCTGGTCAGTTGGCGCATGGTGCTGGCCAAGTTTTTGCTGACACCACTGGCGCTGCTTACCGGCGCCTCGATCGGCAACGAAGGGCCGACCGTGCAGATCGGTGCGGGCATCATGTACACGCTGGGCAAGCGCTTCGGCTTCGACGATCCCAAGGCAGCGGCACGCTTCATCTTGGCCGGTGGCGGCGCCGGCCTCGCGGCGGCCTTCAACGCGCCGCTGGCCGGCGTGATGTTCGCCATCGAGGAATTGGCCGGCGCCTTCGAACATCGCCTCAGCGGCATCCTGATCGCGGCAGTCTTGTTTTCCGGCGTGGTCTCGCTGGGCCTGCTCGGCAACTACAGCTACTTCGGCAATGTCCCCGCCAGCCTGCCGCTGGGCGCAGGCTGGCTGGCGCTGCTGGTGGTCGGGGTGATCTGTGGACTGGCCGGCGGCCTGTTTGCGCGGCTGATGCTGCTGGATATCGGCCCCCTGCACCACCTGGCCAAGCTACGCACGCGCTTTCCGGTGTGGTTCGCCGCAACCGCCGGGCTGGCACTGGTGGCGCTGGGGCTGGCCAGCCACGGCAGCGTGTATGGCACCGGCTACGACCAGGCGCGCGCGCTGCTGCAGGGCGCACCGCAGAATCCGGGCGAAAGCTTCGGCGTGCTCAAGTACATCGCCAACGCCATCAACGTGTGGTCGGGCGTGCCCGGTGGCTCGCTGTCACCCGCGCTGGCCGTGGGCACCGGTCTGGGCCACAACGTGGCGCACTGGTTCCCGCACGTGGCACCGGCCGCGGTGATGCTGATGGGCATGGCGGCGTATCTGGCCGGCGTGGCGCAAACCCCGCTGACCGCCGCGGTGATCTGCCTGGAGATCACCCCCAATCAGGATCTGGCGCTGCCGATCCTGGCGGCCGCGCTGCTTGGTCGCGCCAGTTCGGCGCTGATCTGCCGCACGCCGATGTACAACGTGTTCGCCGCGCGCCTGATGCGCGAGTACGAGAACCAGCGTGCCGCGGATGCCCGTACCGCCGCAGCTCAGGAACCCGCGCCATGAATCCCGCCGCGGCGCAGGGTTTGATCCTGCACGCACATCTGGCCACGTTGGCCGCAGATCATGGCTACGGCCTGATCGAGGATGGCGCCATCGCCTGGCGCAAGGGCCGCATTGCCTGGCTGGGGCCGACAGCGGAATTGCCGCATGCATATGACACGTTGCGCGCGACCGCTGTCGACGCCCATGGCGCACTGCTCACCCCGGGCCTGATCGACGCGCACACGCACCTGGTGTTTGCTGGCGAGCGCGCACAGGAGTTTGAGCAGCGCCTGCAAGGCGCCAGCTACGAGGCGATCGCTCGCGCCGGCGGCGGCATCCTGGCCACGGTTCGCGCCACGCGCGCGGCCGATGAAACCGGTCTGCTGGCGGCATCCTTGCCGCGCGCGCGCGCGTTGCTGGCGGACGGCGTCACCACATTGGAGATCAAATCCGGCTACGCACTGGACCTGCCCGGCGAGACGCGCATGCTGCGCGTGGCGCGGCGCATCGGCGATGAACTGGGCATCGAGGTGCGCACCACGCTGCTGGGACTGCACGCACTGCCAGGCGAATTCCACTCCCGGCGCGCGGATTATGTGCGCGAGGTCTGCACGCACTGGCTACCGCATCTGCATACCGAAGGACTGGTCGATGCCGTGGACGCATTCTGCGAAGGCATCGGTTTCAGCGCCGCGGAGACGCGCGCGCTGTTCATCGCCGCGCGCGCGCTGGGCCTGCCGGTCAAATTGCATGCGGATCAGCTGTCCAATCTGCATGGCGCCGCGCTGGCCGCCGAGTTCGCGGCGCTCTCGGCCGATCATCTCGAATGCACCGACGCCGCGGGCGTGGCGGCTCTGGCCGCGGCGGGCACCGTGGCAATGCTGTTGCCCGGCAGCTTTTATGTACTGCGCGAAACGCGCCTTCCGCCCATTGCGGCGCTGCGTGCGGCGCAAGTGCCGATGGCGGTGGCGACCGATCTCAACCCCGGCACCGCGCCACTGCGTTCGCTGCGCGTGGCCATGAACATGGCCTGCACCTTGTTCGGACTGACGCCGTTGGAGGCCTTGCGCGGCGTCACCGTGCATGCCGCGCGAGCACTTGCACTCAACGACCGCGGCCGGCTGGCGCAAGGGCTGCGCGCGGATCTGGTGCTGTGGGATGCCACGGCGCCGGCCGAACTGAGCTACTGGATCGGCGGTACGTTGGCACGCACGGTCATTGCCGCCGGCCAGCGCGTGGTCTGAGCAGCACGCGCTGGCGTACGGACTTGCAGGTCAGGCTTTCTTGGCGGCAGTTTTCCTGACTGCGGTCGTGGCTGCTTTCTTGGCCACGGCTGCAGGCTTTTTCGCCGCGACGGCGACCACCTTGCTACCGGCGACCGTCTTGGCCGCATGTGGCCGGGTGTTGCCGTAATTGCCGCGATAAGTCTTGCCGCGGCGGGTCTTGGGATCGCCCTTGCCCATGGATGTCCTCGTGTATGCGCAATGCAAAAAGGTTGCTGAGCATAGCAGCGCCCAGCGCCGCGACCAAACGCGGCCCCTTCAACGCGCGACGCAATCCGGGCTGGTCTCGACACAGCCGGCGCTTTCGATTTGCACCGTGGTGTGGCGGATGCCGAAGCGCTCGGCCAGCGTCGTCCGCACCAGCCGCAGAATACGCTCGCCCTGGTCCGAAGCAGCCACACGCACGTGCAGGGTGGCCATGCGCTGCCCCGCACCGACCTGCCAAAGGTGCAGATGATGCACATCGACGATACCCGCATCCAGCACGCGCAACGCGGCCACCACGGCCTCGACGCTGACGCCATCGGGCACCCCCTCCAGCAGGATGTGCGCCGAACGCCGCACCAGCACCCAGGCACTGCGCAGCAAGAGCAGCGAAACCAGCAAGGACAACACCGGGTCGGCCCACAACCAGCCCAGCCATCCCACCGCCAGCGCCGCCAGCACGGTAGCGACCGAACCAAGCAGGTCGCCGAGCACGTGGAGGCTCGCCGCCGCCATGTTCACGTCGTCGGCATCATGCCGATGCAGCATGCGCAGCACCACCACATTGACCAGCAGCCCCACCAGCGCCACCGCGAGCATCTCGCCCGAGGCGATCGCACGCGGCTGCTGCAGGCGACGCACCGCCTCCCAGACAATGAATCCGACCAGCACGAACTGGGTCAGTGCGTTGAAAAAGCCCGCCAGGATCTCGCCGCGTGCCAGACCGAAGCTGTAGCGCGCGCTGGGCGGATGCAGCGCGATGCGCGCGCTGGCCACGGCCAGACCCAGCGCCATGGCATCGACCAGCATGTGTCCGGCATCGGCCAGCAGCGCCAACGAACCCGACCACCAGCCACCCACGGCTTCGATCACCAGCATCAGCAGCGTCAATACCAGACCGATTCCGAGGCGCCGCGCACGGCCATCACCATGCGCGCGAACGTGAAACGAATGTTCATCGTGCACGTGTTCATCGTGCACGCGAGCACGTTCGTGCGCGGCGCGTGGCGCATGCCGATGCGGAGACCAATCGTTCATGCGGTCATGCTAGGTGCGCGTCCCCGCGTTACACAATCACCCCATGCACGTGCACACCTTTCGAGCGCAGCCGTTGGCCGCAGCACATGACAATCACTGCGCGCGCCTATCGCCGAGCGCGGCAGCGCGCGCACAGGCCATGCACTTCAAGGGTCTGCGCGCGGGGTGCGAAACCACGCCGCTGCGCTTCACGCGCGATCAGCGCCGCCATGTGCCCGTCGTCGCATAGCTCCTCGGCCTCGTTGCACTCATCGCAAATCAGAAACGGCACCTGATGCGCCTGCTCGGGGTGATGGCAAGTGACGAAGGCGTTGATCGAATCGAGGCGATGGATGAACCCGTGCGCGAGCAAGAACTCCAGCGCGCGATACACGGTCGGCGGCGCCGCCGTGGCGTGCAGTTGGCGCAGGCTTTCGAGCAAGTCATAGGCCTTGGCCGGCCGGCCCTGCGCGGCCAGCAACTGCAGTATCTCGCGCCGCGATTCGGTGAGTCGCAAGCCACGCTCGCGGCAGGCGCGCTCGACCGTCGCGAGGTATTCGCGCGCATCATGACGGTGGCTATGCGGTTGAATTTGCGCACTCATGCGGACAGCATACAACCGGTGGCCCATGCGCCCGGGACACCACGACCGATTGCGCGCTATCGCGTACGCGCCAGCGCCGTATCGATGCGACGCAGCGCTTCCTGCTGGCCGGCGAGATAGACCGTGTGCTCGATCGAGGGCGAAACCTGGCTGCCGGTGATGGCCACGCGCAACGGTTGCGCGATCTTGCCCATGCCCACGCCCAATGCGGCGGCGGTGGCGCTGATCGCCTCGCCCACCTGCCCGGGTGTCCACGCCGTCAGCGCGGCCAGGTGTGTGTGCACGGCCAGCAGCGCAGCGCGTGCTCCGGCGCCGCCGAGATGCTTGGCCACGGCTTGCTCGTCCCATGCGCTGATCGGCGCGTACCAGATGCGCGCACGCATGGCCATCTCCTTGAGCGTCTGCACGCGTTCGCGCAGCGCCACGATCACGTCTTCCGCCGCGGGGCCCTGCGCCGGTTCGATACCGCAGCGCTGCAAATGCCAGACCAATTCTGGTGCCAGCGCAGCGGGATCGTCGGTCTTCAGGTAATGCTGGTTGAGCCAGCCCAGTTTGGCCAGGTCGAAACGCGATGCCGACTGATTGACCGCACCGATGTCGAATAACGTGATCATCTCGGCGCGCGAGAAGATCTCCTGATCGCCGTGCGACCAGCCGAGGCGCACCAGATAATTCAACAACGCGTGCGGCAGGAAGCCATCCTCGCGGTACTGCATCACGCTGACCGCACCGTGGCGCTTGGACAGTTTCTGCCCATCCGCTCCAAGGATCATCGGCAGATGCGCGAAACGTGGCACCGCCGCGCCCAGGGCGTGATACAGATTGATCTGCCGTGGCGTATTGTTGACGTGGTCGTCACCACGAATCACCTCGTCGATGCGCATGTCGATGTCGTCGACCACCACCGCGAAGTTGTAGGTGGGATAGCCGTCGGATCGGATCAGCACCAGATCGTCCAGCTCCTCGTTGCGCCACTCGACCCGGCCCTTGACGGCATCCTCGAATACCACGCTGCCATGCAGCGGATTCTTGAAGCGCAGCACGCGATTGGGATCTTCGCGGTACGGCGCGGCCAGCTCGCGGTAATGACCGCTGTAGCGCGGCTTGCCGCCGCGCGCCATGGCGGCGGCGCGCATCGCATCGATCTCGTCCTTGCTCTCGTAGGCCCAATAAGCCTTGCCGGCCTCCAACAGGGCGCGCGCGACCTCGCTATAACGCGCCATGCGCTGCGTCTGGAAGATCGGACCTTCGTCGAAATCGAGCCCCAGCCACGCCATGCCGTCGAGGATGGCCTGTACGGCGGCGTCGGTGCTGCGTGCGCGATCAGTGTCCTCGACGCGCAACACGAACGCGCCACCGCGCCGACGCGCTTCCAGCCAGCAATACAGCGCGGTACGCGCACCGCCAATATGCAGATAGCCCGTGGGGCTGGGGGCGAAACGGGTACGTACGGACATGGACATTCAATGACTTGTGGTGGTGGCAAAGTCTAGCTGGCGTTGCGATTGTTTACGTGGATCGGTGCATTTTCCGATTGACGCGGCGGGCGGCCACCCCACAATGCCGCCATTCGCGATGCGTGCGCCAGGGGCGCACGCGCCTGCATGCAAAGGTTGACGACAGCATGAGCACTTACGGTTTGGCTTTGTCCAGTTTCGAGGAGTCCGGCGCCGCACATATCGCCGCGCTGCTGCGCGGGCTGCGCGACGAAGCTGCGCACTGGCGCCTCGATGATGAGGCCAAGGCGGATCTGGTGCTGGTCAATGCCGACAGCGTCTGGGGACATATGTCGTGGCTCAAGCTGATTGGCGCAGGCCGTCACGCGGTGGCATGCAGCGCCAAGGCTGCCGGCACGGGCTTGCGCGACGCGCGCCTCAGCCTCGATCTGCCCGTGCAGGCCGACGCCCTGGTGCGGGTGCTGGAGCAGGTGCGCGTTCGGCTTGGGGAAGCACCGCAGGCAACCAAACCGGCCCCAACGCAAACCCAAGCCAAGGCGTTCGCGCAGCCATCATCGATGGCAGGCATCGCCAGCAGTCGCGCAACCACCGAAACTGGCGCCGAGGCGAGCGTGGCCGACTGGTTGCTGGACGGTGCCGCCATGGCGCCATTGCTCGTTGAAGCCGATGGCTGCAGCCTGCTGCTCGATCCGCAGACTGACCGCTGGTACGGCGCCAGCGCGCTGCGGCCGCAAACGCCATTGCTGGCGCGCCCACTCAGCACGGCGCGCCAACCAGCGCCCGGCGTGTTGGCCGCGGCGCGCGCCGTGGGCGGACAACCGTTATCACGACTGCGCTGGTTCGTTGCGCTCAGCGCCCATCCCGGTGCGTTCCCGGATGGCGCCAACGCGGACAGCCGCTTGCGCCTGACGCGCTGGCCCGAGATCGAACGCGAATTCCCGCGCCACTTTCGCATCGCCACCGCGTTGATGCGTCAACCTGCGACGCCAGCCGCCATTGCCGAACAGATCGGCGGTGATGTGGCCGACGTGGCCGATTTCGCGCGCGCCTGCCAGGCGCTGGGCATCCTCGAAATCCTGCCACCCGCTGCTTGAAAGCATGCCGGTTCAAACCGCTGCGGCGCGCAGATAGGCCACCACGCCGCCGAGAAACATCTGCACCGACAGCGCTACCAGCAACATGCCCATCAAGCGCTCCAGCGCGATCAGCACCTGTTCGCCCAGCCAGCGATACAGATAAGTCGACGACAGCAGGATCACCGCCACCGCCAGCCATGCCGCGAACAGTGCCAGGCTCCACGCGCCCAAACGACCCGGATGCTGGTTGGTCAGCAAGAGCAGCGCCGCCATGGTGCTGGGTCCGGCCACCGACGGAATCGCCAGTGGCACGATGAACGGCTCGCCGCTGCCGGTGTCACCGAACAGGCCCTCCTTCGGCGGAAAAATCATGCGCACGCCGATCAGAAACAGCACCAGGCCACCGGCAATGCTCACTGACTCCTGCTTGAGCTGCAGCACGCGCAGGATGAAACCACCGCCGAGCAGGAACGCGAACAGCACCCCCAGCGCGATCAGCAATTCGCGCACCAGCACCCAGCGGCGGCGCTTGGGCGCGACGTTCTTGAGCAGGCTGAGGAACAGTGGAATATTGCCCAGCGGGTCCATGATCAGGAACAGCAGGATCCCCGCCGAGAGCGCGTTGACGTGGCTGTCCACGACTCAGTCCGGCACGCGCAAATCGAGCACCTGTCCGCGCAGCGACGCAGCCTGCGGACTGAGCAACGCGGCCAACGCGGCGCCCGCGAGGGTCGGCTCGGACTGTGCCTCGCCATGCTCACCGAAATAGGCGAGGCGGCGCAACGCCGTGCGCATCGGCGCCGGCAGCAGCGCATGCACGCGCAACGGACCTTCGTGATGCTCCTCGGCGAGAATCGCGAACAAACCTTCCAGCGCGCACTTGGCCACGCCGTAGCCGCCCCAGTGCGCGCGACGCACGCGCGCCGGATCATCCAGGACAAAGACGATGGCGCTGTCCGCGCTTTGCCGCAGCAGCGGCAGCAAAGCCTGCACGATCAGCAGCGGCGCGCTCAGATTGACCTGAATCTGGCTCAGCCACAGTTCGGGCTCAATCAGTTCCAGTGGCGTGAGGCCGTCAAAGCGCGCGGCGGTGAACGCGACGCCATCCACGCCGCCCAGATCGCGCGCCAAGGCCTCGGCCATGACCGCATAATCGCGCGGTGTGGCGCCTTCGAGGTTCAACGGGTAAATCGCGGGCTGCGGCGCACCGACGGCAAGCAGTTCGTCGTACAGGTCCTCGAGCGCACGCACCTGCCGGCCCAGCAACACCACGGTCGCCCCGGCGCGGCCGCAGGCCAGCGCAGCAGCGCGACCCAGACCACCGGCTGCGCCCACCAGCAGTACCACGCGTCCGGACAGTGCGCCCGGCACCAATGCAGGCACTTGCTGCCGCATCGGCGACACACGGCTCAAGCCGCGTCTCCGCGCAGCGTGGCTTCCTGCGCGAGCCGCTGCAGCTCGCCCGAGGCTTTCAATTCCAGCGTGATATCGCAGCCACCCAGCAACTCGCCGTGCAGGAACAACTGCGGAAATGTGGGCCAGTTGGCGTAGCGCGGCAGCGCCGCGCGCAGCTCGGGATCCTCCAGCACGTTGACCGCGTGGAACGGCGCACCCACCTCGCGCAGCATCTGCGCGGCCCGGCTGGAAAAGCCGCACATCGGAAACTGTGGCGTGCCTTTCATGAACAGCACCAGCGGGTGCGTGTCGAGCACCGCCTTGATCCGATCGTTCACATCCATCGCAGCACCGTTAGACTAGGCTTACGTCGAAGCCGCACCGGGCGCGCAGTCTAGCAGCGCCGAGCCTTGGCTCCCTTCCCGCGCGGCGTTCTCCATCTCCCGCCAACAGGAGCAACACATGGCCATCGAACTTCCCGCACTTCCCTACGACCGCGCCGCGCTGGAGCCCCACATCTCGGCCGAGACGCTCGACTACCACTACGGCAAGCACCACCAGACCTACGTCACCAATACCAACAACCTGATCAAGGACACCGAGTTGGCGGCCATGGACCTCGAACAGATCGTGCGCAAGTCCAGCGGCGGCCTGTTCAACAACGCCGCGCAGGTGTGGAACCACAGCTTCTACTGGCAGTCGCTTTCGCCCAAGGGTGGCGGCGACCCCAGCGGCAAGCTGGCCGATGCGCTGATCAAGGCCTTCGGCTCGATCGAGAAATTCCGCGAGGAATTCAGCAAGACCGCGATCGGCACCTTCGGCTCCGGCTGGGCCTGGCTGGTGCAGCGCCCCGACGGCAGCCTCGGCCTGGCCAGCACGTCCAACGCCGCCACGCCGCTGACCGGCGCCGACCGCGCGCTGCTGACTTGCGACGTGTGGGAGCACGCCTACTACATCGACTACCGCAACGCGCGTCCCAAGTACCTGGAAGCATTCTGGAAGCTGGTCAATTGGGAGCACGCCGCCAGCCGCATGCGTTGAGCCATTCGGCCACGCAAGCCACGGCTCTCACCCGCGCGGCGCTGCACCCGCATGCAACACCGGCAGCGCCGGCGCGAGTTGCGGCTCGCGCCCCAGCGCCTGCGCCAGCGCCTGAGCGCGCGCCAGCAACTGCACGCTATCGGCGCAGGCAATGGTGGCGTGGCCGACCTTGCGCCCGGGCCGCGGGTCCTTGCCATAGTCGTGCCAGTGCACATCGCTCAGTGCCAGCGCGCCGGTCACTGGCTCGGGCAAGGCGTCGATCCAGTTGAACATCACGCTGGGGGCACGCAGCGTGGTCGCACCCAGCGGCAACCCCAGCACCGCACGCACGTGGTTCTCGAACTGGCTGGTGACCGCGCCTTCGATGGTCCAGTGACCGGAGTTGTGCACGCGTGGCGCCATCTCGTTGCCCAGCAGATGCCCCGCGTGCTCGAACAGCTCCAGTGCGAACACGCCGACGTAGTCGAGCTTTTCGGCCAGCGCTTGCGCCTTGTGCAGAGCCAGCGCCGCCAGCTCGGGGGCAACCGTGGCCGGCGCGCAACTCAGCGCCAGAATGCCCTGGTGGTGCCAGTTCTGTGTCAACGGCCAGGTGCGGAATTCACCGTCGCGGCCGCGCACCGCAAGCACCGACAACTCGCGCGTGAACGGTACGAAGGCTTCCAGAACCAGCCCGTGCGGCGTGGCCTGCGCGCCCAGCGCCGCCCACGCGGCATCAACGTCGGTGGCACTGCGCAGACGAAACTGGCCCTTGCCGTCGTAACCCAGGCGGCGCGTCTTGAGGATCGACGGCACGCCGATCCGGGCGACGGCCGCGTCCAGCTCGCTACGCGTGGATACTGCGGCGAATGCCGGCGTGTCCAGTCCGATCGCGCGAAACAGCATTTTTTCGCTGATCCGATCCTGCGCCACGGCCAGTGCCTCGGGACTGGGGTGCACCGGCACGCGCTGGCGCAGCCATTCGGCAGTGGCCGCGGGCACGTTCTCGAAATCGAAGGTGACCACATCCACCGCTGCCGCGAATTGCTCCAGGCTGGCCAGATCGCGCCAGTCGGCCACGCGCAATGGCGCGAGTTGCCCGGCGCAGGCGTCGGCACTGCCGTCAACCACGCTGCAGCGCACGCCCAGCGGTGCCGCAGCCAGCGCCAGCATGCGCGCCAACTGACCACCACCGAGGATGCCGATGACCGGCAGGCGTCTGCTCACGACATGGCCTTGCGGGGGTCGGGCGCAGCCAGCACCGCGTCCGTCTGCGCACGGCGGAAATCGGCCAGGCGCCGACCCAGCGCCGCGTCGTGCAGCGCCAGAATCGAGGCAGCCAGCAGCGCGGCGTTGATCGCGCCGGCGCGACCGATGGCCAGCGTGCCCACCGGCACGCCGGCCGGCATCTGCACGATCGACAGCAGTGAATCCATGCCATTGAGCGCCTGCGACTGCACCGGCACGCCCAACACCGGCAGTGGCGTCTTCGCCGCCAGCATGCCCGGTAAGTGCGCGGCTCCACCGGCACCGGCGATGATCACCGCCAGACCGCGCGCCACCGCCTGCTCGGCATAAGTGAACAGCAGGTCGGGCGTGCGGTGCGCGGACACCACCTGCACCTCGTGCGCGATGCCGAGTTGCTGCAACGTCGCCGCGGCGTGCTGCAGGGTTTCCCAGTCGGATCGCGAGCCCATGACCACGCCGACGCGCGCGTTGGATACTGACTCAGGCATTGGCCAGCCTCGATAAAAAGACTATCGTACACGCGCTCCGCACGGCCACGCATCATGGATTCCCGCTTGCTCGACATTCTCGTCTGCCCACTCAGCAAGATGCCTCTGCGCCCGCTGAAGCGTGCTGAACTCGATGCGCTCAACCACGCCATCGCGGCGGGTCAGGTGCGCAGCGTCACCGACATGCCCGTGGATGCGGCACTGCGCGAAGGACTGATCACGCGCGATGGCAAGATCATCTACCGCGTTGATGACGGCATTCCGGTGCTGCTTGGTGACGAGGGTATCGGTACCGTGCAATTGAACGATTTTCCACGCTGACGCCATGGCGTGACTGCGGTCACATTGTTCGCGCGGCAATGCAAGAAAATGTCACACTGAATCCGCTCGCCCGCTGCCGCCATGAATGCCCCTGAAGACACTACCCCCGCCAAGGTCATCCCGATCATTCCGCGACGCGATGAGCGCGGCGAACGACCGGGCGAGTTGCTGGGCAGCGTGCGCTCGATAGCGTCGCGCAATCTGCAGGGCCTGACTGCGATGTTGTTCGACAATCTCGACGATGCGCTGTTCGACCTGGCCGAGAAAGCCGCCAGCAACGCGCTGCAGGTCGAGTACTTCGATGGCATGCGCGAGCTGCGCAAGAAGCGCGGCCTGATCGAACGCATGTTCATCGATGACATTGCCAAACGCATTGCCGATCTCGGCGCCGGGCGCCTGCGCGAACGCCGCATGCTCAGCGATTCGAACGCACCGCGCGGCGAACTGAGTCTGGTCGAGGATGCCGAGCTGGAGGAGTCGCTGGCGGTCAGCAGCATGGCCAGCAAGGCCGAGCAACGCCTTGCGCGCAATCTGTTCGCGCTGAATGAGCGCCTGGCCATGCTGGCCGGCGGGTTGCGCTTCGACAATGCATTGGGCCCGCTCGACCCTGGAGCGCTGGCGCAGGCGTTCCGCCAGACGCTGCGTGATCTCGATACCGGCATGCGCGTGAAGCTGATCGTGTACAAGCTGTTCGACCGCTACGTGATGAGCGGCGCCGAGGCCATGTATGAGGAACTCAACCTCAGTTTGGCGCAGGCCGGCGTGTTGCCACAGATCCGCCAGCCCGCAGCCAGTCGCACCGGCAGTGGCAGCAGCCCCGCGAACATGGCTGCGGCTACCGGCGCGGCCAGTGTGGCGCGTGGCAGTGGACAAACCTATGGCGAGGATCTTGCCGCGCAGGCCGATTTGCTCACCCAACTCGGCAACCTGCTGGCCGCACGTCGCGCCCCTGGCGAGACGGGCATGGGTGCGACCCTGCAAGTCGGTGGCAATTACGCTGGCGGGTACTCCGCGGGCAGCGCGATGCCCCTGCCAGGCCCCGCCGAACTGCTTGGCGCATTGACCCTGCTGCAGGCCGAGATCGCGCGCGCCAACCTGGCCACGCGCAATGCCAATGAGGCCATGGGCGAGGTGCGCCACGTCAAGGCCGACCTGCTTGATCAGGTCTCGCGCATCAGCGGTCACGCGCGCGCGCGCCTGTCGGAGGCGGATGAAGACACCATCGATCTGGTCAGCATGCTGTTCGAGTTCATCCTGCAGGACCGCAACCTGCCGACCGAAATGCAGGCGCTGCTGGCACGCCTGCAGATCCCCTACCTCAAGGTGGCGATCCTCGATCGGCGCCTGTTCGCGCAACGCGCGCATCCGGCGCGGCGCCTGCTCGATACCCTCGCTGATGCGGCCAAGGGCTGGTCGCGCGAGTCCGATCCCGACCTGCGCCTGCTCGGCGACGTACGTGCCGTGGTGGAGCGGTTGCTGCAGGATTTCGACGACGATATCGATGTGTTCGAGCGCTTGCTGAAAGAATTCGGCGCGCAACTCGAAACACACCGCAAGCGCGCGGAGCTTACTGAATTGCGCGCCGCGGAAGCCACGCGTGGACGCGAAAAGCTCGAACACGCGCGCCGCAGTGCCGCCAATGTGGTTCTGGATCGCCTGCAGGGTCAAAATCCGCCGCAACTGGTACGCAGCTTGCTGACACGCCCATGGGCCAATTACCTGGTGCTGGTGCTGCTGCGCCAGGGTGCTGAATCGCCGGAATATCGTTCCGCACTGCACTTCATGGACGACCTGCTGTGGAGCTTCACGCCCAAGCCGGATGCTGCATCCAGGCAGCGTTTGCGCACACTGCTGCCCGAACTGGAACGCAGTCTGCGCCTCGGCCTGGCCACGGTGGCTTTGCAAGAGCCGGACCAGAACCGCCTGCTGGAACAGCTCAATGCCTTGTATCGTCCGCTGCTGGGCGAGGCCGCCGCCGAGCCCATTGCCGACGCGGCCGATGCTGCGCGCGCGCAGCAGGCCAACCAGGACGTCGAAACCTTCCTGCCGCCCGCGCTGGAACCAGAACCCGTCATTGCGCTTTCCGTGCCACCTGGCAGCGCCGGACCCGAATCCACCGTGAGCAGCGAGGCGCTGGACGGCGTGCGCGCGTTGAAAAGCGGCTGCTGGTTCGAGTTCTGCAACGACGATGGCAGTCGCGAGCGCGCCAAACTGTCGTGGATCAGCCCGATCAGTGGTCGTTATCTGTTCGTCAACCGGCGCGGTTTGAAGGTGGCAGACAAGGCCGCCGCGCAACTCGCCGCCGAGATCGAGTCCGGCCATGCGGTGCTGCTTGAGGAAGTTCCGCTGTTCGATCGCGCCCTCGATGCCATCGTCGAACGTCTGCGCAACGCACAAACACAAGCCGTACCCGATCACGGCGGCGCATGAGTCACAGCGAACTGCGCCCGCAGGAAGCAGCGGCCATCGAGGGCGATGTTGCGCGCGCGCTGGCCGAGGATCTTGGCGGCGGCAGCGATCTCACCGCGGACCTGCTGCCGGATGTGCCACTGCGCGCCCAACTGGTCTGCCGTGAACAGGCAGTTCTCGCCGGCACGTCCTGGTTCGAAGCCTGTCTGCGTGCGTTCGACTCCAGGATGCAGTGCAACTGGCGGCTCGCCGATGGCGATGTCATCCTTGCCAACGCCACGGTGTGCGTCATCACGGGCCGCAGTCGCGCCCTGCTCAGCGCCGAGCGCTGCGCAATCAATTTTCTGCAAACCCTGTCTGGCACGGCCACCATCACCGCGCACTATGTCGCCGCGGTTGCAGGCACGCGCACGCGCATTCTGGATACACGCAAGACCCTGCCGGGCCTGCGTCTGGCGCAAAAGTACGCGGTGCGCTGCGGTGGCGGCAGCAACCATCGCGTCGGGCTGTTCGACATGGTGTTGATCAAGGAAAACCACATCGCCGCCGCGGGCGGCATCACGGCCGCGGTGACGGCGGCGCGCACGCTGCATCCCGGCGCGCCGCTGGAGGTCGAGGTGGAGACCTTGCAGCAACTCGATGAGGCCTTGCCGCTGCGCCCCGATCGCATCCTGCTGGACAATTTCACCTTGGCCGACATGGTCGTCGCGGTGCAACGCGGAGCCGGACGCGTGCCGCTGGAGGCTTCGGGCGGCGTCGAGTTGCAGCAGCTGCGTGCAATCGCCGCAACCGGCGTCGATTTCATTTCGATCGGCGCGCTGACCAAGCACCTGCATGCCGTGGATTTCTCACTGCGCGTCATGCAGTGAACACGCATGTTTGATGATTGGCGTCCGCGCAAGGCCGGCGCACGCCAGTCGGATTACTTGATCACGCGCAAATGCGGAGGTTTTTTCGGCGGCGCGGCCGTGGCACTTTCGGCTTGCGGCGTTGCGGCGCCATCCGCTGTGGCCGGTGCAAGCGCAGGTGCAGCGCCCGCTTGCGGCTCGGGTGGAAACACCATGCCTTGCCCGTTTTCACGCGCGTAAATCGCCTCGATGGCCGCCATTGGCACGTAGACACTGTGACTGACACCGCCAAAGCGCGCCTGAAAGCTGATCGCGTCGTTGTCCATCTGCAAATGCGCAACCGCGCGCAATGCGATGTTGAGCGTGACCTTGCCACCGCGTACCGCGAATGCCGGTACGCGCACGCCAGGCGCGTGCGCATCCACCTGCAGGTGCGGTGTCAGGCCATTGTCGTTGATCCATTCCACCAGCGCGCGCAGCATGTAGGGCCGGCTCGAGCTCATCGTGGCCTCGGATTCACTCACTGCCGCAGCGCCTTCTCGCTGGCGGTGAGGCTGCGCGCAAAACCCTGGCTGGCGAACAGGCGCTCGCCGTAGTCGATGACTGGCGCGGCGCTGCGCGGTAGATCAATGCCCAGCGCGGGCAACCGCCAAATCAGCGGGGCAACCAAACAGTCGGCCAGACTGATTTCCGGGTTGAGCAGAAACTTGGCCATCTTGAACAGCGGTACCGAGGCCAGCAACGATTCGCGCAGCTGGCGCCGTCCCGTCTCGCCATGGCGCCCGCCACCCTCGATTGCCGCCACCATCGGCAACCACTCGCGTTCGACACGCGTCTGCACCAGGCGCAGGCGTGCGCGCGATTGCGGATCGATCGGCATCAGCGGCGGATGTGGAAAGCGCTCATCGATGTACTCGCAAATCACCGATGTTTCGTACAGCGTCAGATCGCGGTCGATCAGTGTCGGCGCGCTGGCGTAGGGATTCAACTCGCCTAATTCCGCGGGCGGTTTGCTCGGATCAACCAGCTCGCGCTCATAGGCAACCCCCTTGGCCGCCAGCACCAGACGCACTCGATGGCACTGGATATCGTCGGACAGCGTGTACAGCGTCAGCACATTGCGCATGCGCGGATTCTGCGCCATGGGGCTCCTCCTCTCAGCGTCACGTCTGTTCCGCGACAGTCAATGGATGTCTTTCCAATACTCGCGTTTCAGGAACACGGCAAGCAACGAGAACGCCACCAGATAAAGCAGTACCCACAGGCCGACGCGCTCGCGCTCGTAGACATTGGGCTCGGCCACGTAGGTGAGGAACGTGGTGACATCGCGCGCGGTGCGGTCGAACTGCTCGGGCGTTTCCATGCCGGGCTGGCTGAGATCCAGCTTCTCGACCCTGGCATCCTCACCCGGCTTGGATGGCGCATAGACGGCGGTCTGCACGCCCTGCAATTCCCACAAGGGATTGGGCATGGAGGCGTTGGCGAACACGGTGTTGTTCCAGCCCACCGGACGCGTGGGGTCGAGATAGAACGACTTCAGATAGCTGTAGACCCAGTCCGCGCCCTTGGCGCGCACTTCCAGCGAGAGATCCGGCGGCGCCTTGCCAAACCACTTCGCGGCATCAGCGGCAGGCATGCTGGAAATGGCGTGATCGCCAAACTTGACCCCGTTGAAATCAAAGTTGGTCATGACTTCCTGCTCACTCAGCCCGAGGTCATGACTGATGCGCGAGTAGCGCATGTATTGCAGCGAGTGGCAACCGGCGCAGTAATTGAAAAAGATACGCGCGCCGCGCTGCACCGAGGCCATGTCATGCACATTGACGTGCGCCTCATACAGCGCTGGCGTGGCCTCCTGGGCCAGCACCGGGCCGGAAACCAGAGCGAGTGCCAGCAGCAATCCAGGAAACATGCGCTTATTCATGCATCGTCACCCGTTCGGGAACCGGCTTGGTGCGTTCCCAGCCGAAGTAGGTATAAGCCCACAGGAACACGAAGAATCCGAAATACACGCCGGTCAACGCGCGTGCGATATAGGTATCGCCAATCCAGGTGCTCTCGCCGATACCGATCTTGCCCAGCCAGATGAAGGTGAGCGCGAAGATCGCCAGTGCGACCTTGTAGCTGGCACCGCGATAACGCATCGCCTTGACCTTGCCGCGGTCGATCCATGGCAGGAAGAACAGCACCGCGATCGCCGCGAACAGTGTGATGACGCCCAGGCCTTTGCTCGGCACCGAACGCAACATCGCGTAGAACGGGGTGAAGTACCAGACCGGGTGGATCGCCGCAGGGGTCACCAGCGAATTGGCTGGCACGTAGTTGTCATGCTCCAGGAACAGCCCGAAAAATGTCGGCTGATAGAAAATGATGAATGCCGCCAGCAGCAGAAAAAATCCCACGCCGACCAGGTCCTTCACCGTGTAGTACGGGTGGAACGGAATGCCATCCAGCGGCTTGCCGTCGGCGCCTTTGTGCTGCTTGATCTCGATGCCATCGGGGTTGTTCGAGCCCGAGGTGTGCAACGCGCCCAGATGCAACACCACCAGCAGCAGCAGCACCAGCGGCAGCGCGATCACGTGCAGCGCGAAGAAGCGGTTGAGGGTGGCGCCGGAGGGCAGAAAATCGCCCATGATCCACTCCACCAGCTGGTTGCCGATCACCGGCACGGCGCCGAACAAGGAAATGATCACCTTGGCGCCCCAGAACGACATCTGCCCCCAGGGCAGCACGTAGCCCATGAAGGCCTCGGCCATCAGCGCCAGATAAATCAGCATGCCGATCACCCACAGCAGCTCGCGCGGCTGCTTGTACGAACCGTACATCAGCGCGCGGAACATGTGCAGGTAGATCACCACGAAAAACAGCGAGGCTCCGGTGACGTGCATGTAGCGGATCAACCAGCCCCACTCGACATCGCGCATGATGTATTCGATCGAGGCGAACGCCCCGGCCGAGGTGGGGTTGAAGTTCATCGCCAGGAAAATGCCGGTGACGATCTGGTTGACCAGCAACAGCAGTGCCAGCGAACCGAAGAAGTACATGAAGTTGAAATTCTTCGGCGCGTAGTACTCGACGGTGTGCTCACGCAGGAAGCCGAAGATCGGCAGGCGATCCTCAATCCAGCGCAGCGTCCTGTTCCTGGGCTTCCAGGCATCCGGTGCAGCGGCCATCACGCGGCTCCTTTGGGATTCACGCCGATGCGCACATGCACGTCGTCGATGTAGTGATACGGCGGGATCACCATGTTCAAAGGCGCCGGCACACCATCGAACACGCGACCGGCGACGTCGTAACGCGACTTGTGGCAGGGGCAGAAGAAGCCGCCTTTCCAGTGCGGATCGAACGGCTCGGGTTTGATCTGGCCGTAGTAATCCGGCACACAGCCCAGGTGCGTGCAAATGCCGATCATCACCAGCCACTCCGGTTTGATCGAGCGCCAGGCGTTCTGGCAATAGGACGGCTGCTGGCTGGTCTCCTTGCATTCGGGGTCGCGCAGACGCGGATCCAGGCCCGGCAGATCGGCCAACTGCTCCTTGGTGCGATTGACCACGAAGATCGGCAGTTTGCGCCAGGCGAAGCGCACCATCTGTCCCGACTCGATTTTGCTGATGTCGATGGTCACCGGCGCCCCTGCAGCCAGGGCGCGCGCGCTGGGCTCCCACGATTTGATGAAGGGCAGCGCGGCGATGACCACCCCCGCGCCGCCGACCACGGCCGTGGTCACGGTGAGGAAACGCCGCCGACCGTGATCGACCTCGTCATGATTCTCGCCAGGGTGGGGCATCGCGGACTCGGTTGTATGGGCCATGGCTGAAAATGAACCGATGTTAAAAACCCAGTTAGTTTAGCCAAAGCATTCATCTGCATACAATGCGCTTCGGCACGCGTTTTGCTGCGCCGCAGCGCCCGAGGCGCTGCTCGAACGGCGTTATCCAGCGCCACGGATGCACTGCATCAGCGGAATGGCGGATCCTGCCTGTCATTTCGATGCAACGGGACGACCGGCGGCTTCGGGCAACCTGCCTCAGCCATTCTGCGCCAGCGGCACGCCGCGCTCGGCGGCATCGTAACGGTCCTTGAGAATGCGCACGCGACGCACGTACAGTCGGGTTTCGTCATAAGGCGGCACCGCATCGTTGTACTTGCGCACTGCCGCCGCACCCGCGTTGTAAGCCGCCGTGGCCAGGGTGATGTTGCCACCGAAATCATGCAGCAACCGGGCCAGATAACGTGCGCCGCCGAGGATGTTCTGCGCCGGGTTGAACACATCCCGCACCCCCATGTCGATGGCCGTGCCCGGCATCAGCTGCATCAGCCCCTGTGCGCCTTTGTCGGACATTGCGTAGGGATTGAATGCGCTTTCGGCGTGGATCACGGCGCGCAGCAGCGCAGGGTCGAGCCGGTAGCGCGCAGCCGCGACATCGATCTCACTGGCATAGGCATGCAGACGCAACGGCACCGTGTACCAATCGATATTTGAATGCGGATTGCAGGCATAGCAGGTCGAAAGGTAGGTAAACAGGGCATCCACGCGCCGCGCCTGGATGCCGACCGGGCGCACATTGGTGTATTCCACCGCGCCGCTCGCCAGAGTGACCTTGTAGACCGTGCCACGCAGCACGCGCGCGTTGCGCTGCATGCGCGGCAGCGTGGTCACCAAGGCTGGACTCAGCGTCGCCACCACTGGCTGCGCCGGCGCAACCTGCACGCTGCTCGATTGCGCGCCTGGCCGCTTCGCCGCGGGCTGGAGCGGCCCCCGCAGCGCACGCGCTGGCGAGAGGGTCTGCACACTTTCGTCATGCAGCGCCCTGCAATCACGATAACCGGTGCGGCTGGAGCTGAACACGATCTCGCCGCGCTGGCCGACACATCGCCACAGTGTCGCCGCCTGGGCGCCAGGGCACACGCAGGCAAGCCCCAAGGCCAGCAGCGGCAGCAAGCTCCAACACGTGCGCAAGAACTTCCCCATGACGCACAGTCTGCCCGCACCCGCGCGTACTGCCAAGCGCGCGGCTGGCGACACCGGTGCCGCACGATTACCATGACGGGTTGATTCGAGGTGCAGCATGGCGCGCAAACTGTTCATCAAAACCCACGGTTGCCAGATGAACGAGTACGACTCGGCGAAGATGGCCGCCGTGCTCGGCGCCAGCGATGGCCTCGAGTTGACCACCGATGAAACCACAGCCGATGTGATCCTGATCAATACCTGCTCGATCCGCGAAAAAGCGCAGGATAAGGTGTTCAGCCAGCTCGGGCGCTGGAAACAGCTCAAGCAGGAGCACCCCGGACTACTGATCGGCGTCGGCGGTTGCGTGGCCAGCCAGGAAGGCGAGGCGCTGCTGGCGCGTGCGCCCTACGTGGACGTGGTATTCGGCCCGCAGACCCTGCACCGCCTGCCAGAGCTGCTGGACGCGCGCCGCAGCAGCGGCCGCGCCCAGGTCGACATCAGCTTTCCCGAGATCGAGAAATTTGACCGGCTGCCCGAGCCGCGCGCGGAAGGCCCCTGCGCATTCGTCTCGATCATGGAAGGCTGCTCGAAATACTGCAGTTACTGCGTGGTGCCGTACACCCGCGGCGAAGAAATCAGCCGGCCATTCGACGACGTCATCGCCGAGGTCGCCAGCCTCGCCGAACAGGGCGTGCGCGAAGTCAACCTGCTGGGGCAGAACGTCAACGCCTACCGCGGACCCCTGCACGAGGGCGGTAGCGCCGACCTCGCGCTGCTGATCCGCACCCTCGCCGAGCTGCCAGGAATCGGCCGCATCCGCTTCACCACTTCGCACCCGCTGGAGTTCTCCGACAGCTTGATCGAGGCTTACCGCGACGTGCCCAAGCTGGCCAATTACCTGCATCTGCCGGTGCAATCCGGCAGCGACCGCATCCTCGCCGCGATGAAGCGCGGCTATACCGCGCTGGAGTTCAAGCACAAGTTGCGCAAGCTGCGCGTGGTACGACCCGACATCACCCTGAGCACCGATCTCATCGTCGGCTTCCCCGGCGAGACCGAGGCCGAATTCGAGCAAACATTGAAGCTGATCGAGGACGTCGGCTTCGACCAGAGCTTCAGTTTCATCTACTCGCGCCGCCCCGGCACGCCCGCTGCCAACCTCGCCGACGACACGCCCGATGCGGTCAAGCACCAGCGCCTGGCACGCCTGCAGGCATTGCTCAACGCCAACGCGCAGCGCTACAGCGCGGGCATGGTCGGCAGCGTGCAATCCGTGCTGGTCGAAGGCCCGAGCAAGAAAAATCCGCAGGAACTCAGCGGCCGCACCGAGAACAACCGCACGGTCAACTTCCCCGGCCCGGCCAGCCTGCGCGGCCAGTTCGTGGACGTGACCATCACCGCCGCACTGAGCAACTCGCTGCGCGGGCGTCTGACCGAAACCGCCAGCAACGCCGCTTGAGGATTCACGCCACGCTCTCGGCGCTATACCGCGCCAGCAGGCCGCTACGGATGGCACCGCGGAACACGCGCACGAAAAACCCCAGCGCCAGCGCGATCTGCAGCAAGGCCAGCGTCGTGGCCAGCAGCAAGGTCCCGGGCTGCACGCCATGCCCGGCCGCCAGCGCGCGCAGCCCCTCGAATACATAGGCCGGCGGTAGCGCGTGCGCGACCCACTGCATCCACTGCGGCAGTACGTGCAATGGATAAAACACCGCCGCGAACGGCGACAGCAGCGCCGGGATCGGCCACACCAGCCACTCCGAGGCCGGCCCCAGACGCAGCACCACGGCGCTGGCGAAAATGCCCAGGGCGATGCCGAACAGGAACAGCACCGCCAGGAATCCGGCGGCGGGCAACCCGAACGCCAGCAGCGACAGGCCGAAGGCGAAGCGCGCCAGCAGCAACATCACCGCCAGGCTGATGCAACTGGTGAGGACGCTGGTGGCGACCAGGCCGGCCACGTACTCGCTGACGTTGATCGGACTGGCGAACAGATTGAGAAAACTGCGCGACCACACATCCTCGAAAAACGCCGTGGTCACGCCCTGCATGATGCGGCCGAAGAAATCCCACAGCAGCACCGCGCCCAGCAGGGTGAGGGTGAAATCCGGGCCGTGGGCGCTGAGCGAGCCCAGATAGCGGGTGATGAAGCCCCACAACACGATGTCGATCGCCACCCACGCCACCAGCGGCACCACGCGCGTCGGACTGGAGCGCATCAGGTCGATCTGACGCAGCACGATGGCGCTGACCCGGCGCAGGTTCATGCGTCAACCCCATGGGCCAGCGGCTCGCGCGCGATGCGGATGAACAGGTCTTCGAGCGAGGCATCGCCATGTTCGGCGGCGAGCCGTCGCGGATCGCCCTGCAGCAACACGCGGCCGCGCGCCAGCAGCAGTACGCGATCGCATACCTGCTCGACCTCGAGCATGTTGTGCGAAGTCCACAGCACCGCGCAACCGTTACGCGCGGCCAGATCGCGGATCATCCGGCGCAAGTCGTCGGCGGTGGCCGGATCGAGCGAGGACGTCGGCTCGTCCAGCAGCAGCAGGCGCGGTCGGTTGAGCAGGGTCTTGGCCAGCGCCACGCGCGCCTGCTCGCCGCTCGACAACAGGCCGCAGCGCGTGTGCGCCAGCGCCGTCAGCTTGAATGATTCGAGCAGCTCGCCCACGCGTCGCGCCGGCTGCGCCAGCGCGTACAGCCGTGCGAAGAACAGCAGATTCTGGCGCACCGTCAAATTGCCCGGCAACGGCGCGTAGCTGGCCTGGAAGTTGACCATCGCCAGCGCCGCCGTACGCTGCCGGGCCAGATCCAGTCCGGTGATCAGCACCTGCCCCGAATCGGGCGCGAGCAGGCCGAGGATCATGTTGATCGTGGTGGTCTTGCCGGCACCATTGGGGCCGAGCAGTCCGACGATCTCGCCGGCTTCAACGCGCAGCGAGATGCCGCGCACCGCGGCCTTGCCAGCGTAGCGTTTGGCGATATCGCGCACCTCCAGCGCGGGCGGAGCGGCGGTGGCTGGCGCGGTGATCGGAGCAGTCATCATGCGATGGTGCCACGCGGCGCATGCAAATCCAGCATGCCCGATGCACGCCCGTGCCCGCGCTATGCTTGCGCGCATGTCCGCATCCACCATTGCCCGCGATTTTCAGCTCGAACCCGACGACACCGAGCGCCTGGCCAATCTGGCCGGGCCGCTCGATGCACACCTGCGCATGATCGAACTACGCCTGGGCGTGGAGATCGCCGCGCGCGGCAGCGCGTTCCGCGTGATCGGCCCGCCGCAAACCGCCAGCGCCGCCGAGCGCTTCATCAAAAACCTCTACGCGGAAACCAGCGACACCGCGCTGGACGAGCATCAGCTCAACCTGCGCCTGCAGGATGCCAGTCTCGATGCAGCGGCGCAGGCACTGGTCGAACAGGCCCAGGACGTGGCGATCAAGGTCAGGCGCGGCCTGATTCGCGGACGTGGCCCCAGCCAGGCGCGCTACCTGCACGCCATCGCGCGTCACGACATCAATTTCGGCATCGGTCCGGCCGGCACCGGCAAGACCTACCTTGCCGTGGCCAGCGCGGTCGAGGCGCTGGCGCAAAACCGCGTGCAACGCATCATCCTCACGCGCCCGGCCGTGGAGGCCGGTGAAAAGCTCGGTTTCCTGCCCGGCGACCTCAGCCAGAAGGTCGATCCGTATCTGCGTCCGTTGTACGACGCGCTGTACGAAATGCTGGGCTTCGAGAAGGTCGCCAAACTCATCGAGCGCAATGTCATCGAAGTCGCGCCGCTGGCCTACATGCGCGGGCGCACGCTCAACGATTCCTGCGTGATCCTCGACGAGGCGCAGAACACCACGGTCGAACAGATGAAGATGTTCCTCACGCGCATTGGTTTCGGCTCGGTGGCCGTGATCACCGGCGACGTCACCCAGGTCGATCTGCCGCGCAACGTGCGCTCCGGGTTGCGCCACGTGGTCGAGGTGCTGCGCGATGTCGAAGGCGTGAGCTTCACGTTTTTCAGCGCGCGCGACGTGGTGCGCCACCCGGTGGTGGCGCGCATCGTGCGCGCATACGAGGCGTCCGAGGACGCCGAGGCGGCGACCCGGGAGCAGGGGCCCGGGACTCACAAAATGCATCGCGCCGTGGACTGATCCGCGATGGCCCCGCGCATTGCCCGCCCGACGCATCGCAATGGCGTATCCCGCGCCCCGCTCCTGCACTTGCATCTCAGCTACGCCGTGACGCGTCGCGGTCTGCCCGCGGCGGTTTCATTCCGGCGCTGGATCGAGACAGCGCTGCGTGTCGCCGGGCGTGGCGAAGCCGTCGAACTATCGGTGCGCATCGTCGGCGCGCGCGAGGGACGCCTGCTCAACCGGCGCTACCGCGGCCGCGATTACGCCACCAACGTGCTGTCGTTTCCGGTCGAACTGCCCGCGGGCGTGGATCTGCCGCTGCTTGGCGACATCGTATTGTGCGCGCCGGTGCTGGCAGGCGAGGCAAGCGCGCAAGGCAAGCGGCTGGCCGCGCACTGCGCGCATCTGAGCATCCACGGCGTACTGCATCTGCTTGGTTACGATCACCGCAAGCGCAGCGACGCGGCGCGCATGGAGGCGCTGGAAGTCGCCGCGCTGGCCGCCGTGGGCATCGAGGACCCTTACCGTTCGCGCTGAGCGCATGGCACTGCCGTCATCGACGCGGCGCGATTTTCCGCTATGCTTTCACGTCCTGCCCCGCGTGGGCGTGGTGCACACAGGCAATGAACGAAGGTCCGAGTACCAGCGGTCCGGTGCGGCGCTCTTTCTGGGGCCGCCTGGGCCAGATGCTCGCGGGCGAGCCGCGCAACCAGGCCGACCTGCTCGAAGAACTCCGCCTCGCCGCCGACAACGGCCTGATCACGCGCGACACCTTGGCCATGGTCGAGGGCGCGCTGGAAGTCAGCGGCTTGCGTGTCGCCGATGCCATGGTGCCGCGCGCGCAAATGGTGATGATTCCGGCCGACGCGAACTTCACGCAGATCCTGGCCACGGTCACCGAAACCGGGCACTCGCGCTTCCCGGTGCATGGCGAGGACAAGGACGAGATCCTCGGTGTGCTGCTGGCCAAGGACCTGCTGCGCTTCCACGATCGCAGCACCGATTTCGTGCTGTCCAGTCTGCTGCGCCCGGCCGCGCTGATCCCGGAATCGATGCACCTCAACGTTCTGCTGGGCGAGTTTCGCCTGACCCACAACCACATGGCCGTGGTGGTCGATGAATATGGCGGCGTGGCCGGCCTGATCACCATCGAGGACGTGCTCGAGGAGATCGTCGGCGAGATCGATGACGAACACGATGACGAGGAGGCGCCGCAGATCCAGGCGCAACCCGACGGCAGCTTCCTGGTCGACGCGCTGACCCCGATCGAGGATTTCAACGAGCGCTTCGGCACGCAGTTCTCCGACGAGGATTTCGATACGGTCGGCGGCCTGGTCACCGATGCCATTGGCCACCTGCCGGAGCACGATGAGGAAACCGTGCTCGATGGCCACTCCTTCCGCATCACCGCGGCAGACGACCGGCGCGTGTTGCAGGTACGCGTGACGCACCCGGCATGATGAAACCGTTGCGGCATCTGCTGATGCTGGTGCTGCTGCTCGCACTGGCGCCGCTGGCGCATGCCGGCATCAGCAACGCGCCCGGGCGCGATCTGCGGGTCGAACTGGTCACCTATGGCCCCGGGCGCGTGTATTGGGAGCGTTTCGGCCATGTCGCCATCATCCTGCGCGACACACGCAGCGGCGAGGCGGTGAGCTTCAACTACGGCGTGTTCGATTTCGACACGCACGATTTTTTCCTCAAGTTCATCCGCGGCCACATGCTGTACAGCATGGACGCCGAATACGCCGGCCCCGAGGTCACCAGCTATATCGACGCCGGGCGCGCGGTGCGCATCGAGAAACTCGCCTTCACCCCGGCGCAGGCTTCGGCGCTGCGCGATTTCCTGCTGTGGAACGATCAGCCGCAGAACCGTCGTTACCGCTACGACTACTTCTATGACAACTGCGCCACGCGCGTGCGCGATGCGCTCAACCGCGCGCTGGGCGGCGCGATCCAAGCGCAGACGCAACAATCAGCCGGCGCGCGCACCTTCCGCAGCCAGTCCGAACGCATGCTGGCGCACGACCTGCCGCTGATGCTGCTGGTCGACCTGGGTCTCGGCCCACGCGCCGACCGGCCGCTGACGCAGTGGCAGGACAGCTTTTTGCCGGTCACACTTTCCGACCTTGTGCGGCACGTGCGTGTACCCGACGGACGCGGCGGCACGCAGCCGCTGGTGACGTCCTCGCGCCTGATTTATGCCGGCGATGTAGCGCCGCCCCCGCCGGCGCCACCGGCGTTGCGCTGGCCGCTGCTGGCAATCGGCCTGGCCTGGGCCGCGCTGCTGCCGTGGGGTGCACGCGAACACGCAGGCGCCTTGGCGCGCTGGCTCGGCGCCGCGGCGGCCGGCCTGTATGCGCTGCTTGGCGGCTTGACCGGGCTGATCATGCTGGCGCTGTGGACGCTGACCTCGCATCGCGCGGCGTGGGCCAACGAGAATCTGCTGCAGTTCGATCCCATGCTGTTGTTACTGATCTGGCCGCTGCTGCGCGGCTTGGGCACGCGCCGCGTGGCGCGCCACTGGACGCGGGTCCTTGCGCTGGCGCTGGCCGCGCTCAGCGTATTCGGCCTGCTGGCCAAGTTCAGCCCATGGTTCGTGCAGGCCAACCTGCACTGGATCCTGTTCGCGCTGCCCTTGAATCTGGCGCTGGCATGGACGCTGTGGCGGCCACGCGTGACGCGCTGAGCGCGCGCCACGCAGTTCGGCCAGAATCGCGGCATGGCCAACCCCGTGCCCGCGCAGCATCCCGCTGAAAACCTGCCTGCAGCCGTGCCCGGCGTAGTCGCCTGCGTCGCCTACGAGCGCAACGGCCAGCGTCTGGGCGACATCGATCTGGCCGCGATCAGCGACACGCTGCGTGAACGCGGCCGTTTCGTGTGGGTTGGCCTGTACGAGCCGGACGACGCGCTGCTGGCGCGGATGCAGGAGGAGTTCGCGCTGCATCCGCTGGCCGTGGAGGACGCGCGCAACGCGCACCAGCGGCCCAAGATCGAGCCCTACGGCGAAAGCCTGTTCGTGGTGGCACGCACCGCCGCACGCGCGGGGGCGCGCATCAGTTTCGGCGAGACGCATGTGTTTCTCGGCGCCAATTACATCATCAGCGTGCGTCACGGCAGCTCGCCCAGCTACGCGCCGGTGCGCCACGCCGCCGAGCAGAATCCGGCGCTGCTGGCGCAAGGTCCGGGCTATGCGCTGTACTCGGTGCTTGATGCCATCGTCGATGGCTTCATGCCGGTCCTGGAAACCTACCAGGCCGAGCTGGAGGATCTGGAAAGCGCGATCTTCGCCAAGCAGTGGAAGCGCGGCACGCTGAAACGACTGTATGGCATGCAACGCGAACTCACGCGCCTGCGCCTGGCGGTGGCGCCGCTGCAGGACGTGCTGGCCCAGCTCGAACGCTTGCACCCGGCGTTCATCCCGGAAACCGTGCGCCCCTACTTCCGCGACGTCAACGACCACGCCAACCGCATCAACGACGCGGTCAGCGCGATGCGTGAAATGCTCGGCGCGGCGATGAACGTGTCGGTCTCGCTGGTCACACTCAACCAGAACGAGGTCGTCAAGCGCCTCGCCGGCTGGGCCGCGCTGCTGGCCGTACCGACCCTGCTCACCGGCTGGTTCGGCATGAACTTCCGCCACATGCCGGAGCTTGACCAGCCCTGGGCCTACCCCGCACTGATCGCGTTCACCCTGACCCTTTGCGGCGGGCTGTACCTGATGCTCAAGCGCGCGCGCTGGCTATGACGCGGCTGCCCCGTCGTGCGCGGCCAGCAGCGCGCGCAGGAACGGGATGGTGATGCGCCGGCGTCCGGCCAGCGCGGCACGGTCGATGCGTTCGAACAACTCGTGCAGGCTGCGCAGATCGCGCGCCGCGCGTGCGAACAGCCAGTCGAGCACGGCCGGTTCCAGGTCGATGCCGCGCGCGGCGGCCCACTCCTGCACCAAGGCGCGCCGCGCGGACTCATCCAGCGCGCTCAGCGCTGCCTGCATGCAAGCGCCCAGGCGCGAGCGCAAATCGGGCAGGCCCGGCGCCAGTGCCGATAGCGGCAGCGCGCTGGCCAGCAGCAGGCTGGAGCCCTCAGCGCGCAGGCGATTGTAGAGGTCGAACAACGCGTGCTCGGCCTCGGCGTGGCCGGCCAGCGCCTGCACATCGTCCAGCGCCAACAGTTCGGCGCCGCCGAGCGCGCGCAGCGCGCCGGCATCAGCGCGCAGGCGCGCGGCATCCAGATATTGCGCACGGCGACCAGCCGCTTGCGCGGCCTGACAGGCGGCGACCAGCAGATGCGTCTTGCCGCTGCCGGAAGGACCGCTGAGCAATACCCACGGCGCCTGCGTGCCGAGCGCCAGCGCCTGCACCGCGGCCAGCGCGGGTGCGTTGCCAGGCGCGCTGCGGAAATGCTCGAAACGCTGGCGCGGCGGCCAGCGCAGCGCCAGCGGCAATTGCCGTGCCTCAGCCGGGTTCATGCACGTCGACTTCGGACTTGTCCGCAGTGGGCGCACCCATCTCCGGTGCGGATTCGCTGTCTGCACGAGGCGTGGCCTCCTCCTCCCGTGTATACAGCGCACTGGCCATGTAGCGCTCGTGGGCGTAGTTCAGTACCACCACCGCCACCGCCGCCAACGGCAGCGCCATCAGTATCCCGAAGAAACCGAACAGCTGCGCGCCGGCCAGCACCGCAAAAATCACTGCGACCGGGTGCAGGCCGATCCTGTTGCCGACCAGGCGCGGCACCAGCACGTAACTTTCCAACACTTGGCCGACGGCGAACACCCCCAGCACCAGGACGATGTGCAGCCAATCGCCACCGTACTGCGCCAGCACCGCGATCAACGCCGCGATCAGGCCGGTGATGAAGCCCAGATAAGGCACGAAGCTGACCAGCCCGGCGAGCACGCCGATCAAAGGTCCCAGGCCCAGTTGCGCGACCAGGCTCAGCCCCAGTGCGTAGTAGATGCCCAGGCCCAGCATCACCAGCAACTGGCCTTTGAAGAATGCACCGAGCACCGCGTCGGACTCGCGCGCCAGACGCGTGACCGTGGGCTCGACATGGCGCGGCAGCAGCTCGCGCACGCGCTCCACCAGTACGTCCCAGTCGCGCAGCAGGTAGAAAAACACCACCGGCACCAGCACCAGATTGGTGGCCCATTCGAGCAACGCCAACCCCGAACGCGTGACATGCCCGAGCAACGCGGCGGCGATGCCACCCGCCTGCTGCCAGTGCTGTTGCAGCAAATTGATGACGTGCTGCGGATCGAACGTCTCCGCGGGCAGATGCAGGTGCTGCGCGAGCCATGGCGTGGCAATTCCGCGAAACCACGCCAGCGCGGCAGGCAGCGCCGCCACGGCGCGCGCTAACTGGTGCTCGAGCAGCGGCAACAGCAGTGCCAGCAGAATCAGTACCGCGACGCTGAACACCACGAACACCAGCGTCACTGCCAGCGTGCGCGACATGTGGCGCTGCAGGCGATCGGCCAGCGGATCGGCAATGTAGGCCAGCAATGCGGCCAGCACGAACGGCGTCAGCACCGGCGCCAACAGCCACAGCACGTAGCCGATGACCGCGACCAGCAAGGCCAGTTGCAAGCGGTACAGTGCCTCCGGGCCCATCAGCGCCGCTCCTTGTTGCGCCAGGTGCGGCGCGCGCGCACACCCCAGCGCAATACGTAATCGATGCCGCTGGCCACGGTCAGCGCACCCACCGCCCACGCCGGACCGCGCAACGGCAGCGTTGCCTGCGACCAAACCAGAGTCAACAGCACCGCCAGCACGAAGGCGATCTGTGCCAGCGTGTTGAGCTTGGACAGCAGGCTCGGACGCGCAGTCAGCGGTCCCAGCAGCACGCGCCAAGCCAGCGCACCGGCGATGATCACCACGTCGCGCGCCAGCACCAGCAGGGTCAACTCCAGCGGCACCGCGCCGACATAAGTCAGCGCGATGAAGCAGCCGACCAGCAGCAGTTTGTCGGCCAGCGGGTCCAGCGTCGCGCCGAGCCGGCTTTGCCAGCGAAAGCGCCGCGCCAGGAATCCGTCCAGCGCATCGGACAGCGCCGCCAACGCTGCCAGTACGAGTGCAGTCGGATAGTCACGGTAGCCGATTGCCAGTGCCACCGGCAGCGCCAACAGCAGGCGCAGCGCGCTCAGCAGGTTGGGCAGGTGGCGCCAGCGCGTGGCGGCGCCTGGCGGCGAGGCGGCAACACGCTGCATGGGGGCCTCAGCGCACCCAGTCCAGGGTCACATCGGCGCCGGGTTGCGCCGCCGCATTGACCAGGTGCCCGCTGGCCGCCAGGTCAGCGGCGACCGTGGTCAGCGGCGCATCCAGGCGCAACGTCAGCATCAGGCTGTTGCCGGAGGCCTGCATCGGCAGCGCCGCGCGGATGCGTGGATCGCGGCGCAGCAGCGCCATCAACGCGGCATAATCCTCGGCGCTGCGCAGGTGGCCCACCCACAAGTGTTCGGGTACGCCGGATGCCGCGCCGGGTGCGGCCGCGAAGCGCGCCAGCAAACGATCGGCAGAGGCATTGCCAGCCGCGGCCAACATATCGGCCATGCTGCCGGGCGGTGCCTGCCAGGTTTTGCTGGCGGCGCCCATGACCAGGGTCCAACTGCCGCCGCCGGGGGTGATGTTGCCGATCAGCGCGAGGCCGGTTCGGTACTGACGCGCCAGCGCATCGAGGGCCGTCGGATCGGCAGCCCGCAGCGCCGTGGCCGCCGGCGCGCCCGCTTGCGGCAGCACGAATTCGATGCCACGCGCGGCGCCTGCGGCCAGCAGGGGCGCGGCCGTGGCCGCGGCCAGCGGCTGTCCATTGAAACTGATCTCGGCCAGCACCGGCGGGCGCGGTGCCGGCCAGATCGGTAGCGCCAGTTGCCGCGCCAGGCCCAGCAAGGCCTGCGGATCGAAGCCCACCTCCAGCATCAGCGCACCTGCGGAGCCTTGCGCATAGCGGTAATCATTGACCAGTGATGGAGCATTGCTCAGCGCCGCAGCCACATCCGGCAACGCCATGACCTGCGGGTTGCCGCTGAGCCGCACCAGCACCGCAGCCGCGGCCTGCACGATGGCCTGATTGCGCGCCACGCTGGTGGTGCCGGCCACGGGCACGGTGGCGTGATACAGCGCAGCGGACGCGCGCGCCACGCCACCACAAGCGGCGCAGAGCAGCAGCAGCACAGTCAACCCGATCGCGCGCATGGCGCCTCCGTATGTACGCAGCGGACAAAGCCCAAGCAGTCTGCCCAATCGCGGCGGCGGCGTCCAATGCGCGGCGCAAGCGCGCGCGAGGCCACTGCTATCATGGCGCGCTGATTTTCCCGCTGCCCGTGCCTCCCAGGACCGCCATGAGCTCCGAGCCCGATCGCCTCACTTACCGTGCCGCTGGCGTGGACATCGACGCCGGTGCGGCGCTGGTCGAGCGCATCAAGCCGCACGTTGCGCGCACGCTGCGTACCGGGGTCATGGGCGGACTGGGCGGGTTCGGCGCACTGTTCGAGCTCGGCGGCCGCTATCGCGAGCCGGTGCTGGTGTCCGGTACCGATGGCGTCGGTACCAAGCTGAAACTGGCGCAGGAGCTGGGGCGCCACGACGGCATCGGCATCGATCTGGTGGCCATGTGCGTCAACGACGTGCTGGTGCAGGGCGCTGAACCGCTGTTTTTCCTGGATTACTTCGCCACCGGCAAGCTCGATGTGGATGTGGCCGAACGCGTCATCGCCGGTATCGCGCGCGGCTGCGTACTGGCTGGCTGCGCGCTGGTCGGGGGTGAAACCGCGGAGATGCCGGACATGTACGCAGCCGGCGAATACGACCTCGCTGGATTTTGCGTCGGCGCGGTGGAAAAGAGCGCGCTGCTCGACGGCAAGCGGGTGCAGGTCGGCGACATGTTGCTCGGCATCGCTTCCAGCGGCGCGCACGCCAACGGCTTCTCGCTGGTCCGGCGCATTCTCGAACGCGCCGGCAAACCCTGGGATCTGGATCTTGGCGGCAGCACGCTGGCCGAAGCATTGCTGGCGCCCACCACGATTTACGTCAAGCCCATGCTGCAACTGCTGGCTGAACTGCCGCCACACGCCATGGCGCACATCACCGGCGGTGGCCTTACCGAAAACATTATCCGCGTGGTGCCCGCGACGCTGGCGCTGGACATCGACGCCAGTGCTTGGCCGCTGCCGCCATTGTTCGCATGGCTGGCCGAAACCGGACAGCTCAGCGATGCCGAGCTGTGGCGCACCTTCAATTGCGGCATCGGTTTCGTGGTGCTGGTGGCTGCGGAGCAGGTCGCCGCCAGCAGCGCCTGGCTGACGCGCGCCGGCCTTGCGCACTGGTCCATCGGCAGCGTGGTGCCGGCGCGCGCCGGGCAGCCGCGCGTGCATATCGCGCGCCGGTGAATGACACGTCGCGCATGCCGCGTCTCGCGGTACTGGTGTCCGGCCGCGGCAGCAATTTCGATGCGCTGCGCGCGGCCATCGCGGCCGGACGATTGCACGCTGAAATCGCGTTGCTCGCCAGCAACCGCGCGGATGCGCCGGCACTGGTGCGCGCGCGCGCGGCGGACATCGCCACCTTCGCCAGCGACAGCCGCGGCAGTGGCGACCGCGCCGCATGGGACCGCGCCTTCATGGCCGCGGTGGCCGCCGCGCAACCCGATCTGATCGTGCTGGCCGGCTTCATGCGCCGCCTCGATGCCACTGCCGTCGCGCCGTGGCTGGGGCGCATGCTCAACATCCACCCCTCCCTGCTGCCGAAATACCCTGGTCTGGATACGCACCAGCGCGTGCTCGCCGCCGGCGATGCCGAGCACGGCGCCAGCGTGCATTTCGTCACCGCTGAACTCGACGGCGGTCCGGTGCTGGCGCAGGCGCGCATGCCGGTACTGCCCGGCGACACCCCGGCCGACCTCGCCGCGCGCCTGTTGCCGCTGGAGCACCAGCTATTGGTGGCCGCCGTGGCCGCCGTGGCCAGTGGTCGTTGCCGCATGCAGGGTACGGCGATCCTGTGCGGCGGCCAGATCCTGCATGCACCCCTGCAACTGCAGGACGATGCCAGCCTTGCTTGAGCGCGGATTCAGCCAGCGCACGGCAAGCTCGCCCCACTTTGCCGGATGAACCGCCATGCGCTTGCTGAAAACCTCGCCCCGCCGACTGCCGCCACTGCTGCTGGCGTTCGTCTTACTGCCACTGGCGATCGCCGCGCAGGCCGCCGCGCCGCCGCCCTTCAGCGCGCAATACCGCGTACTGCGTGACGGCGACGCCATCGGCCAGGCCACGCTCAGCCTGAGTGGCGCACGCGACGGCGAGTATGTGTTCAGCAATGTCACGCGCGGCAGCGCCGGGCTGGCCGCGCTGCTCGGGCTGGATGTCAGCGAGTCCTCGCGCTTCCGCTGGCACGATGACGCCGTGCAGGATCTGGGCTATCGCTACCACATGCAGAGCGCGTTCAAGTCGATCACGCGCAGCACGGCGTTCGATTGGCCCGGCGGCCGGATCACCCTGCGCGACGGGCACGCGCAGCAACACTACGCCGCCGTGCCCGGCACGGTCGATCGCAATCTGGCGGTACTGGTGCTGGCACTGCACGTGGCTGCCGGCGCGCGTGGCACGGTGGTGGTGCCGGTGGCCATGTCTGATCGGGTATCGCGGCAGCACTACGCGATCGCCACCATGCCGGTTGCGCTGCACGTGCCTGCCGGCGATTACCAGGCTTACGCAGTGCAGCGCAGCGATGCCGACAACGGCTTGCGCGCCTGGTTTGCCCCGCCGATGCTGGCGCCGGTGCGCATGGAACAGCGCGACGGCAAGGGCACGGTGTATTTGCTGGAACTGGAGCGCGCACCGCGCTAGTGCGGCGTGTGCGGCGCGATGGAGCGGTCAGCCCGGCAGGCGGCGGATATGCGCGCCAAGACCGGCAAGCTTTTCCTCGATGCACTCGTAGCCGCGATCGATGTGATAAATGCGATCGACCGTGGTGTCGCCCTGCGCCACCAGTCCGGCCAGTACCAGCGAGGCCGATGCGCGCAAGTCGGTCGCCATCACTGGTGCGCCACTCATGCTGGGCACGCCCTGGATGACGACCGCGTTGCCTTCCATGCGGATGTCGGCGCCGAGGCGCTGCAATTCCTGCACGTGCATGAAGCGGTTCTCGAACACCGTCTCGGTGATCACGCCGACGCCCTCGGCCACGCAATTGAGCGCGGTGAACTGCGCCTGCATGTCGGTGGGAAACGCCGGATACGGCGCGGTGGTGATATTGACCGCGCGCGGGCGCTGGCCGTGCATGTCGAGGCTGATCCAGTCCGCGCCAGTGCTGATGTCGGCGCCAGCGTCCTCGAGCTTGGCCAGCACCGCGTCCAGCGTATTCGGGCGCGCGCGCTTGGCCAGCACCTTGCCGCCGCTGATCGCACCGGCCACCAGAAACGTGCCGGTCTCGATGCGATCCGGCAACACGTCGTACTCGGCGCCGTGCAGGCGCTCGACGCCTTCGATCACCAGTGTCGAGGTGCCCGCCCCCTCGATGTGCGCGCCCATGGCGTTGAGGCAGTGCGCGAGATCGACCACCTCGGGCTCCTGCGCGGCGTTGTCGATGATCGTGGTGCCCTGCGCCAGCACGGCCGCCATCATGATGTTCTCGGTGCCGGTCACGGTGACCACGTCCATGGCGATGCGCGCACCGCGCAGGCGCTTGGCGCGCGCCTTGATGTAGCCGTTCTCGACGGCGACCTCGGCGCCCAACGCCTCGAGGCCGCGCAGGTGCTGATCGACCGGACGCGAGCCGATGGCGCAGCCGCCCGGCAGCGAAACCTCGGCCTGACCGAAGCGCGCCACCAGCGGTCCCAGCACCAGGATCGAGGCACGCATGGTCTTGACCAAGTCATACGGCGCATAAAAGTTGGTCGCGCCACGCGGATCGGCGTGGATGCGCATGCGCTCGTCCACCACCAGTTGCACGCCCATCTGGCCGAGCAGTTCCATGGTCGTGGTGACATCGTGCAGATGCGGCACGTTGCCGATCACTACCGGGCCATCGGCCAGCAGCGTCGCAGCGAGGATCGGCAGCACCGCGTTCTTGGCGCCGGACACGCGAACTTCGCCGTGCAGGGGGGAGCCCCCGCTGATCACGATCTTGGCCATGGACCTCAGTACTCCAGGCTGGCAATGCTGCGCATTCCCGCTGCGCACGCGCGTGCGTCTTGTTCAAGCACGCGCAGCCTCCTCGGGGGTGAGAGTTTTCAGGCTCAACGCATGGATGGCACCGCCCATCAGCTCGCCCAGCGCGGCGTAGACCATGCGGTGGCGCGCCAGCGGCAGTTGGCCGGCAAATGCAGCGCAGATCACGCGCGCCTCGAAATGCACGCCATCCGGACCGCTGACCTCGGCACGCGCGCCAGGCAGGCCTTGCTCGATCAATGTCTGAATCTGCTCGGGGTGCATGGGCGAGGATCAGCGTCAGGCGCGGCCACGCGCGCGCGAAGGGTTAGAATGCAAGCTGCTCATGGTAGCGGATCGCGTTCGCGCCCGATACCGTCGCGCCCTCCCACGGACCCGCACGTGTCTGCGAAACCGCACGTCCAAGTAACCGATGACGCCGCGCTGATCGCCAGCGCGCGGCGCGTGATCCTCACCGAGGCGGGCGCGCTGCACGCCCTGGCGCCGCGTGTCGACGCTACCTTTGCCGCCGCCTGTCGCATCATTCTCGGCGCGCGCGGGCGCGTGGTGCTCAGCGGCATGGGCAAGTCCGGCCATATCGCGCGCAAAATCGCCGCGACACTGGCCTCCACCGGCACGCCGGCATTCTTCGTGCACCCGGGCGAGGCCAGTCATGGCGACCTCGGCATGATCACCGCCAGCGATGTAGTGCTGGCCCTTTCGTATTCGGGTGAAACCGAGGAACTGCTCACCATCATGCCGCTGCTGCAGCGCCAGGGCATCCCGCTGCTGGCGATGACCGGCAAGCCGCACTCGACGCTGGCACGACAAGCCAATGTGCACATGGATGTCAGTGTCCCGTCCGAAGCCTGCCCGCTGGGTCTGGCGCCCACCGCCAGCACCACGGCAGCGCTGGCGCTGGGTGATGCGCTGGCGATCGCGCTGCTCGAAGCGCGCGGCTTCACCGCCGAGGATTTTGCCTACTCGCATCCGGCCGGCAGCCTGGGCAGGCGCCTGCTGCTGCGCATCGAGGATGTCATGCACCGCGATGCCGCGGTGCCGGCAGTGCGCGCCGAGGCCAGCCTGAACGAGGCACTGACCGAGATGAGCCGCAAGGGCCTGGGCATGACCGCCGTCATCGATGAACAGCGGCGCCTGCTGGGCGTGTTCACCGATGGCGACCTGCGCCGCGCACTGGACAATCGCGATGTGGACCTGCGCAGCACGCCGCTGGCGCAGCTGATGACGCACTCACCGCGCACCATCGCACCGCAGCGTCTTGCAGGCGAAGCCGCGCAATTGATGGAAACGCACAAGATCCAGGGCTTGCTGGTGGTCGAGGGCGAACGCCTGGTCGGCGCCGTGACGTTTCTGGATTTGCTGCGCGCCAAGGTGGTCTGAGATGCAGGGCGAGATTCCCGCAGCGGTGCTGCAGCGCGCGCGCGCCATCCACCTGCTGGCGCTGGACGTGGACGGCACGCTCACCGATGGCCGTCTCTGGTATGCCGAGGACGGGCGCGAACTGAAGGTGTTTCACGTGCGCGACGGGCTGGGGATCAAGCTGGTCCAGCGCCACGGCATCGCGGTCGCCATCATCACCGCGCGCGTCAGCCACGCATTGGCCTTGCGCGCGCGCGAGCTGGACATCGTGCATCTGTATCAGGGACGCGAGGACAAGCGCGCCTGCCTGGGCGAGATAGCCAACGCGCTGGGCCTGCCGCTGAGCGCCTGCGCCATGGTTGGCGACGACCTGCCCGACATCGCCGCGATGCGCAGCGCCGGACTGGCGATTGCGGTTGCCGACGCGCATCCATGGGTCGCGGCTGCGGCGCACTGGCAAACGCAGCGGCACGGCGGCGCTGGCGCAGTGCGCGAGGTTTGCGACCTGCTGTTGCGCGCGCAGGATCTGGCCACCGCCGAACAGGCGCACTGGCAATGAGCCGGCGCATGCTGCTGGCATTGTTCGTGCTGGGCATGGCGGCGGCGCTGACCCAACTGGCACTGTGGTGGCTGACCCCGCCGCCGCCGCCCAGCACGTTTGCGGGGCCACCACGCTCGTCCTACACCCTGTACGACTTCCACCTCACCGCGCTCGGTGACGACGGCCGTCCGGCGCTGTTTCTGCGCGCACCACAGCTCGACCGCCGCAATGGCGACGACGCGCTGTACATCAATGCACCGCGCTTTGTCCTGCCGCAAAACAATGGCCCCGCCTGGCAAGGACATTCGCGCTTCGGCTGGGTCAACGCGCAAGGCACCGAGCTCAAGCTGCTGGGCGATGTGCACATGCTGCAACCGGCTGTCGACGGCGGCCCGCCCAGCACCATCACCAGCCACGACATCACCGCCTGGCCACGCGAGCACCGCCTGGCCAGTGCTGCGCGCACCGAAATTCAGCAGCCCAACGCTACACTCGTGGGCATCGGCTTCCGCGCCAATACCGCCACCCGCACCCTGGAGCTGCTCGATGACGTGCACGGCACCTTCCTGCCCACGACGCACCACGCGCCCTGACCGGCGCGCGCTGCTGCCTGCACTGGCCCTGCTCGCGCTGTTGCTCGCGCCGACGGCGCAGGCGCTGAAATCGGATCGTCAGCAGCCGTTGCGGGTGAATGCGCAACGCTTCGTGGCGGCACAGGATCAGCACATCACCAAGCTGTTCGGCGACGTCACCCTGCAGCAGGGCTCGCTGCGCGGCGTCGCCAGCAGGGGAACCGTCTATACCGACGCCAAGAACAAGGTTACGCGCGTGGTGCTGGAGGGAAGCCCGGCGCAGCTCTCGCAGCAGCTCGACGGCGGCGGCGAGATGCGCTCCACGGCAGCCACCATCGATTACTCTCCGGCCACCGAAACCGCGATCCTGATCGGCGCCGCGCACGTTGATCAGCCCGGCCGCGGCAGCTACAGCGGCGCCAGACTGGTGTACAACACGAATACCGGCGCCATGCAAGGCGAAGGCGCCAGCGGCGGCCAGGTGCATCTGATCTTCCAGCCACACGACAAGACCGCCACGCCGACTCCGGCCAAGCCTGCCACGGTCGCGCCGCCTGCCGTGCAACCTGTGCGCACCCACAGCGGCGGCCAGCACTGATGCTCAGCGCACAAGGCTTGCAAAAGCGTTTCCGCAGTCGCGCCGTGGTGCGAGATTTCGACTTCGAGCTGCAGCAGGGCGAAGTGGTCGGGCTGCTCGGTCCCAATGGCGCCGGCAAGACCACGTGCTTCTACATGATCGTCGGGCTGGTGCAGGCCGACGCGGGTGCGATCCGCCTCGACGAGCGCGACATCACCGGCCTGCCCATGCACGCGCGCGCGCGCCTCGGTATCGGCTATCTGCCGCAGGAGCCGTCGGTGTTCCGGCGCCTGAACGTGGCCGAGAACATCCTCGCCGTGCTCGAACTGCGCGACAACATGAATCGCGCGCAGCGCGAGCTGATGCTGGAAGCGCTGCTGGATGAACTCAAGATCGCGCACCTCGCCGGGCAACAGGGCCAGAGCCTGTCCGGCGGCGAGCGCCGGCGCGTGGAGATCGCACGCGCGCTGGCCGCGCAGCCGCGCTACATGCTGCTGGACGAGCCCTTCGCCGGCGTCGACCCGATCTCGGTCGGCGAGATCCAGCGTATCGTGCGGCACCTGAAGGAACGCGGCATCGGCGTGCTGATCACCGACCACAACGTGCGTGAAACCCTCGGCATTTGCGACCACGCCTACATCCTCAACGAGGGCAGCGTGCTCGCACGCGGCTCACCGCAGCACCTGCTCGCCGACGAACAGGTGCGTCAGGTCTATCTGGGCAACGAATTCAAGCTCTGAGATCGGCGCAGCATGGCGGCCCTGCCCGCAGCCAGCGTTTGCAAAGTCGTGATCGCGCGATTCGCCGTACCCGTCGCCACGTGCCGCGTGCGACGCTGGCTCTGGCTGGCGTACGCCGCGGGCGCTAGGATGCAATCGGGATCATTCACACGCAGAAGGCGCGCATGAAGCCAGGCCTGCAGCTGCGGCTCAACCAGCAGCTCACCCTCACGCCGCAACTGCAACAGGCGATCCGCCTGCTGCAGCTTTCGCGGCTGGAACTGGAAACCGAGCTGCGCGAGCTGGCCGAATCCAATCCCCTGCTCGAGCTCGACGGCGAGGGCGTGGACGAATCCGAAGTGGAAGTCGCTGACGGCACGGCCGCCGAGGTCGCCACCCCCGACGCCGACGCTGGCGCTGGCGCTGGCGACAGCATCGAGTTCGGCGAAATGCGCAGCGATGGCGCTGGCCAGGATGATCGTGCTGCCGACGAACGCAGCGACGACCGCGGCAGCGAGGCCTGGGACGGCGAGGAATTCGGCGCCACGTCCTACGGCAACGGCGCCGGCCATGACGATGACGACGGTTTCGAGGCGCAGGACGCCGCGCCGGTGAGCTTGCATGAGCACCTGCTGCACCAGGTCAACCTGCTCAACCTGTCAGCGCGCGATCTTGCCATCGCCCTGGCGCTGATCGATGCCGTGGATGAGGACGGTTACCTGCGCGAGGGTCTTGCCTCCGTGCAGGCTGCGCTGCGCGAACCCAACATGGGACTAGACGAGATCGAAGCCGTGCGTCACCGCCTGCAGCAGCTCGATCCCGCAGGCGTGGCCAGCCTCGACCTGCGCGATTGCCTGACCGCGCAGTTGCGCGGCATGGCGGCCGACACCGAGCACCTGCATCTGGCGCAGGCAATGATCGCCGAGCACCTGGAAACCCTGGCGAAGCGCGATTTCGCGCGCATCGCGCGCAGCCTGCAGGCGCCGCCGGAAGCCGTGGCCGAAGCCGCGGCGCTGATCCGCACGCTGGATCCGCGCCCCGGCGCGGCGCTGGGCGCGCCCGCGGTCGAATACGTCGCGCCCGATGCCTACGTGCTGCGCGAGCACGGCCGCTGGCAGGTGCGTCTGGCCGCGGGCAACCAGCCCAAGCTTGGCCTCAATCGCCACTATTGCGGCCTGATCGCGCGTGCGCGGCGTGAAGACGCGGCCTACCTCAAGGGCCAGCTGCAGGAAGCGCGCTGGCTGATCAAGAGCCTGCAGGCGCGCGCCGATACCCTGCTGCGCGTGGCCGAAGCCATCGTGCGGCAGCAGAGCGCGTTCCTCGACTTCGGCCCGGAGGCCATGCGCCCGCTGGTGCTGCGCGAGATCGCCGAGGAAGTCGGCATGCATGAATCCACCATTTCGCGCGTGACCACGCGCAAGTACCTGCGCACCCCACGCGGCACCTTCGAGTTCAAGTATTTCTTTTCCAGCGGCGTGTCCACCGACGATGGCGGCGCGGCCTCGGCCACTGCCGTGCAGGCGCTGATCCGCAAACTGGTGGACGCGGAAAGCCCGCGGCGGCCGCTGTCCGATCAGGCATTGACCACCGAGCTCAACCAACGCGGCATTCAGGTGGCGCGGCGTACCGTGGCCAAGTACCGCGAAGCGCTGCGCATTCCCAGCTCATCCGAGCGACAACGCGCCGGTTGAACCGGCAAGGAGCGTCCCCACCCATTCACTGCAGGCTTGCGCCCGGCCCAAGCGCGCGGGCTGGACGCCACGACGACCAGCGCGCCCACGATGACAAATGGAGAGCACCATGCAAATCCAGATCAGCGGCCATCAGATCGAAGTCACCCAGGCACTGCGCGACCATGTGCAGAATCGCCTGAAGAAACTCGACAAATACTTCGACAACGTCACCTCGCTCGCCGTGGTTCTTTCCGTGGAAAAGCTTGAACAGCGCGCCGAGGCCACCCTGGCCGCCGCCGGCCGCACTCTGCACGCCGAGGCTAGCGATGGCGACATGTACGCCTCGATCGACACGCTGCTGGACAAGCTGGTCGCGCAGTTGCGCAAGCACAAGGAAAAACTCACTGCGCACCACCGCGAGGAAGGGCGCGAGCTGCGCGCCGAGTAAGCGCACGCTCACCCAATGCACACCCGGTGGCGTGCGTCACGCGCTCGCCACCATTGCTCCACCGCAGTCCATCTGGCCGTGCACCACATTTGCGCAGGCCGCGATCGCGGCGTAGCGTGTCCGCGCATCGCTCGCTCGCACGCGGAGCCCGTCCATGCATGCCAACCCCTAATGCCCCGATCGAGATCATCCTGACGCTCACGGCATGCGCCGCGACTGCGTTCTGGTGGCGGGGCCTGCGCAAGCTGCGGCATGAGTCGTCGGATCACGCGATCTGGACGCTGGTCGTTGGCGGCTTGCTGATGCTGCTCATCCCGCCACTCGCGGCGTGGACTTTATCCAGCCTGTGGCTGGAAGGGCCCAGTGCACAGGCGCCCCAAGTTGCTGCGTTCGCCTTGTTTGCCTGCATGTACGGGTTGCCGGCCTTGCTGCCACCGCGCTCCCGATTGCAGGCTACGTCCGGCACGCCAGCCCGCGTGTCGAGCGGCTATATCGCGCTGGCGTTTGCGTTCTTGCTGGTGTCGGCTGCGCTGCGCTGGCTCACCCGTGACACCCTTGGCCCCTGGCTAGGCGCTGTTTTGCTTGTGGCTGCTGGCGTGTCGCTGCTGCCGGCCAGCACACGCGCCAGAGTCCGGCTTGCGGGCCTGTGGAATCCGTCCGCACATTGAGGAATCCGGCAGCGTGCGGCAACGGTCCCAGGTCTGCAGGATCGACCATCACCGGGATCAGTCCCCGGCCTGCGCGCGATACAAAACGTTCTGAAAAGGCGTCAACGCGGCGATCACCGCATCGCGAAACACCCCGTCGCGCGTGATGCGCCCCGCGCTGAGCAGGCCGTAGGCGCCCTCGTCGTGGTTGCTGCCGACGCGACCGAACAGCGCGTCCATGACCTCCGACAGCTCTACGCCACCTGCAGCCAAGCGCGCACCGACGCCGTCCGGCAAAGGCATATGCACGCCATGCGCCACGTATAGCATGCGGCCATCCCAGGCCGCGCACACCGACACCAGATACCAGTGATGCGTGAGCCGGTCGTCGTAATCGACGCCGCCCTCCAGGCCCAGACCGATGTCCGCGCCGGGCGCTGCCGCCAGTGCGCTGCGCGCACGCGCCATGGCGCCACGCACGGTTTCCTCCACGCGCAACGGCTGGCTCGCGACACCCGAGGGCACCGACACGCAGATCGGTTCGCAACCCGTGGCCAGTCGCACCGCGCGGCGTTTGGCCTGATTGGTGCTGCCCAGGGCGAACTGCATGGTGCCAGTCCTTGCGTACGGGGGAGGATGTGTCGTGTACCCATGCCAGCGCGGATGCATCCAGTGGCAAGCGCGTGACGCCGGGGCGCCTCGGCGCATCACATCATGCCGGTTTCCAGACGCGCGGCGTCGGACATCATGGCGTGGTTCCAGGGCGGGTCGAACACCAGTTCGACATCGGTTTCGGCCACCGTGGGAATCAGCTCCAGCTTGCTGCGCACGTCATCGACGAGGATGTCGCCCATGCCGCAACCAGGCGCGGTGAGGGTCATGCGCACGGCGACCTTGCGTCCGGCATCCTCGGGCAGCGGCGTCAGTGTCACCTCGTAAACGAGGCCCAGATCGACCACGTTGACCGGGATCTCCGGATCGAAGCAGGTGCGCAACTGGTCCCAGACCAGGCGTTCGATGTCGGCATCACCCGCGCCAGCGGGCACCTCGATCGGCGGCGGCGGTGTTTTGCCCAGCGCGTCTGCATCCTTGCCGGCGATACGGAACAAGTTGTAATCGACCACCACGGTGAAGCTGGCGCCCAGCGCCTGGGTGATGTAGCCCGTTTGACCGGCTGGCAGCGTCACCGCGGCACCATGTGGCACATGTACCGCCGCGCAATCGCGCTGCAGGGTGAAAGGTTCGCTGCTGGGACTGTATCCGCTCACGGCATGGGCTTTGCATGAATTCAGGCATGGCTATTATGCCCCCAGCCGCAAACGGTTCGTGACGATGCCCGGTGCCGCCAGACAGGAACGCTTGCCTCAGCCCATCCGCGCCATCGTCGGCCGGCGCGGCATGGCGTGGATCGCGCTGCTGCTGGTGCTGCTGATGTCGGCGCCGGCCAGCCACGCGCTGGACGCCAACACGCGCTTCCGCGATTACGTGCTCAACAACTGGAGCAGCGCGCACGGCTTGCCGCAGATCAGCGTGCTGAGCATCACCCAGGATCGCGACGGATTCCTCTGGCTGGGCACGCAGAACGGTGTCGCACGCTTCGATGGCCAGCGCTTTCAGAGTTATGAACGCGGCAACACCGGCGTCGACCTGAGCATGGTCGATGCCGCATGGGCCGATGCCGCGGGCGCGGTCTGGTTTGGCACCGGCCAGCATCTGGTGCGCGAATATCGCGGCGACTTCGAACATTGGCCCAGCGCGGCGATCTACGCCATCCGCGGTGACGCGCAGGGGCAGCCGCTGCTGGCCACGGCTGCCGGCGTGGGGATCTGGCGCAACGGCCGCCTGCAACCGATCGCCGGCCTTGCCGGGCCATTTTTCGCGCTGTTGCGCCAGGGCGACGTGCTGTGGGCTGGCGGCCTGAACCGGCTGTGCCGCAATAACGCAGGCCACACCCGGTGCTTTGCGCTGCCCGCCGGCGCAAGCCGCCGCGTGACTGCACTGGCCTGGGATGCGGGGCGACTGTGGGTGGGTACCAGCGCCGGCCTGCTGCAGTTCGATGGCCAGCATTTCAGTGCGCGGCCACCTTTGCCGCGACTGGCCACGATCGACATCCAGAGCCTGCTGTGTGATCGCGCCGGCAACCTGTGGATCGGCAGCATCGCCGCCCTGTACCGGCGCTATCCCGATGGCCGCGTGGAACAAATCGCCAAGGGGACTTTTCCGCCGAATCCCTGGATCGATGCGATCTTCGAGGATCGCGACGGCAATCTGTGGCTGGGCAGCCACACGCAGTCGCTGTACCGCGTGGCCGACAGTTGGACCGCGCGCTATGGACAGGATGCCGGCCTCGATGATCCCTTCGTGTGGACACTGGCTGCCGGCGCAGACGGCAGCATCGATATCGGCACCAATGGCGGTCTGAGCAAGCTGGCCGATGGCAAGGTAACCACGCTGGTGCCGGCCGGCGCCCTGCCCAATCCCGGCGTCTATTCGCTGTATCGTGACGCGCAGGGCGCGTTGTGGATCGGCACGCGCGGTGGCGTGGCGCTGTGGCGTCAGGGCAGGCTGAGCCTGCCACCGGTGCTGGCACCGCTGCGTGCCTGGCAAATCAACCTGATCGACGAATACCCGCGCGGAACGTACTGGTTCGGTACCCAGGGTGGCCTGTACCGGCTGCAGGCCGGCGCGCTGACACGCTATGGCGCCAGTCCCGGCAGCGCGGCGGCGCGCATCCGCGCGTTGCTGCCGCTGGCCAATGGGGCATTGCTGCTGGGCACCGAGGATGGCGTGCGCGAGCTGCGTGCCGGGCACATCTCGGCACCCGCATGGGCAATGCCGCTGCGCGGGCATTTCGTGACTTCGCTGGGCTGGCTCGATCACGACACGCTGCTGTTGACCACGCTTGATGCCGGGCTTGGCCTGTTGCGCAACGGCCATCTGCGGCTGCTCACGCAACAGGACGGTCTACCCACGGACAATGCCTGGGCCTTCGCGTCACACGGCAGCGAGGTTTACTTCTCCAGCATCAAAGGGGTGTGGCGTGTGCCGTTGCGCATGCTGCTGCAGCCTCCGGCCGCGGCTCCAGGCATCCGCGCGCAGCGGGTGCTGACTGGCAACAACCGCATCGGCAGCGAAGAGCGCACGCGCTGCTGCAACGGCGGCGGCGGCGGACGCATGCTGCGCGTCGGCGACACCTTGTGGCTGCCCTCGATCAACGGCGCGCTGGCGCTGGATATGGCCGCCGTGCGGGCGCCACCGGCACCAGGCACGCCACGCATCGAGCGCCTGCATCACGTACAAGCCTGGTATGCAACGGGTGCGACAACGCGCATACCGCTGGGCGCACGCAACGTCGAGATCGAATACACCGCGCCATATCTGAACAACGCCGCGGCACTGAATTTTCGTTATCGCCTGACCGGTTATGACAACGCCTGGATCGCGGCCGGCGCACGCCGCGTGGCTTGGTACACCCACCTGCCTCCCGGGCGCTACCGCTTCGCCGTGCAGGCACGCGTCGACCACAATGCATGGTCGGCGCCTGCGACGCTGCAGATCGCGATTCCCGCGTACTGGTACGAATGGCGCTGGCTGCAAGTCCTGGCAGGACTGCTGCTGGTGGCGCTGCTGCTGCTGGCCGCGCGTTGGCGTTGGCAGCGCCAGATGCAGCAACAGCAACAGTTGGAAGCGCTGGTCGCGCAGCGCACCGAGGAACTGCGTCGCGCCAATCAGCGCCTGCGTCAGGCCAACGACGCGCTGACCGCGGAAAGCCTGAGCGATCCACTCACTGGCCTCGGCAACCGGCGCCTGCTTGCACAAAGCTGGCACGAACTGCGGCGCCAGCCGCGTCTGGCGGTGATCCTGATCGATCTGGACCATTTCAAGCGCATCAACGACCGTTACGGACACGCTGTGGGCGATGTCGTGCTGCGCGAAGTGGCGATGCTGATCCAGCGCCTCAAGGAACCGCAGGATATGGCGCTGCGCTGGGGCGGCGAGGAATTCCTGCTGTTGTTGCCGGGGTTCGATGCGCAGCGTGCATTGATGCTGGGCGAGCGCATACGCCTCGCGGTACGCGCGCACCGGTTCAGTGACCCGTCACTCAACGATGTGCAGGTGACCTGCTCGCTGGGCATCTCGCACTGGCCTCTGCTGCCCACGCTGCGCGAGCGCGATCTCGGCGGCAGCATCGAATTGGCCGATTTTGCCATGTACAGGGTCAAGAGCCATGGCCGCGATGCCACCGCTGCGCTGGTCCCTGGCGCACAGGCCACGCCGATGCTGCTGACCGCGCCGGCCACCGATATCGAGCGCCTGGTCCATGCCGGCGTGCTGCATTGGCTGGCTCCCTGCTGAGCACATGACTTCGTGTAGCCAAAGCCTGTTCCGTGCTGCACGCGGCTGCGCGACAATGAGCGACCTTCGCGTCACCCGAGTCCGCGCCGATGCCCGCCCATGCCTGTGACGACCCGCTGCAGATCGGCGTGCGTCAGTTCAACTCCCGCCTACTCACCGGCACGGGCAAATTCAAGGATCTGCGCGAGACCCGTCTGGCCACCGAGGCGGCCGGCGCCGAGATCGTCACCTTCGCCGTGCGGCGCATGAATCTGGGGCAAGACGCGACGCAACCCAATCTGCTCGATGCGCTGCCGCCGACGCGCTACACCCTGCTGCCCAATACCGCCGGCTGCTACGACGCGGCCGAAGCGATACGCACCTGTCGTCTCGCACGTGAATTGCTTGATGGCCATACCCTGATCAAGCTTGAAGTGCTGGGTGATGCGCGGACGCTATTCCCCAACGTGATCGAAACGCTCGCCGCCGCCGAGCAACTCGTGGCGGAAGGCTTCGAGGTGATGGTGTACACCAGTGATGATCCGATACTGGCACGGCGTCTGGAGGACATCGGCTGCGTGGCAATCATGCCGCTGGCGGCGCCGATCGGTTCGGGACTCGGTATCCAGAATCGCTACACGTTGCTGGAAATCATCGAAAACGCCAAGGTGCCGGTGATCGTCGATGCCGGCGTCGGCACGGCATCGGATGCCGCCATCGCCATGGAGCTGGGCTGCGCCGGGGTGCTGATGAATACGGCGATTGCCGGCGCGCGCGATCCTCTGCTGATGGCGCGCGCGATGCGCGCCGCGGTGCAGGCCGGACGCGATGCCTACCGCGCCGGGCGCATTCCGCGCAAGCGCTGCGCCAGTGCGTCCAGCCCGATCGACGGCATGGTCGGGTGAGCATGCAAGTCGCAAATACCTCGGGCGCGCAAACGCGGCCGATCCGCAGCTTCGTGCGTCGCGAGGGCCGCATCACCCCGGCGCAGCGGCGTGCTTTCGCGCTGCATTGGCCGCGCTATGGCCTTGATTACACCGGCCAGCTCCGCGACCTCGATCAGTTATTCGGGCGCCACGCGCCACGCGTGCTGGAGATCGGCTTTGGCAATGGAGAGGCCATGGCCGCGAGTGCCGCAGCCGATGCCGCACGTGACTATCTTGGCATCGAGGTGCACCGCCCCGGCGTAGGGCGCCTGCTCAATGCGCTGGCCGCAGCGAACGCGAATAACGCGCGCCTCTACTCGCATGACGCCGTCGAGGTGCTGCGCGATGAGTTGGCAGCGTCCAGCCTCGATGAAGTGCGCATCTGGTTTCCCGATCCATGGCACAAGAAGCGCCACCACAAGCGGCGCCTGATCCAGCCGGAGTTCATCGCGTTGCTGGCCAGCCGCATGGCACCGGGCGGGCTGTTGCACCTGGCCACCGACTGGGCCGACTATGCGGCGCACATGCTCGCGGTGCTGGACGCCGCGCCGGGCTGGAGCAATTGCGTCGGCGCCGGCATGGCTGCGGCGCGGCCGACTTGGCGCAGCGCCACGCGTTTCGAGCAGCGCGGCCTGCGCCTGGGCCACGGCGTGTGGGATTTCCTGTTCCGCCATCAAGCCGACTGACTGAAGGAAGCGATCGACGTGCAAGGGGTCATGCAGCTCACGCCGGAAATGATTCTGGTCCTTGGCCTGGTCGTGTTCACCGTACTGATGCTGGCGCTGGAGTGGGTGCGCTCGGACATCACCGCGATTCTGGTGCTGGTGGTCATTGGTGTTACCGGACTGATCCCCACGCAGCAGGTATTCGAGGGCTTCGCCAACTCCGGTGTGCAGGCGATTCTGGCGGTGATGATCATGGGCGTCGGCCTGGATCGAACCGGCGCGCTCAACGCCGTGGCCACGGTGATCCTCAAGGCGGCGCAGGGTGCGCAGTGGCGATTGCTGGTCGTCATCAACAGCGTCACGACGGTGCTGAGCTCGATCATCCCCAGCCAGGCGCTGGCCGCACTGATGATCCCGGTGGCCTCGCGCGTATCCACGCGCAGCAAGGTGCCGTTGTCCAAGCTGCTGCTGCCGATGGCCTGCGTGATCCTGACGGGCACCAACACCACGTTGATCGCCAATACGCCGCTGATCATCCTCAATGGCCTGATCGAGAGCACCAACCGCAATTTGCCACCGGGCGCCAACACCATTCCATTGTTCGGCATGTTCACCGTCACCCCGATCGGCGTGGTACTGGCGGTGATGGGCGTGGGATTTTTCTGGCTGTTCACCGACAAGCTGTTCAAGCATGCGCCAGAGGACACCAGCACCACCACGCCAACGCGCACCGAGAGCTATTTCGCCGAGACCTACGGCATCGATGGCGATGTGCTGGAATTGATTGTCACCGCCGATAGCCCGCTGGTTGGCATGAGCGTGGTCGAGACGGAAGCATTGCCCGGCGCGCCGCTGATTCTGGCGATGAAGACCGGCAACGAATCGCGTCTATCGCCACCCGCCGACAGCATGATCTGGGTGGGCACGGTGCTGGGTGTGATGGGTCCACGCGAGTCCATCGGCAACTTCGCCAACGCGCACCAGTGTCGCGTGTCACCGCGACTGCGCCAATTGTCGGACATGTTCAATACCACGCGCGCAGGCATCTCCGAGGCCGTGGTGCCGCCCAGTTCGCGCTTCATCAAGCAGACCGTGAACGATCTGCACTTGCGCAAACGCTATGGGATCTCGGTGCTGGCGGTGAATCGCGGCGACAAGGTATTTCGCGATGATGTGCGCAACGTGAGCCTGCGCGGCGGTGACACGCTGGTGCTGCACAGCGCCTGGACCGACTTGACGACGCCACGCGAGGAACACGACATCGTCGTGGTGACCGACGTGCCGCAGGAAGAGGCACGGCCCGGGAAGATCCGCGAAGCACTGTTCTTCTTTCTGTTGGCCAAGTTCCTGGCGCTGACCGAACTGTTGCCGCTGCAGGTGGCATTCTGGGTTGGCGCCGCGGGCATGCTGGCCACTGGCGTGATCACGCCCAACGAAGCCTATCGCTCAGTCAACTGGAAGACCATTTTCATCACCGCGAGCCTGATGCCGCTGGGCTGGGCCATGGATCAGACGGGCGCCGGATCCTGGTTGGGACAGGAATTGATGGTGCACATCGGTCACCTGCCTCAATGGGGCATTCAGGCCAGCGTGGCGGTGCTGGCGCTGGCGCTGTCGCAGGTGATGCAGAACGTTGGGGCAACCGTGGTGATGGTGCCGATCGCGATCAATATCGCGCTGGCCACGGGCGGCAATCCGACGGCTTACATCCTGATCACCGCGATGTCGGTATCCAATACGTTCTTGATTAGTTCTGCGCATCCGGCGCTGACCATGGTGGCCGGACCTGGCGGCTATCGCGGCAAGGACTATCTGCGCGTCGGCCTGCCGCTGACGCTGGTGTATCTGCTTACCACCATCGTCGGCGTGGATTTGCTGTACAAGGCGTTTTAGCTAAATTGCGTCGTCGCTAGCCAGCCACAACTCGTCGCCGCGGCGCTCGATCGCTACCGGCTTCAACGCCTCGCCACGGCATGGGCCGCCACGGCATGCACCGGTCAATGCAGCGAAACTGGCGCCGTGCGCGGCACAGGTCAACACCCCATCCTGCAGCAGGAATTCACCAGGCGCCCAATCCAGGCGTCGACCCGCGTGTGGACATACATTGAAGAACGCGGCAACCCGCCCGCCCGCGCGCGTCAAGAGAATATCCGCGCCGCCCAGCGCGGTCAGCGCATCCAGCGCCAGCGCACCACCATCGGGAATCTCGTGCCAAAGACACAGGCGCCGTTCATCGGTTTGGTGCACCATGCGTATCTTGCCGTTCGCCAAACGGCCATTTTTGCACGGAGCCTTCGCCATGCGTTCGCGCGTATTCATCATCAATCCGCCGCGTAGCACGCTGGCACGCATCCTGTGGCTGCTGGCACTGGCTGCGCTGGCGGTGATCGCACTTCTGTTCGGCGCTGTGATCGTGGTTGCCGCGGTGTTGCTGTTCGGCTTGGCCTGGCTGGTGCGGCGCGTCCTCCGCCCACGCCAAGCGGTTTCGCGTCATGCGGCTGCGGAGAACAGTGGCACGGTGATTGAAGGAGAGTTCGTGGTGGTCGAGAATGAACGCCATCAACTCCCCTGAGGCATTTCGTGCATCCGGGGTGCACCTGAGGCATTTGCGCGAGCACATCAACTCTGATGCGAGGTGCATGTGACGATCTGCGCGCCAACAGGCATCATCGGTGTGCCCTTGGCGTTGTGGGTGGTCGTCGTTCCGCGCTGCGACTATCCTTGATGCTTCCCTGCCACACCCGTGCAATTCATGACTTTCATGCAACAGCTTGCTGCTGCCTGGCAACGCAACGACTCCCTGCTATGTGTCGGTCTTGATCCTGAACCAGGGCGCTTTCCGGTCGCGCTGCGTGGACGACCCGATGCGCTGTTCGAATTCTGCAGCAATATCGTCGACGCCACGGCTGATCTGGTGTGCTGCTTCAAGCCGCAAATTGCGCACTTCGCGGCTAACCGTGCCGAGGATGCGCTCGAACGCCTGATTGCTCATATCCACGCACGGCACCCGGGCGTACCTGTGATCCTGGACGCCAAACGTGGCGATATCGGTTCAACCGCCGCGTATTACGCGAGCGAAGCGTTTGATCGTTACCAGGCCGATGCGGTCACCATCAACCCCTATCTGGGCGGAGATGCGCTGGCGCCATTTCTGCAGCGCGCCGACCGCGGCGCGATTCTGTTGTGTCGCACGTCGAATGTCGGTGCACGCGATTTGCAGGATTTGCTGGTCGACGGCAAGCCGCTGTACCAGCATGTGGCGCTGCGCGCCGCACGAGACTGGAATACTCACGGCAATTGCGCGTTGGTAGTAGGTGCTACCTATCCGGCCGAACTGGCGCAAGTGCGCGCACTGGTAGGTGACATGCCGCTGCTGGTGCCTGGCGTCGGCGCACAAGGCGGTGATGCTGAAGAAGTCGTCCTGCGCGGCAGCACGCCATCGGGTACTGGTCTCATGGTCAGCGCTTCGCGTGCAGTGCTATATGCCAGCAGTGGCGCCGACTATGCTGATGCGGCACGCGCGGAGGCGCAACGATTGCGCACGACATTGGGTGCAGCACGGTTCAAGACCCAGACCGTGGCTGGATGCTGAAACCGCACTGAACTTTCTTCGCTTCGACATGAACACGAGCCTGTCAAAAATTTTGTGTGTGAGGCATACCATGACGAACCAGAGCATGTATGCCAAGCAAGACGAAGAAGGCGGGGAAGGCCGCAGTGACCTTGCCCCCGGATTTCGTATCCCATAACCGTAGTGAGGGTCAGGCTTGGTTTGCCTGCTGGATTTGCCAGTGTTGCTCGAACTGCATCGGGCTGAGGTAGTTCAAAGTGGAGTGTAGTCGGGACTGGTTGTACCAGAGCAGCCAGGCGATCGTTTCATCCTTGGCATGGCGACGTGTGGCGAAGTGTTGTCCGTGCAGGCGCTCCACCTTCAGTGAACCGAACAGTGTTTCGCTGCACGCGTTGTCCCAGCAGTTGCCACGGCGGCTCATCGAGGCGGTGATGCCGTAATCCTTGAGTACATTGCGGAAGTCGTCGCTGGCGTACTGACTGCCGCGGTCGCTATGGAAGATCAGGCCGGCGTCCTTGCCCGGATGACGCTTGAACCACGCCATGCGCAGCGCATCGATGACGATGGTGCGGGTCATGTCCGCGCGCATCGACCAGCCCACCACCTGGCGGCTGAACAGGTCGATCACCACGGCCAGGAACAGCCAGCCCTCGTCGGTGGGGATGTAGGTGATATCACCGACCCACACCTTGTCCCGAGCGGCCACGGTGAACTGACGGTTGAGCAGGTTGGGCGCGATCGGCAAGTCATGGTTGCTGTCGGTGGTGACCTTGAACCGTTTCTTGCCCTTGGCGCGAATGCCGTGTTTCTGCATCAGCGTTTGCAGCCGCTGCTTACCCACGCGCACGCCATCGTTGCGCAGCTCTCGCCAGATACGTGGCCGGCCGTAGCTGCCGCGGCTCTGGCGGTGGACCGCCTTGATATGCACCAGCAGCGCCTCGTCGCTCAGGAAACGTCGCGGTGCGATGCTGGCCTGGCGTGCCACATGCGCGTGATAGCCGCTCACGCTGGCCCGCAGCACCCGGCACTGCACGGTGATCGGCCACTCCTGCCGATGCCGTTGGATGAAGGCGTACTTCACTTCGCACCTTTCGCGAAGTACGCCGTCGCTTTCCTAAGAAACACCCATCGCCGGAGCCTGCTGCAGCGTGAAGCCGAACTCAGCCGCGCGCCGATGCAGCTGCTTGACGACTCGCTCACGGTACTTGCGCTCGTAGCTGTCGGCTCCTGGGTCTTGATAGTTCATGCCGAAGCGCATGGCGTTGTAGAGCAGCACGGCAATCTTGCGGGCCGTTGCCGTGACGGCCTTGGCCTTGCCAACACGAGCGGATAGTCGACGATAGAACGCCCCCAATGCTGTGCTTGTGCGACCGATCGTGACGGCCGCGAGGCGAAGGTGCGCGCTGAGGCGATTACTGGTCTTGCGCGTACGCGACGACAGAACTTTGCCGCCGCTGATCTTGCACCCGGGAGACAAGGTCAACCACGACGTGAAGTGCTTGGCTGTTGGCCATCGACTGAGATCGGTACCGCACTCAGCGACCATCCGCAGGGCCAAGTAGGGGCCGACGCCATGGATCTGCGTGAGATCGACGCCCGTTATTTGGTAGAGAACGGGACGCGTGTCGAAGCTCATCGCGTTGGGCTGGATCGTCCTGTGTCGCGGCTTCTTGAGCGGCTCAGCGGGCGCTGACTTGTCAGCACTCAACATTGCCAAAACACGCTCGACCTCGGAGTCGCATTCGGCGATGCGGGCCTGGTAGAAGTCGTAGAGTTTCAGGGCCTGAGTCAACGCGAAGACGTGCTCCGACCTGTAGTTGCCAACCAGCGCAGCGCAAACCTTCTCGTTGTCCGCCTTGCAGCGGATATCTCGCATTGCAGCGAGTATTGCCGGATCACGCTCTCCGCCGACGATCGCGCGAATGATCTTCATGCCCGTCGCGCCGGTGACGTCGGAGACAACGTGCTGCAACTGCAAGTTCATCAGCGTCATCGCTTTCTGCATGTGCATGATGTGCGACGCCGCGAAGTCGGTAAGCCGCTCGCGCAACCGCAGATAGACGCGCAACGCGGCAATGTCTTGCCCAGGCCGGAAACTGGCGCGCAACAGACCGCAAGCGTGGAGCCGCTGAAGCCACTGCGCGTCGTTCACATCGCTCTTGCGGCCAGGGACGCTTCGGGCATCACGGGCGTTGGCAACGATGACGTCAATGCCATGGCTCTCGAGTACCTCGTAGACAGGCATCCAGTACACACCGGTGGATTCCATGGCAACCGTCGCGATGCCTACCGACGTTAGCCACTTCGCCATACGCTCCAGATCGCCGGTGAACGCCTGGAACGTCTGCACCGGTTCCTCACATAGATCGGGCGCCACAGCAACAACATGGAAGCGCGAGCCGACGTCGATGCCGGCCGCACGCTCATGGATGACGGGCAGTCCGGTTGGCCTTTCAGATCGCTTGGACATGATTTCCTCCGAGGTTGAGTGCGCCGGACGGGGACTCGGATCAGATCAATTTCCTAAACGGGGTCACACGAGGCGCCACCACAGCTTGGTCCGCAGCTTCCCCTGGGCCATGTTTTCTCACGGGGTCAAATGCCTCCAAAAAGCAAGCGGCCACTGCCCAGCGCAGTCGAAGCTTAGACCATGCTTGTTTCTATGCATCCGGGACGCGGCGAGTCGCGTGGGCGGTTTCCCAGGATGTCGCGCTCCATCTTGACCCGCGCCAGCTCGGCACGCAGACGGGTAATCTCCATCTGTTCGGTGCTCACCGGTTTGCTGTCAGCGCCAGTAAGACGGCCTTGCCGGCTTGCCTTGACCCAGTTGAACAGCGTTTGCTCGACCAACCCCAGTGTCTTGGCAACGGAGGCTTGGCTTTGTCCACCTTCGACCAGCCGCACCGCTTCTTGCTTGAATTCGAGCGTGTAGCGCGCCCGTGTCGTCTTCGTCATGTCGTTCTCCTTGCGTAGAGTGAATCACACGGCAAGGGATACGTTTCTCGGGGGCAAGGTCACACACACAAAAAACCTGACACGCCCTGACACCCCATGAACACTCCTGATGGCCTCTATTAGCCTTTTCGTAAGTGTCCGTGAAATCGGGGTAGAACCCCACAAAATCCTGGGAACTCCAAATGATATCGGCGGGGCAGCGCAAGCTGCCCCGCCGATACGTAGATGCACTGCATTAGGCCGACTGACCTCACGCAAGTGCGCACTAACTCCATCGGCTACATCGCACCAAAGCGGTATTCAGCCGAGATTGACGTCAAGCTGCCCGACAGCGGGAAGCCACTCTTGCTGGCGTGGTAGTAGTTGTAATTCCAGCCCAGGCTCCAGTTGCTATTGAAGTTGTAGCCAAATCCTGCACCGGTGTACCAACCCGTACCATTGCCGCTGTAAGCAACCGGAACTCCTCCGATTGGCTCTGCAGTGCGGCCGCTCCAGCGCAACAGCCCAGCACGGCCGCTGACATACCAGTTACTGGTGATGTCGTATTTGGCGGTTCCACCGAGGGTCCAGCCATGCAGCGTGGCATCGGGCAGAGCGACACCCGGATAAACCGAGCGCACACCATAATTACCCAAATTCACATAGCCAGCCTCGACTCCGACTTGAAATGCCGGAGCAACTGACCACCGGTAGCCGAGGTTAGCGTCATAGCCCATGTGATGGCGGCCGTAGTAGCTCTGGCCGAACCGAGCCTGACCTACCGAGCCATTGACGTACAGGCCGCTGTCTTCCGCATGGGAAACCATCGGTAGCGCAAGCACACCAGCCAAGGCAAGGGCAGCAAAGATCTTGTTCATGCAATTCTCCATCTTCTGTTGGGGGCGTCGCCGCGTGGGAATCGCGACGGCGGCGAACTCTGGCAGCAGACGGCTGAACACTCACTTGCCTGCCTGCGCGATACGCCGCAGCCACTTGAGTGAGGTTCATCAAGCTTAATTTCAATACTTGCAAGTTTATATATTCAGGCCTAAGACAGCCCCGTACGCGTTGCGCGCGCAGGACTATCAACGCTGCAATGTGATGTTCCCCAAAGCCGACGGGCCGATCGACTGATCGGCCCGTTGGGGGTATGAAGACCTTGGCGGTGACCTACTCTTGCATGGCTAGAGCCACACTACCATCGGCGCAGGTGCGTTTCACTTCCGAGTTCGGGATGGGATCGGGTGGGACCACACCGCTGTAGCCGCCAAGGAGGGGGAGCGGGCGGCGCTCAGAGCGCCGGCCCGGCAGGGGGTGGGAAGTGACAAGTGTGACTCTGGGTCGGCGTGACGCCGAGGCGAAGCACTTTGGGGTTATATGATCAAGCCGCACGGATCATTAGTACGCGTAAGCTGAACGCATTGCTGCGCTTACACATCGCGCCTATCAACCAGGTCGTCTACCTGGGTCCTTCAGGAGCCTTGAGGCTCGGGAGATCTCATCTTGGGGCGTGCTTCCCGCTTAGATGCTTTCAGCGGTTATCACTTCCGTTCATAGCTACCGGGCAATGCCTCTGGCGAGACAACCCGAACACCAGCGGAACGTCCACTCCGGTCCTCTCGTACTAGGAGCAGCCCCCCTCAAATCTCCAACGCCCACGACAGATAGGGACCGAACTGTCTCACGACGTTCTGAACCCAGCTCGCGTACCACTTTAAATGGCGAACAGCCATACCCTTGGGACCGACTACAGCCCCAGGATGTGATGAGCCGACATCGAGGTGCCAAACACCGCCGTCGATATGAACTCTTGGGCGGTATCAGCCTGTTATCCCCGGAGTACCTTTTATCCGTTGAGCGATGGCCCTTCCATACAGAACCACCGGATCACTAGGACCTACTTTCGTACCTGCTTGATCCGTCGATCTCGCAGTCAAGCGCGCTTATGCCCTTGCACACAGTGCACGATGTCCGACCGTGCTGAGCGCACCTTCGTGCTCCTCCGTTACTCTTTGGGAGGAGACCGCCCCAGTCAAACTACCCACCACACGCGGTCCCTGACCCGGATCACGGGTCGAGGTTAGAACGTCAAGCACATCAGGGTGGTATTTCAACGTTGGCTCCATGCGATCTGGCGACCACACTTCAAAGCCTCCCACCTATCCTACACAGACGAACTCAACGTTCAGCGTGAAGCTATAGTAAAGGTTCACGGGGTCTTTCCGTCTTGCCGCGGGAACGCTGCATCTTCACAGCGATTTCAATTTCACTGAGTCTCGGGTGGAGACAGCGCCGTTGTCGTTACGCCATTCGTGCAGGTCGGAACTTACCCGACAAGGAATTTCGCTACCTTAGGACCGTTATAGTTACGGCCGCCGTTTACCGGGGCTTCGATCAAGAGCTTCGCTTGCGCTGACCCCATCAATTAACCTTCCGGCACCGGGCAGGCGTCACACCCTATACGTCCACTTTCGTGTTTGCAGAGTGCTGTGTTTTTGATAAACAGTCGCAACGGCCAGTTCACTGCGACCCGCAGCTGCTCAGTGACGCACGTCACCACAGCCACGGGCGTACCTTCTCCCGAAGTTACGGTACCATTTTGCCTAGTTCCTTCACCCGAGTTCTCTCAAGCGCCTTGGGATTCTCACCCTGCCTACCTGTGTCGGTTTGCGGTACGGTCGTCGTCATCTGAAGCTTAGAGGTTTTTCCTGGAAGCGTGGCATCAGTGACTTCGTCCCATGCGGGACTCGTCTCGGTGCTCGGTGTATGAACCCCCGGATTTGCCTAAGGGTTCCACCTACCGCCT